>CAMHUC010000023.1 GCA_946188155.1 uncultured bacterium | reverse complement strand
CGAATCAAGACGTGTGGGTCTTCGGGAGCCTTCTCGTTGGCCTTGCGGCCTTTCTTGCGCTCCTTCCACTCCTCCTCGCGCTTACGGGCCAGCGCATCCTCCTCGTCAAACTGACGCTTCCAGATGTCAACGGCATTCTTGCAGACGCTCTTGCCCGAGGCCTGTTCACCGCGAATGATAGACATCAGTCCCAGCCTCTGGCGGTTGCCGTCGCAATACTCCACCTCCACCTGGTCGGCATACGCCGCAGCGATGGGCAGCACCGAGCAGAGCACGGGGAGATGCATCGACACGGGCACACCAACGAGCGATTCACGTAGCCCCATCGGCAGTTTCCTCACATCCACCTGTAGGGCGTTTTGCTTGTCAAACGCCGCATCCGAATCATCTGCATCGGTTTCGGAATTAGACAAGCTAAATTCCCTACAGTCCAGAAGGGCGTTCACGATTTGCTTCATCAGCCGCGAACCCTTCGTAGGCTCCTTGCAGGCAGAGTGAACGATACTCCGCATCTCCTGCTCAGAGAGTCCGAATCGGGGCATCACCTCTAATAGCCACTCTTCCGAATTGTCGCAGATGGCTCGCAGGTTAGCCGCCAACTGGTGGAGCTTATCGTTACGCTCGCCCTCCGTAGGCTCACCACCCATGCGCTGCCAGTACTCGGCGATAATAGAGGTATAGGCGATGCCCTTGAATGAGTGGGGGAAAGCCTCCCCAAGCCCCTCCGAAGGAGGGGGTGTCTGGTTACATGAAGTGGCGGTTTTGCTCGCAGGTTTATTCGCAGATTTCTCAATAGCATCAGCTATCTTAACATCCCCTCCTTTGGAGGGGCTTGGGGAGGCTTTGACCGGGGAGGCCTGTAGTTCAAACAGCCGCTCGCTGACGTATCGGGTATGGCTCTCCGGCACCATATAGATGCAGCGGTCATAGCCCTTCACCTTCACGTCCGGCTCAAATCCCGTAGCCTCCTTCATCGCCTGCTGAGCCTCGTCAGCCGACATGCCTTCCGGCAACTCCACCAGCACATGCGTGCCACGCCGCACCGATTCCTCTATCAGCAGCACCGTCAGGCCGTGAGGCTTGATGGTGATAAGCCCTTCAGGCACCTTCACCTCAGAGCCTTCAACCGAAGCAGCCTCCACTCCCAGCAGGCGGGCCACGATTTCGTCCGTATGCCCCTTGTCATCGAAGTCCATCATCAGCCTCGCCAGCGGCTTCAAGGCATCAGCCGCAGCGCGGTGGTTATTGCGGAACTCCGCACAGCTCGGCGTCCACACCGGCAACTGGTGCTTCAGCTGCTCCTCGCCCTTCTCGATCCTTGCGCACATCTCGCTGAGCCAAGGCTCCCGGCGCAGCCGCTCCCACTCCCTGCGGGTGGCGGGCAGGCAGGGGGCACCATGTCCCCTGCCGATACACGTGAATCGCATCTCCTGCTCGTTAGTTACCATACCGTTTCCTCCTTTCTTGTCTTCAGATAAGCCATTACTTCGTCACACTCTTCCTGGAACAACGCCTTCATCAGCGACACCCCGTAGTTCTTGGGGAACTTGAACGTGACGTACACGAACTCCTCGCTCTTGCGCCTGTAGCCGTCACCCGGGCGAACCTGCGGATGATTCATCTGAACCTTGCCGTGGGCCGTCTCGTAGAGCACCTCGTACTTCGGGCCGTACTTCCCATCGTTGTAGCGCTTCACTCGGGTTCTGCCGTCAGCATCCACCTCGATGCCTCCGCGATACCTCACTCTGCTGCCATTGGTCACCTCCTTGCCGTCCTCCCACGGGCACGGATAGATGTTGATGTCGCCGTTGGTCTGAAAGTTGATACTGCCGTCCATCTTCACGGCCTGCAGCAAAATCTCCTGCTTGAAACCATTCTGTTTCATCTTGTTTATAGAGCCTCCGCATGTCTATAGGATAAGCATCCAACGCCGGTCTTATCTCGAAAGCCGACGGCAAAGGTCTATAAGCCGTGGAGCGGGGCAAATCTGAGCCGATAATCTCAGATTATTTTCGCCCGCAACGCACAACCCATTCAGAATCAGCCATAAACGAGAAGTGCCCGATTCCCGAAATTTCGAGAACCGAGCACCTCTTATCGTGTTCAGATTACGTCAGATTACCCCGTCAAGGTTCCTCCCAATAGGTTTTCTCTGCAAAAGACAACTCAATATTGTTATTTTCATCTGCAAAACTCATTTGGTATTCCTGCTTAATGGCTCTGCTTTTGGGGAATCTGTGAGAAATTACGATATGGCAACTCAAAGTTACAGCATCCTCAAACTTTATGTTTACCTTTTGTAGTTTGTCTTTAAACACACGGATGGTTTCTTTTAGTTGACCAGTAGCCTTATCGAAAGTATCTCTGACTGCTTCATTAGAATTGCCGTAGGCATTCGTTTTGAATTCAACAAAACGAAACTGATTATCATCAAACAAAGCACAGTCGGCAATACCGCCCTCATGATCTCGTATCAGTTTGTTGTCAATTGACAATAATACAATCTCCCGATGATTCTCATTGATGACAAGCAAAGCTTTTTGTAGTTCCTCTTCATTGTTCGAGAAACGTGAGCACTTTTCAGTGTCATCATCCACAATCATCAGCTCCCTATCCATTCTCACCGTCCAACATTCATTAAACGGCCTGAGAGTACCAGTGGCGAAAGCCTCGTCCAACCGTAAGTTGTCAATAGCCGATTGATTTACCGCCATAGTCCTGTGTTTAGTTCTTTTTCTTAGTTTTCAGATACAAGCGATAAAGACGGTCAAAATCATCACCGATAACCTCTGAAACGGTGTCCAACTCATTTACCGAAACCAACCCCGTTTTTTCCGAAATCAAGCTCTGGCAATACTTGTCTCCGTCAGGGTCAAGCGAATATACAGCCACATCATCGGGATTTACGGTATAGCCAGGCACAATTATCTTCTCTGCCTCTTCGCGTACCTCCTCTATATGCTGAAGCCTATAAGCCAACATCAGCACATTCAGACTCGACAACATATAGGGGCTGTGGGTGGTAATGATGAATTGTCTGTACTTCTTTGCCCAAAATTTTGAAGTAATAAAGCCAAGTATCTCAAATTGGTTCTCTGGGAACAAGTTCTGTTCAGGTTCTTCTATGACGAAAGAATCAAAGCTGTCAGTCTGAAGGACGTAGTCAATAATCATAAGCATAGGTATCGCCGACTGCAACCCGGAAGAAGTCGCTTTCAGTGGCAAGTCTTTCTCTTTGCCTGTCAGTTCTACACGGTAGCGGCCTCCCTTCATTACAAAACTAACACCTAAGAATGGAATCTTATATGGAACCAGTTTATGCCTTGCCTTCTCAAATAAGCTCATGTATTCCAACAGAGGCTGAGGTAAAGGAACATTAGCTGTCAGCATTGAAGCCAACGATTCAGACAGGTTGCCAACGAGATTGCGCTCTGCCAAGATGTAAAGTATCATTCTTGCGTTAGCATCCAATCCTGTCTGGGAAATATTATCAATTTCCTCACTGCTAGGCAAATCACCTCTATACTTTAATTTAGCATTAGAATAAGCTATATAATTGTCAATATCGTCCTTACTCCAGACTTCCGAGTTAAAACTAAACTTCCCGTTCTCATATTTTACTGTATGCCCGTTATTGCTGTATTCGAAATAACTGTCCTCTTGGAAATACTCATCTATGGCAAAGCCATAGAAAGGCTTCAGCACCTCGTCCGACTCAGGATTGTCCATCAGCAACTGCCACCAGCGCATATCCCTGCATATCGTCACCAACTTAGACACAGTACTCTTGCCGCTGCTTTGTGTTCCGATAAACACCGTCAGCGGACGAATTACGATGTCCAAGTCTGTTATCGGGCCGAAATTCTTGACCATCAGTCTCTCTTCCATACCTATTATCTTTTTCTTTTCTTGTTTGCAAATATAGTGATTTATCTCCAACATTGTTCCGTCTGCCCCCGTCTTTTATGCTTTTTTATCCACTCTGGGCACATACTTGTCAAGCAGGGGCACCAGGCTCTCGAAATCGGCAGTCATCAGTCCCTTGCTGGGCCTCCCCTTGTCGATGTTGGTATATCCGTTGTCATCGCCGAAGAACATCTTGTTCAGCGCCGGAGCACCAATCGTCGTTGACAACAGCCTGCGGTCAACGAAATAGCCCGTCAGGTTCTGCCACACCACCTTCAGGCGGTCTCCGCGCCCACGCTCCAGCAACTGCCACATCACGTCCGACTGCTCCAGCACCTGCCGCAGCATCGCCTTGATGTCATCCCCCGTCACGCCACGCGTCCATTCACCCTTGTCGGCCAGGGCCAGAAGTTCATCCACGATGGCCTGCCGAGTAGGTGCCGTGATGTTGTTCTGCACAGCATTCACTTGATTTCGGCTATAGTCCTCCACGTGGGTTTCTGTCTTTTGCATCTGCTGCTCCACTCTGTGCTCATCACCATAGTGATAGTGCGTTTCATTCTTCACGCCACCCTCGCTGATGATGTCACCCTTCACGTCACCTTTTATAATGATTCCCATATATAGCTACTCCTATTTGTCTGTAATAATATTCTGAACAATTTTCTTACCGCCGTCGGCTATCACGTCCTGCACGGAGTCAATCACTACGGATGGTTTTTCTGCTATTTTCTCTACCGATGCAGCCATCTGTTCCTGGCGTTGCTCCCGGCGTTCTTGCTGCTCTTGCCGCTTGTCTATCATCTTCTGGAACACCTTGGCCGACCTCGTGCCCCAAGCCGTACCCATCAGCAGATTGTTGGCCCGTTCAAGTGCCGTCTGCTGAAGCTCGAAGGTGGGGTAGCGGAGAATACACTCCTCAACGGTATCGAGGCTGAATGGCTCGCCGCTCTGCCGGGCATCAGCCAGCAGCGAGCATACCACGCCGATCTTCCTGCCTGCCCGTTCCTCTTCGTCCTCCGTCTGGCGTACACCCTCCCACAGCCGTTTCAACAGCGGATGACCGTGAGTGGCCGCTGCCAGTGCCTCGCAGAACGGACGGTAGGGACTGTCTTCCGATGGCCGGAACATCGTTACCAGCATATACATCAGAATCATCAGCACCAGGAAAGCCCCGCGCTCGCCGTACGCTTCGGTCAGTTCCTCGCCGAGCATCTCCACCGCCGTCTGTGGCCGCTTGGATGCCAGCAGCGGTTTCCACCTCGCAGCTGCCTCGTCCCAAAGTTCGGCTGGGCTCGGCTCGCCATATTCCGTTGTGATGTCCTTCAGCGTATCATACAGGTCGCAGAACAGCTGCTCTTCCAGCAGTTGCATCGTCCGCTCACGGCATTGCCTCGTGTCCCATCGTGCTTTCATCGTGAGGCTATGCGTAAACGATTTGAATCTTGTCGAGAAAGTCCACGATGGCCTGCCACTTGCGGGGAATCAGTTCCTGCTTCTCCAAGCCCTTCAGAGCCAGGTCAGAGAGTTCTTCCTGCACGATGGTCTCCAGTCCTATCTTCCTCCACTTGCGTGCACCCTTCGGCCGCATCATGATCACCTTGCCGCTGGCACTTGCCGCCTTGATCATCGACTCCAGTATCAGGTCTCCCTGCTGCAGGATGGCCTTCTCCTTAGGCGGTGCCGTGATGGTGGTCTTCGGCTCCGTATTTGTGCGGCGGGCCAGCTCCGTGTAGTATTCACCCACCATGTCTGAAATCTCGGGCAGGTTGGGATAGGGGAATTTGAACGTCACCGAGGCGATACCCTGCTCATACTCGCTCACCACGTCCCAGAACTCGCGCGTGCGATACTTCGCGTTGATCTGCACCTGCAGACGCTTGCTCCACAGGCGGCGGTTGAAGGTCTCCTCCATGATGTGTGCCACGGTCTCCGTTTCGCTGAAAGCCTGCGGACGGTTCTCGATGGCGATGATCTGCTTGTCCTTCCGGTTGTCTATCAGCACGTAGAGGCTCGGCTGGTCCTCTTCCGTCCAGCGGTTGAACTTCTTCTCGTGCACCTGCTGCGTAGTGTTGGCCAGTCGCATCACAATGATGCCGCCGCTCTGGGCCACAATCATGTGCTCAAACTGCCTGCCCTCGCCGTCACCGTTAGCGCGAAACCTTGCAAACTTCAGTTTGCTCTCCGCCTTGAACAGTTCTGCCAGAAGTTCCTGCTTCATCCGCAGCGACTCCTCCACGTCCACCTCTGGCGAGAACATATCCGGCTCCTGCGGCTCGTTGACGGGCTTGAAAAGGTATGTGTATATCGTAAAGCGTGTCATAACTTATAAATTAGCCCACAAAATTACTAAATTCCTTACAAATATTCACGCTTGCAACACAATATTAAGAGAATTTAGGAAAACGGAGGAAATTATGAATCCATCTCCAGACAACTCCGCCGCTATTCCTCACGTTGACGGCTCGATGACCGTCACTGTATGTCACGATGTCTATCTTACCAGGAGAAATCTTCTGCCACGCCTCTACACCATCAGCATTGTCTATCGGCAGGAAATCCTCACCTCCGTTTCTCCTTCGAAAACAAACGGCAAGTCCATTCTGACTTGGAATGACAAAAGCCTTTCTAATAGTCCGACGCTCAACGTATGTCAGCGGAACAACAGAAATAATGCGGACTTCCTGTTTCGCGTCCATCACCATGTTTGCCTCAGAACGGGCTGCATCCAAAGAGGGTAGGATGACTCCAGCAATGAGTTTATGGTGACGCTCCTCGTAGACGAGTCCCAACGAGAGTGTCACGTACAATTCAGGCTGTTTACCCACCTTGACCTGCCTGGTGTTTAGGGCCTCTATATAATATGGGTCAGTCACCGACAGGTCATATACGACTCCATGATACTTCAGCAGCATCCTATAGCGTGTCTTGTCCTCACGCACATCGGCTACAATCTCGGCATTGCTGACGGGTATGAACATCAGCGAGTGGTCTCCTGCGGCGTATGTTGGGATGTCAATAGCCCGGTCAGTGCCATAGAACAAAACCTGATGCACACTATCCACAAACTGACTCAGAATGGCATCCGCGCCAGACACCTTTCCCATCACCCGCATCAGACTGTAGTGCACGTCCTCGGAGTGTGACTGGCAGGGAATCGGAATGACACCCTCCAGTTTGACCACCGAGAGCAGAGGGATATGCTGTGCCTCACCAATCCTGATTTCACCAAACTCCGTAGTCGCGTCAACAGGTCTTATCCATCGTGGACTGCCGTCAGGTTTTCTGACCACCGCCCAGTTCCGTTCATCGTCAATCGTCACCTCAACGCCAGCGATACACCGCCCGCCACGTTTCAGAGAGTTGGCCAGACAAACAAAATAAGCATCCATATATCGACTACTCCTCCTCCGCTCTGTATCCTATCTCACGATTCTTCTGCCTGTAAGCATCCCGCCGCTGGTCATCACGGGTGTATGTGCCAAACAATTCGTCAATCTCCGGAACGTGATACTTCCTGGCATGCAGATATTCCTCAATCATCTGCTTCTCCAGCGACTCATGCGATACAGCTGAAGCATCCTTCGTGATGTGCCGGACATCCCAGCCATGATCGTGAAAATATCGGGCCACCAATGAGAACCGATGACACTCCAAGGGGTTGGCCTCAGAGCACATCAGCACAATGTGATAACCTTTGTCAGCACCTTTCTTCACCCGCTCGACACCCGAGAGGAAAGCTGTGGTAGTCATAGCCTTCTCAAAATCCACCTGTCCGTCCTTATTGATGCAGTCAATCCTTCGAGCCCCGAACTCTCTGCCGAAATGAAGGTATTCCACACCATTCTGCTTCAAGAACCTTCTCAGCACCTCCATATTGAACTGAGGTGAATACTTGCTGGCCGGAACACTCCGAACGTCAACCACACAGTCAACACCATACCGTCTGAGCATGGCAAGAAACTCCTCCAGCGACTGATTCGAGTGGCCTATGGTGAAAAGTTGGTTCATGCCTATAGATATTTCTTTAGCTTATCGATGATCTGCAAATCGGCAGGCAGCCAGTCAACCTCATTCAGCTTGTCCTTCTCCAGCCACCGCGCCGCCTCATGCTCCTTCAGCTCCAGCCGCCCGCTCACCACGCGGCAGAGGTAGCAGTGCATCGTCAGGTGAAACTGCGGATAATCCCACTCCACCGTCTGCACCAGCCGCTCCACCTCGATGCGCGTCTCCAGTTCCTCCCATATCTCTCGCCTCAGGGCCTCCTCGGGCGTCTCCCCGGCTTCCATCTTCCCGCCAGGGAACTCCCAGCCGTCCTTGAATTCTCCATACCCCCGCTGCGTGGCGAATATCCGCCCCTCCGCATCATGAATGATGGCGGCTACTACTTCTATTCGTTTCAAAAGTTCACTTTCTTTCTTGATAGACGTTAACATTTTATAAGTTCATTATTTTGTTTATCAATTCATCTGTTTGCACATCATACCCGTATAGAAGTTGGAAATCAGAATAACCCAGAAACGATATGTAATCAAGTATCAACTGGTGATTTGTCTGTACATATGACATATTTCTATTTCCTAAAGAGTCAAAGCAGATAGGTTCATGGTGGGCTATTCGGTTTCTAAACTGCTTGATGATTTGTAACTCGTTATAAACAGTCTTTTGCCCAAGACCTATCTTTTTGTTGGAGAATATATCAAGTAAATTCTTTCCCCCTGCATTAAAGGGAATTTTATTGAACATATATGTCCAGAATCCAAAACTTTGAGCCGCAACCACTTTATCGGGTGTTAACTTACCTTTCTTTATCAATGTTTGAATATGTTTCAATACCTCTGCTTTCTGAGGTGAACTGGCAAGAATCCCGCCTGGTAGAAGTTGATGCTCTATCCAGTTCGGGTCGTTAAAGAATGCCCTATAGTGCCTGTCAATAGCATTACGCAGAATAATCTCAAAGATATTCAGTACCGCATAATACTTTTGGCATAACTTTACATTATAGCGATAAAGGGTCATCGCTTTACGTGTGTCGCCTCCACATGCAGCCTTATATCTGTTGAGTCTTGCAGGAGAAAATGCCACTTCATATTCCTTATATCTCATTTTTTTCTTTTTTTTCTTGGAACTTTCAGATTTTATTCGTATCTTTGCAACGGAATCCCCCGAAGTCCCTGAAGCAATTCATACTTCGGGGTTAAGTTTTTTATAATCTCATGCTTTCATCCTTCATTTTTAGCTATCTGCAGCAGGCTGGCTACTACTTCGATTCGTTTCATCATCCTACTGCCATTTTCTGTGTCTTATCCAATATGAAGCCCGGTATGCGATTCTGCATGGCCCAGGTGATGGTCATCGGGCGGTCACCATGCGATTTCACGTAGTCTACCAGTCCCAGGCAATAATAAGGTGAGGTGAAGCCATAGGCATCCACCTTGTGTTCCCTGACGAACAGGAGGAACTTGCGCCCGTTAGTTCGCTGCTCCACATAGCGGCGTCCTGAGTTCTGATGACTGGCACTGTTCTGCGACTGCCAGTTGAAGAGCGCCTCGTTGATGGCATAGTCCTCGTATTGCGTGCTGGGCGAGAAGTCCTTATCACTCTTGTTGAGTGTCACCCAAAGCAGTTCGGTGTTGATGTCGTCCAGATTCAGGCATCCGCTCTGAGGAATGGCACCAGCCTTTTCGGCTGTACGCCTGCCGAAGATGGCCAGTTGTTCTTCTCGGGTGTAGCAGCCGAAGAGCTCCAACACATTGTCGGCGCCGAGTTCAGGGATGGGTTTGGTAGTAATCATCAGGTGCTCTGACAGATACTGCACCATCTGGCTCAACTCATCCACAAACTGCGGATACTCGCCAAACTTCTTCAGACCTTCAGCCGCCGAAGCGAAGCCATAGGCGTCTATCGACTTGGCAAACAGGTCGTAATAGAGCATCAGTGCCAGCGTATCGTTCTGTTTCGAATGTTCGTATGTAAAACCATGCTCAATCAATTGGCGGATGAAGCCGAGGTAGCGGATGGAGTTGACATGGATAAGCCGTGACATGTTCTTCTCAAACACCCGGGTGAATTCATCCGTAGGATAGCTCTTCAAGCCAGCCTCACGCAGCAGGGCATTCCAGCAGCGGGTCTTGTAGATCACCCTGATATCGAGGTCAAACTGCTGCAGGAAGTTGGCCAGCGTCAGCGGCTTATCGGAATTCACACGGAACTGTCGCACCTCAAGCACCAACCGGCGCAGGTTGAAGATGGCCGAACGGATATTGCCGAGGATGTATTCACGCGCCAGCTTGTCCATCGTGATGGTGCAGCCACGTGGCAGCATGGTGAAACTCTCGGCCACGGCGCCCTGGATGGTCTTAGTAGTGGCATTCTTCGACTTCGGTATCAGTGCCCTGAACCGGCTCTCGTAACTATAGTTGACATGAGCCTGTGCCACGAAATCGAGCACCGTCAGGCACTCCTTATCGGGTGCCAGGCGCAGGCCGCGGCCCAACTGCTGCAGGAAGACAGTCAAGCTCTTCGTCGGACGCAGGAAGAGCACGGTGTCAATCTCGGGTATGTCCACACCCTCGTTGTAGATATCCACCACGCAGAGATAGTTGATCTTGCGGGCACGGAACTGGCTCACGATTTCCTCGCGCCGCTCCAAACTGTCCTCACCAGAGAGCATGGCTGCACGATAGCCTGCCAGACAGAGTCCGGCTGCTACATCGCGGGCATGGTCAAGACGGGCACAGAAGCAGAGGGCACGGCAGTTGTGCTCGTCTGACAGGTATCTGGGCAGCGACTCCGTAATCAGACGCAGACGGTCCTGGGTATTGAGTTTCCTCACCAGCTCGTTCTCGTCATAACCACCCTGTGCCCATGCCACATGGCTCAGGTCAGTGGTCCTGTCACCCACGCAGAAATACTGGAAAGGTGACAACAGCATGTTATCGACAGCCTCGGGGAGACGCAGCTCGGCGGCAATGCGCTGATTGAAGTTCGAGAGGTTCACACCGTCAGCACGCTCGGGAGTGGCCGTCAGACCGATCAGTATCTGCGGACGGAACAAGTCGAACACTTTCTGATAGCTCACGGCCTCACTGTGATGGGCCTCGTCTACCACGATGTAGTCGTAGTAGTCAGCACCGCAACGGCGGAACGTCTCGAGGTTCGAATTAAACGACTGGATGGAGATGAACAGATGGCCGAGGTCACCCAAGGCCGATGGTCTGTGATCGCCCACCCACAACTCCCCGAAATCATTCACGCCAAGCACTGAACAGAACGTTCGGATGGACTGTTCGAGAATCTCCTTGCGGTGGGCTACGAACAGCAGACGATGGCTCGAATGGCTGTCATGGAACCGCTTATAGTCAAAGGCCGCTATCACGGTCTTACCCGTACCCGTAGCCGCCACGATCAGGTTCTTATGACTGCCGTGTATCTCGCGCTCCACGGTCAGCCGGTCGAGAATGGCCTTCTGGTGGGGCAGTATATGATAGGTCTGCAAAGCCCGTGTACGGTCTCCGCTCACCTCGTTACGCTCTGCGATGGCCGCCACAAAGCGTTCACGGTCATAGTCCTCGAAGTTGTCATTGTTCCAGTAGGTGTCAAACGTGGCCAGGGCTTTCTGGATGATGTGCGGATTCTCCTGACTGGTGATGCGCATGTTCCACTCCAGCCCCTTCGTCAATGCCGAACGCGAGATATTGGAGGAGCCTATGTAGGCTGTGTTCATGCCGCTGTCACGGACAAAGATGTAAGACTTGGCATGCAGGCGGTCAAGGTCACAATTATACGACACCTTGATCTGCACCTTGTCAGGCGCCAACTGCTTCAGAAACTCCACAGCCTTTGGCTCGCTGGCTCCCATATAGGTGGTGGTGATCAGGTGCAGGCGTGCCGATGGCTTTTCGAGGAACCGCCGCAGGGCATTCTCGAAGATTCTTACGCCCGAGAAGCGGACGAAGGCCACTATCCAGTAGATCTCATCGGCGGTCTGAATATCGCGCTCTATCTCGCTGTCAACGGACAAGTCGGCATTGCTGCCCGTGAACAGGTTGCTCACCGTGAAGCCAGACAGCGGGCGCATCGTGACGCGCTGCCTGGCCTGCTCCTTGGTCAGCCCGGCCATATCCACAATGCCGCTCAACAGCTCTTCCTGATTGGTCAGCAGACTGTCATCGATGTTGCACTGCCATGTCTTATCGATATAGCTCAGTATGTCGTTGATAAACTGGAAGCGTCCCTCGAGGTCTTCAAAGAGTGAATCGTCAGAGAGCAGGCTGTTGATGATCCGCGAGATATAGTTAGTAAGCAGTTTCGGAGCTTCGCCCGTGTCAATGCTGTCTGTGAACACATATCTGTCGGTCAGTGTCTCGAGCTTCTTCTTCAGCGCCTCGAATATCAGCGATTCATAGATACCAGATTTCAGTTCCATAATTATTGCAGCATATTTATATACTTAAATACATGACGTCTCTATCTAGGTCACTTTCATCCAGATACACCTTCAGGAGCCTGACCATTTCTTCCTTGGAACACTCCAGGTCAGCCAGGCATCCCTCTATCTCTGATTTCTCTTCTTTATCTTCAAGCGAATCCAATGAGCTGATCTTGTCAATCATCTTCTCCCAATCCTCTTTGGTGACTTCGAAACTGTAGTCATCCGTTTCACCTGTATATTGAGCACCACATGCTGACAGCAGATTGTGGAACTCAAGAATTTTCCAATTGAAAGCCTCCGTGTCTGCGTATTCAACAACATATTTCTTTGCTACATGTAATCTGTATCCCATGTTTATTGCTCTTTATCCATTATTTTGCCGAAGACATATAAGCCGAAGCCCAACTCTCTACCATCTGGCCAGCCGTTACGATATTCTTGGCCTTAAACATATAAAGGTTCTTCCTTGTCAGCAATTCTTTCAAGTTGATTGCCTGAAGTTTGCTATTCTTGCAGAATGAAACTCACTTATATTGTTTTCAACGTACTCCGCTATGCTTTTAATTAGATCTTGATTCATAACTGTAGATATTATCGGGCTACAAAATTACAAATTCTTTTGGAGAATAAAGCGAAACTTGACAGAAAATACACATTATTTAATAAATCATTTGCCACAATGCCACTTTGCCACTTTGCCACATTAAGCATCTGGCAAGTTTGGATAGATGACAAGTGTAAGGTGTTTATAAATATATAATAATTATAATTATTATATATTCTGATAGGGGATAAGGCGCAAAACCTCGAAGCAGCTTAATGTGGCAAAGTGGCATTGTGGCAAAGTGGCGATATGCTACGCGTACTGATTGTCCCTCCTTGACCGCCGGCGACGATACGTAATCACGATGGCTCGAAAATTACGGCTTCGGGGGTGGTGTATTACGGCTCGTCAAAAAACGGCCAAATTAATGCCCGGAATCGCTCCAAATCGGCGGCGGAAATTTGGAACTTGGCGAAAAATGTCGTACCTTTGCATTGTCAATCAAGATAGTGTAGGGCGTTTAGCTCGTCTAACGCCGCCAGCCGCGGAGAGGCGGAATTTGACAAGCAAAATTCCCCTACAGCAGACGGAGAGACAAAGCGGGATGCCGGCCACCCGATGCAGTTGGTCGCAACAAGAGTCTAAAACCATCAAAAACACTAAAGAAGTATGGCAAAGATTTTGTACGAAGTGAAGCAGAACCAGAACTCGTTCTCGGCGGCCTTTGGCAAGTGGTACGCACAGATCAAGACGCTCGAGACGCTCAACACCCGCCGACTGGCGCAGCACATCTCGGAGCACGGCTCAATCTACACCCCCGACGTGGTGTATGGCGTGCTGGAGAAGTTCCGCAGCTGCCTGCTGGAGATGCTGCTGGAGTCGAAGAAGGTGAAGATTGAGGGCCTGGGCACCTTCTACTGCACGCTGGAGAACCAGCGCCAGGGCGCGGCCAAGAAGGAGGACTTCGATGTGAAGAAGCACCTGAAGGCGCTCCACATCCGGTTCCTGCCCGAGCAGGAGCAGGAGCAGAACATCTCGAGCCGCGAGTTCCTCAAGAAGGCCGAGTTCGTCAACGCCGAGACCTGGCTCAACGGCAAGGAGAAGGCCACCCCCGACCCCGAGCCCGAGCCTTAGCCGAAGCAGGGAGGGGAGCCAGCAGGCGCTCCCCTCTCCTACTCCCGGAGAGGGAACTCAGATGAAACTATTAACCCCCAAAAACATCCGACACCATGAAGAACAACAAGGAAACGTGGAAGGCCATCCTCCAGATCATCGCCAGCATCATCGCCTCCGTCATCACGGCAATGGGCACCACCAGCTGCATGGGCTACGGCCCGATAACATTCTGACCAGCGATGGCGGCGTTTGACAAGCCAAACGCCCTACAAAGAGAAAGGCTGACAGCACTCACAGGCGGAGTCGCTGTCAGCCTTTTTTGTCGGGCAACAAGCAAGCATCACAAAGGGGCTTTACGCTCGGCGTCTCGCCGCTGACGGGAGTACACCTCACGCGCATCCACTCGCTGCCATATCACAAAACATATTAAAACTAAGGGCAAAATTACTCATTTTGCTACAAATTTGCTAATTTTGCAGCAATTATTAAAATAGTTTAGGATATTTGAAGTCAAAATTGCCCGACTAAAAACTATATCATCATGGAATTCAGAGAAATGAGGCGTCATCGCCAGCAACTTTCAGACGAAGAGAGCATCGCCATCCTGAAGAAAGCCACTTCAGGCACGCTGGCACTACTCGGCGACGGAGGCTACCCCTACGCCGTCCCCATCAGCTATGTCTATGACGACGGCAAGCTATACTTCCACAGCGCCATGAGCGGACATAAGGTGGATGCCATCCGCAGTTGCGACAAGGCATCCTTCTGCGTCATTGACCAGGACTGCGTGAGGCCAGCCGAGTACACCACCTATTTCCGCAGCGCGATAGCCTTCGGGCGCATCCGCATCGTGGAGGATGAATCGGAAAAGCTCGCCATCGCCCGAATCCTCGGCAACCGATACAATCCGAACCGGGAGGAAGCCCTGCAGAAGGAGCTGGAGCACGGCCTCGCCCGAATGCTGGCCATCCGCCTGGACATCGAGCACCTGACGGGCAAGGAAGCCATCGAGCTAACAAGACAAAGAATTATCAATTCGGTATGCGGATAAATACTAAAAGGATGTGAAGAAATGCAAATTCTGTATATCCGTGATTTTCAATGATAAGAAGATGCACAATATTATCTTATAAAAATTAATGAGAAATTCTTGCGTCCCTTCGGTAGCAAGAATTTTTCATGAATTTTAATTTAATTGTTTCCATGCAGTTTAGTTTTAACGGATATTTTCAAAAATTAAGTATATTATCCGTATATCGAAATTATCAACCTATAAGGTTGGCTTGCGCTCAGCATCCGTCCCGTTTTCTCAACACAGAGTTCGCAGAGGACACAGAGGCCATATTAACCAGTTCGCAAGGACTATCGGAGAGGCCCATGGCCTTGCACAGAGAGGCTACGCCCTTCATGCCGGGCGGCAGCTCTCTGTGAAAGGCTACGGGTAGGCGAGCCCTGCTCGGGAATGGACCTTTAGGTCGCTCTGCAATACTCTGATTCATCTTCATATATATATATGGTTCTCTGCCCTCCGTGTTCTCTGTGTTGAAAAAATGATGGGACAACGGTTGCACGGCATGTTTTTTACCAAGGATTTTGGGATTATGCGATTTTTTGTGTACCTTTGCAGTCGATTTAACGAACTATATAATAATATTTAAGGTAGAAAGAAGATGGTAAAGATTTCGAAAGAAGCCGCTCTGGAGTATCACGAGAGCGGACGCCCAGGCAAGATTGAAGTGAAGCCCACGAAGGCTTACAGGACACAGACAGACTTAAGTTTGGCCTACTCTCCCGGCGTGGCCTTCCCCTGCCTGGAGATTCAGGAGAACCCCGACAACGCTTACAAGTACACAGACAAGGGCAACCTGGTGGCCGTCATCTCCAACGGCACGGCGGTACTGGGACTGGGCGACATCGGCGCCATGAGCGGCAAGCCCGTGATGGAGGGCAAGGGGCTGCTCTTCAAGATCTACGGCGGCATCGACGTGTTCGACATCGAGGTGGCCGAGAAGGACCCGGAGAAGTTCTGCGAGGCCGTGGAGCGCATCGCCCCCACCTTCGGCGGCATCAACCTGGAGGACATCAAGGCCCCTGAGTGCTTCTACATCGAGGAGCGCCTGAAGAAGACGCTCGACATCCCCGTGATGCACGACGACCAGCACGGCACGGCCATCATCTCCGCCGCAGGCCTGAAGAACGCCATGGAGGTGATCGGCAAGGACATCCGGGAGGTGAAGATCGTGGTCAACGGCGCCGGCGCGGCAGCCATCTCCTGCACGAAGCTCTACATGGCCATCGGCGCCAGGAAGGAGAACATCGTGATGCTCGACTCCAAGGGCGTCATCTCTGCCGACCGCCAGGACCTGAACGAGCAGAAGCGATTCTTCGCCACCAGCCGCACGGATATCCACACGCTGGCCGAGGCCGTCAGCGGGGCCGACGTGTTCGTGGGCCTCTCGAAAGGCAACGTGCTCTCGAAGGAGATGGTTCGCACGATGGCCAAGGACCCCGTCATCTTCGCACTGGCCAACCCCGTGCCCGAAATCAGCTACGAGGACGCGATGGAGGCACGCCCCGACGTGCTGATGTCTACCGGCCGCACCGACTATCCCAACCAGATAAATAATGTGATAGGATTCCCCTACATCTTCCGAGGGGCCCTCGACGTGCATGCCACGGCCATCAACGAGCAGATGAAGCTCGCAGCCGTTCACGCCATCGCCGACCTGGCCAAGCAGCCCGTACCCGACGTGGTGAACGACGTGTACAAGGTGAACAACCTCACCTTCGGGCGCAACTACTTCATCCCCAAGCCCGTCGACCCGCGGCTCATCACCGAGGTCAGCTCTGCCGTGGCCCGCGCAGCCATCGAGAGCGGCGTGGCCCGCAAGCAGATCACCGACTGGGAAGAGTACAAGGACTCGCTAAGCGTGCTGCTGGGCCAGGAGACCAAGCTCACCCAGAAGCTCTACGCCACCGCCGCCGCCCATCCGCAGCGCGTAGTGTTCGCCGAGGCCATCCACCCCACGATGCTCAAGGCCGCCGTTCAGGCCAAGGCCGAGGGCATCTGTCACCCCGTGCTCTTAGGCAACGACGAGGTGATAGCCAAGCTGGCCAAGAAGCTCGACCTGAACATCGAGGGCATCGAGATTGTCAACCTGCGCCACCCCTCGGAGCAGGAGCGCCGCGAGCGCTACGCCCGCATCCTCACGGAGAAGCGCCAGCGCGAGGGCTACACCTTCCAGGAGGCCAACGACAAGATGTTCGAGCGCAACTACTTCGGCATGATGATGGTAGAGACGGGCGAGGCTGACGCCTTCATCACCGGCCTCTACACGAAGTACTCCAACACAGTCAAGGTGGTCAAGGAGGTAATCGGCATTCGTCCGGAGTACCAGCACTTCGGGGCCATGCACATCATCAATTCGCCCAAGGGCACCTACTACATCGCCGACACGATGGTCAACGAGAACCCCGACACCGAAACCCTGGTCGACATCGCCAAGCTGGCAGCCACCGCCGTGCGCTTCTTCAACGAGAAGCCCGTCATCTCGATGATCAGCCACTCCAACTTCGGAAGCTCGCAGAGCGACGGCGCCCACAAGGTGAAGTACGCCGTGGAGCGGATGCAGCAGATGTACCCCGACCTGCCCATCGACGGCGAGATGCAGCTGGGATTCTCACTCGACGACGATCTGCGCGACGAGCAGTACCCCTTCACCCGACTGAAGGGCAAGAAGGTGAACACGCTGGTGTTCCCCAACCTGACATCCGCCCGCTCCTCGTACAAGATGCTGCAGATGCTGGGGGCCGACGCTGAAATCATCGGCCCGATACAGATGGGACTGAACAAGCCCATCCACTTCATCGACTTCGGCGCCTCGGTGCGCGACGTGGTGAACATCGTGGCCGTGGCCACCATCGACGCCTACGTGGACAAGATCAAGAAGAAGCTCTCAGCACTGGGGAAGTAGCTTCTGGTTTACAGTTTAAGGTTTATAGTTTATAGTTTACGGTTTATAGTTTATAGTTGATTACATCTGTAGGCGGAGAGCATGCATGGTAATCATCTATAAACTATAAACCGTAAACTATAAACTATAAACCGTAAACTATAAACCGTAAACTATAAACTAAAAAATGTGCCCGAACACAAGAAAGCCGCATATTTATGACTTTTTGCCTTGATATATATCAATTAAGTAACAAAACGTAAGCGTTTGTGCGATTTTTCTTGCAAAATGTTTGGCCGTTTGCGGTTTTTGCTATAATTTTGCAACCGCAAACGAGAAATAAAAGAATAGTCATTATAACAAACAACTAAAAAGACAAGTAAAGATTATGAATGCAGCACAAGTTGTAGAGCAGCTCAAGCAGCGCTTCCCCAATGAGCCGGAGTACATCCAGGCAGTTTCGCAGGTTCTTCCCACCATCGAAGAAGAGTACAACAAGCACCCCGAGTTCGAGAAGGCCAACCTTATCGAGCGTCTGTGCATCCCCGACAGAGTATGCGAGTTCCGCATCACTTGGGTCGACGACAAGGGTAACGTGCAGACCAACATGGGCTACCGTATCCAGCACAACAACGCCATCGGCCCGTACAAAGGCGGCCTGCGCTATCACAAGTCGGTGAACCTGGGTATCCTGAAGTTCCTCGCCTTCGAGCAGACCTTCAAGAACTCGCTCACCACACTGCCCATGGGCGGTGCCAAGGGCGGCTCCGACTTCTCGCCCCGTGGCAAAAGCGACGCTGAGGTGATGCGCTTCTGCCAGGCCTTCATGAACGAGCTCTATCGCGTGATCGGCCCCGATGAGGACGTGCCCGCTGGCGACATCGGCGTAGGCGGCCGCGAGGTAGGCTACCTGTTCGGACAGTACAAGAAGCTCACCCACCAGTTCCAGGGCGTGCTCACAGGTAAGGGCATCCCCTTCGGCGGCTCGCTCATCCGTCCCGAGGCTACTGGCTACGGCACGGTCTACTTCCTCTGCTCGATGCTGGCCACCCGCAACATCGACATCAAGGGCAAGAAGGTGCTCATCTCCGGTGCCGGCAACGTGGCCCAGTATGCTGCCGAGAAATGCCTGCAGCTGGGTGCCATCCCCATGACCATGAGCGACTCCGACGGTTACATCTATGATCCCGATGGCATCGATCGCGCCAAGCTCGACTACATCATGGAGCTGAAGAACGTGGAGCGCGGACGTATCAAGGAGTATGTCGAGGAGTATCCCACGGCCCAGTACCACGAGGGCAAGCGCCCCTGGTACGAGAAGGCCGACATCGCCCTGCCCTGCGCTACCCAGAACGAGATCAACGGCGAGGAGGCTCAGGCACTGGTCAACAACGGTATCATCGCCGTGGCCGAGGGTGCCAACATGCCTTCGCTGCCTGAGGCCATCAAGATCTTCCAGGATGCCAAGATTCTCTACTCGCCGGGCAAGGCATCGAACGCCGGCGGCGTGTCAGTGTCGGGTCTTGAGATGAGCCAGAACTCCGAGCGCCTGTCGTGGACTGCCGAGGAGGTGGACAACTACCTGAAGCGCATCATGAACGACATCCACGAGAACTGCGTGAAGTACGGTACTGAGAAGGATGGCTACATCAACTACGTGAAGGGTGCCAACGTGGCCGGCTTCATGAAGGTGGCCAAGGCCATGATGGCTCAGGGAATCGTTTAAGTTTAGAGTTTAGAGTTTATAGTTTATAGATGATTAGACTGTAGGCGAACATGATAGAGAGCAGGTGCTTATGTGCATCTGCTCTTTTTGGTTGTAACAGGCTGAGACTGTTAATAATATATAAAAGTAATCACCTGTAAACCGTAAACAGTAAACCGTAAACAAAAAAATCAGTACCTTTGCAGCCACTTTTGTCCCCGAAAGGGGAAATAGGTGCCGGGACAGGCGCTGGTGCCTATCTATTATTAACTCTTTAAAGATGGCTTGGCAACGCCTGTCCAGGCCCGCCCCGACAAACAAACGAGGGGCACAAGAATTATTATTTATGTCAGAATTAACAAAGAACGTTAAGCCGCTCGAGGATTTCAACTGGGACGAGTTTGAGAACGGCACGTCAGCAGGTGTCAACAAGGAAGAACTTGACAAGGCTTACGACGAGACCCTCAACAAGGTGGCCGACCATCAGGTGGTGGACGGCACAGTCATCTCCGTCGACAAGAAGGAGGTGGTGGTGAACATCGGCTACAAGAGCGACGGCATCATCCCCGCCTCTGAATTCCGCTACAATCCCGACCTGAAGATCGGCGACGTCGTGGAGGTTTACGTGGAGAGTGCCGAGGACAAGAAGGGTCAGCTGCTGCTCTCTCACAAGAAGGCACGCCTGTCGAAATCGTGGGACCGCGTCAATGCCGCCCTCGACAACGAGGAGATCGTTCAGGGTTACATCAAGTGCCGCACCAAGGGCGGCATGATCGTCGACGTGTTCGGCATCGAGGCCTTCCTGCCCGGCTCGCAGATTGACGTTCACCCCATACGCGACTACGACCAGTTCGTGGGCAAGACGATGGAATTCAAGATTGTGAAGATCAACCAGGAGTTCCGCAATGTCGTCGTATCTCACAAGGCCCTCATCGAGCAGGAGCTCGAGGCCCAGAAGAAGGAGATTATCGGCAAGCTCGAGAAGGGTCAGATTCTGGAGGGAACCGTTAAGAACATCACCAGCTACGGCGTATTCGTAGACCTGGGCGGTGTAGACGGACTGATCCACATCACCGATCTGAGCTGGGGCCGCGTGGACGATCCCCACAAGGTGGTGGAGCTCGACCAGAAGATCAATGTGGTCATCCTCGACTTCGACGACGAGAAGAAGCGCATCGCCCTGGGCCTGAAGCAGCTCACACCGCATCCTTGGGATGCTCTCGACCAGAGCCTGAAGGTGGGCGACCACGTCAAGGGCAAGGTCGTTGTGCTGGCCGACTACGGTGCATTCGTAGAGGTGCAGCCCGGCGTAGAGGGCCTGATCCACGTCAGCGAGATGTCGTGGAGCCAGCACCTGCGCTCGGCACAGGAGTTCCTCAAGGTAGGCGAAGAGGTGGAGGCCGTCATCCTGACCCTCGACCGCGACGAGCGCAAGATGTCGCTCGGCATCAAGCAGCTGCGTGAGGATCCCTGGGAGAATATCGAGACGAAGTACCCCGTTGGCTCGAAGCACACCGCCAAGGTTCGCAACTTCACCAACTTCGGTGTGTTCGTGGAACTCGAGGAGGGCGTTGACGGCCTGATCCATATCAGCGACCTGAGCTGGACGAAGAAGGTGAAGCACCCCTCGGAGTTCACAAAGGTTGGCGAGCCCATCGACGTCATCGTGCTCGACATCGACAAGGAGAACCGTCGCCTCTCTCTCGGCCACAAGCAGCTGGAGGACAACCCCTGGGATGTATTCGAGTCGAAGTTCACCGTTGGCTCTATCCACGAGGGCAAGATTACTGAAATGCTCGACAAGGGTGCCGTTGTTGCCCTCGACGAGAATGTGGAAGGCTTTGCCACTCCGAAGCACCTGGTCAAGGAGGACGGCTCGCAGGCCCAGGCCGGTGAGACGCTGCCCTTCAAGGTGATTGAGTTCAACAAGGACTCCAAGCGCATCATCCTCTCTCACAGCCGCACCTTCGAGGATCCCGCCCGTGAAGAGAAGAAGGCCGCCTCGAAGAAGGCTCCCCGCCAGAAGAAGGACGACACGCCCAAGATTGAGAACATCGCTGCCAGCACCACACTGGGCGACATCGACGTTCTGGCTCAGCTGAAGGCTCAGATGGAGAAGGGCGAGTAAACCCCTCCCCCACTCCTTTACAGATAGCAAAGAGGCTTCGAACCATGCGTTCGGAGCCTCTTCTCATTCCTCATTCCTCGCTCCTCATTCCCCGCTTCACAACGCCACCTTCTGCACATCGTTCTCGATGACGGTATAGATGAGGGCTGGCTGCTCGAAGAAGTCGTTGTCGGTAAAGGTATGCAGCTTATAGAACTTCACGGGGTCAATGCGCACCTGGGCATTGACAGTGGGCTTGAGCAGGAAATGCTTGTCGCGCTTATAGGCGATGACCTGCAGACAGCAGCGCTCAAGGGTGTTGAGATCCTCGCGGCCGAACTCCTCGATGAATTCCTTGGTGTTGGGCTCCACTTCGCCTGTAGCCCTCACTTGCCAGGCGTTACCCTCGGCAGTCATATAGACGTAGCGCATATAATAGTTGGAATCGTTGACGAAATACGACTCAAAGCGCGTTTCCGACAGCTCCTTCACGTTCATCGGTACAAAAGCCAGATAGGCACTCAGCTTATCGCCTCCCCGACGCTCCTCAGGCTTGGCACGGAAGGTGACAGGACGGTCGGCAGGCTCTTCTTCCTTCTCCTGCTGCTGCATGGCAGAGGCGGCACTCTTGGCCTTGGCCTCCACCACGTGGCGCGTATCGTAGTCCTCCTCGCCGATGACCACCACCTCGCTGATGCGCATAGGCACGTCGAAGCCGTCCTCATCCTCCACCAGCACAATGTTCTTACCTTGGAAGCCCGACACGCGGCCCCCACCAACTTCACTCAGAAATCTTACTTTATCTCCTATCTTCATACGCTATTACAAATATTTCGGCTGCAAAGTTACTAAAACTTCTCCAGCATTGCCCCCATTTTTCTCGCTTTTTTCGTTTCATTTCCATATAAAATGATTACCTTTGCGCCAGAAATGAGGTAAGACGAACAAAGTGACAAGGATATGATTTTCTATTTTTCAGCTACAGGCAATACACGGTGGATGGCAGAGCAGACGGCGGCGGCCATCGGAGAAGAGACGATATACATCCCTGACGCCATCAGGCGGGGGGAGTACGAATACGCGCTGAAGGAAGGTGAGCGGATAGGGTTCTGCTATCCCACCCACGGCTGGCAGCCTCCACGAATCGTGAGGGAGTTCATCAGGCATCTACAGCTGCCGGAAGCCGCAGGCCACTTCTGCTGGGCCCTGACCACCTGCGGCGACAACATGGGCGAGGCGATGACAATCCTGAACAAGGAGCTGGCGGCGAAGGGGCTGAAGGCCGAGACGCTATTCTCGGTGCTGATGCCTGAGACCTACATCTGCCTGCCCTTCATGACGACCGATTCCGAGGAGAAGGCGCAGCGGAAGATAGGCACCGCCAGGGAACGGCTGCCAGGCATCATCGAGACCGTCAGGCAGCGCCGCAAGGGCGTGGTGGAGCTGGAGCGTGGAGCCACTCCCCGCCTTTACTCCTACGTGATAGGCGGCTATTTCAACAGCCGTATGGTGAACGACAAGGGGTTTGCCGTGGATGCCGACGCTTGCATCCGCTGTGGCAAGTGCGCCAAAGTTTGCCCGGTGGATAACATCGAAGGTACGCCGCCCGTGTGGCTTCACAACGGGCGGTGTACCTCATGTCTGGCCTGCTATCACTACTGCCCCGTACATGCCATCAGCAAGGGTGAGCGCACGAAGCGGCGAGGGCAGTATCACTTTCAGTAGACTCTCGGTCCGAAGATGGAGGTGCCGATGCGCACCATCGTTGACCCGGTTTCGACGGCGATGAGATAGTCGTCGCTCATGCCCCAGGAGCGTTCGCAGAAGGCATCGTCGTGGGCAAAGTAGGCAGCCTTCACCTCGCTGAAGAAGTCACGGGCTGTGAGCATCTCGCGACGTATCTGCGCCTGGTCGCCGACATTCGACGCCATCATCATCAGTCCGCAGATGCGTACGTGCTCCATCTGTCGCCACTCGCCGTCGGCAAGCAGCTGCCGACAGTCGTCGAGCGTGAGGCCGTACTTGGTGGCCTCCTCGGCGATGTGGAGTTCGAGCAGCACCTTCACCACGCGCCCGCATCGCTCTGCCTGGCGATTGATCTCGCGCAGGAGTCTGAGCGAGTCGACAGCCTCGATCATCGACACGTAGGGGGCGATATACTTCACCTTGTTGGTCTGCAGGTGGCCAATGAAGTGCCACTCGATGTCCTTGGGCAGCGAGGCGTGCTTCAGTCGCAGCTCCTGCTCGTGGCTCTCGCCGAAGATGCGCTGTCCTTCGGCATAGGCGGCTTCGATGTATTCGTTGGGGTGGTATTTGGAAATTGCCACAAGGCGCACACCCTGTGGCAACGTATCGAGTACCTGATGCAAGTGTTCTTTAACGTCGTAGTCAATCATCATTGCTCGTATTCTGGTTTGTCGTCGGCCTTGTCGTTCGCCGCCTTCTTGTATTCGAATACATCCATGAGGGTGGTCTCGGTGACGGAGAAGATGACGTAGTCGATCATCGTGCCGCCCATCACCTCGTCGATGTTCTTCACTGCCCCGTTGAAGGATCCTGCCTGAACGAGGTAGTTAACTGAAGAGCGCTTCTCCTTCTCCGACTTCTCGTCGATGGTGATGAACTGGAGTTTTGCCTTATACCACTTGTCGGCCATGTCGCTGTCAGAGAAGAAGATCTCCTTGTAGGCAGCCTTCTTGATGTCAACCACATCAAACTCGCCACTGATATAGCTTGACATCTCGTCGATGATGCGCTCCTCGGCCTCGCTGAAGCTGAGTGCATCGACCACATAGTTTTCTGTTACTTTCTTCTGGAGGCCGTCCTCCATCACTTTCTCGTAACGGATGCGGCACTCAAACCATTCTGCTGTTCTTGATCTCATTATCTTTTGTTATTACGGAATCACGTTATTACGTTATTACGGAATCTCGGCAATTATTTCTGGACCCCATACTTCTGCTTCTCGCCCATCTCAGCCTTCTTTCGCTCAGTGATGTGCTCGATGATTTCGGAGGCGATGCGCTGGCTCTTCTCCTTACTCAGCGAGGAGTGCTCGCCCAGCTCAATCTGCTTTTCCACGAGCTGCTGCATGGCCTTGTCGCTGGCTGCCTCGAAGCTCTTCTGGCCTCCACCCATCTTGTCAGCGTTGTACACCCCCGACAGGATGCGCTCGGCCTCCTTGGCATACTGCTTACGGAATATCTGCTCGCCCTTGGCCTCGAACTCACGGATTTTGCGCTCGTCGATCTTGTCGGAATCCTTCATCTGATAGTCCTTGATGGCATTGGCGATGGTGGCCGAGTCGGCAGCGGCCCCCAGTTCGGTGGCAGGATTGAATCCCTCGTCGATCAGGTCGTCGCTGATGGGTTCCTCGACAGGCTTGACAAACTCCACCTGCTCGGTGTTGGGTGTGAGTCCGAAGAAGAGGCCGGCCAGGATGAGTGCCACGATGATAGCAGCGGCACCCATGAGTGCCGAGCGGAAGGTGGCCTTGCGCTGTGATATGGCTTTGAGGAACGCGTCGACGGAGGGGTAGCGGCGGGCAGGGTCGTCGGAGAGGGCTTTGCCGACGGGCTGCTTCAGTTCGAAGGGCATGCCTGAAGAAGCATAGAGATACTCTATCAGGCGAGCCAGTGCATAGACGTCGCTGCCGTCGGTGCTGGGTTCGCCGCGCAGCACCTCGGGGGCCACATACTGTTCGAGTCCCTCGTAGATTTCGGCATTCAGGCCGAGTCGCTCATAGAACGACCCGTGGAGCAGCAGTCGCACGCCATTGTCGTTCTTGCGTACAAGCACATTCGACGGTGCCAGACACAACTGTCGGATGCCACGCTCATTGAGCGTGACAAGCAGGCGTGCCAGGTCGCCGATCGTATTGTCGATGAAGTCCTTACGGGCCACGACGGCAGGATTGTCGTTGAGCAGCTGTTCGAGCGTCAGGTAGTTACCAGGCTCTACCGCCACGGCAAATACTCCTTGCTGCTCCCCTTCGCCCACGTTGGGCAGAAAGCGCAACTGGTGCTTATCTCCGATGGTGGCCGTTTGCTCACTATCTTTCTTGACGCAGTCGGAGAAGAGGATATTGTCCGTCAGCTCATCATGAAACTCAACGAAGTTGCTATACTTCTCGTCAATCAGCCGCTTATAGAAAAAGCCAAGGGGCATGCGCACCTTGTTGGTCTGGCGCTTGTCGCGCGACTCTATCAGTTCTTCGAAATTCACAGCTCTATCATTTATGGGTTTGCGGTGCAAAAGTACATAATAAAATCTGAAAAAGGCCACAGATTACACAGATTAACACTGAAATATGTTAAATTTCGGTGAAAATATGTGTATTCTGTGGCTAAATTTGTACCTTTGCACCATAAATTGCAGTTTAAAGTTTAAAGTTTATAGTTTATAGAGATGCCAGAAATATCTGTACGAGGCCTTGAGATGCCCGAGTCGCCCATCCGGAAGCTTGCCCCATTGGCAGCTGCCGCAAAAAAAAGAGGTACGCGCGTGTATCACCTTAATATCGGCCAGCCCGACCTGCCCACCCCCCAAGTGGGGCTCGACGCGCTGAAGTCCATCGACCGCAGCATCCTGGAATATTCGCCCTCGCAAGGCTACCTGAGCTATCGTGAGAAACTGGTAAGCTACTACGCCAAGTACGACATCCGCGTGAGTGCCGACGACATCATCATCACCTCTGGCGGGTCGGAGGCCGTACTCTTCGCCTTTCTCTCCTGCCTGAACCCTGGCGACGAGATTATCGTGCCCGAGCCAGCCTACGCCAACTATATGGCCTTCGCCATCTCAGCAGGAGCCAAGATTCGCACCATCGCCACCACCATCGAGGAAGGCTTCTCGCTGCCGAAAGTGGAGAAGTTTGAGGAACTCATCAATGAGCGCACTCGCGCCATCATGATCTGCAACCCAAATAACCCTACGGGCTATCTGTACACACGCCGCGAGATGAACCAGATACGCGACCTGGTGAAGAAGTACGACCTGTACCTGTTCAGCGACGAGGTGTATCGCGAGTACATCTACACAGGCTCTCCATACATCAGTGCCTGCCATCTGGAAGGCATCGAGCAGAACGTGATACTCATCGACTCCGTGTCGAAGCGCTACTCTGAGTGCGGCATCCGTATCGGCGCCCTGATTACGAAGAACGCCGAGGTGCGCAAGGCCGTGATGAAGTTCTGTCAGGCCCGCCTCTCCCCTCCCCTCATCGGGCAGATTGTGGCAGAAGCCTCTCTCGACACGCCTGAGGAGTACCTGCGCGACGTCTACGACGAATACGTGGAGCGCCGCAAGTGCCTCATCGACGGACTGAACCGCATCCCCGGCGTGTATTCGCCAATACCGATGGGAGCCTTCTACACCGTGGCCAAGCTGCCCGTGGACGATGCGGAGAAGTTCTGCCGCTGGTGCCTGGCAGAGTTCGACTATGAGGGCGAGACGGTGATGATGGCCCCTGCCGCCGGCTTCTATACCACCCCCGGTGCCGGCATCAACCAGGTGCGCATCGCCTACGTGCTGAAGAAGGAAGACCTGGAGCGCGCCCTCTTCGTGCTGCGCAAGGCCCTGGAAGCCTATCCGGGAAGGGTGGACGAGGATAATTGATAATTGACAATTGAATTTCCCTTTTTTCATAGCCAAGCGTATCTACAGCGACCAGGGCGACCGTCACAAGGTGAGTCGCCCGGCTGTGCGCATTGCCACCCTGGGCGTGGCAATAGGCCTGGCTGTGATGCTCATCACGGTGAGCGTGGTGCTGGGCTTCAAGCACACCATACGCGACAAGGTGGTGGGATTCGGCAGCCACATACAAGTGCAGAACCTGCTGAACTTCAGCACCCTCTCCAACAATCCCGTCACCATCAACGACAGTCTGATCAAGGTGATGAGCCGGATAGAGGGCGTAAGCCACGTGGAGCGATACGCACTCACACAGGGCATCCTAAAGACTGACGATGACTTCCTGGGCGTGGTATTTAAGGGTGTCGCTCAGGAATACGACCTCAGCTTCCTGGGCCAGCATCTGGTGGAGGGCGAGATGCCCCAATTCTGCGACACTGCCAGCAGCAACCGCCTGCTGCTCTCGAAGATGATAGCCGACAAGCTCAGGCTGAAGGCAGGCGACCGCGTATACGCCTATTTCGTCGACGAGAACGTACGCGCACGCCGCTTCACCGTCAGCGGCATCTACCAGACCAACATGACCCGCTTCGACGAGAGCCTCTGCTTCACCGACCTGTACACCGTGACGAAGCTGAACAACTGGCAGCCAGGTCTCTGCTCGGGGGCGGAGATACGGGTGAGCAACTTCGACCAGCTGGCAACGACGGCCGACGCCTTCATCGACAAGATAAACCGCCAATCCGACGAATACAACAACACCTACTCCACGCAGACCATCTACGAGAGCTATCCCCAGGTGTTCAACTGGCTGGAGCTGCTCGACATCAACGTGTGGATCATCCTGGCGCTGATGGTGGCCGTGGCTGGCTTCACGATGATCAGCGGACTGCTCATCATCATCCTTGAGCGCACGCAGATGATCGGCGTACTGAAGGCTATCGGAGCCCGCAACAAGACCATCCGCCGCACCTTCCTCTGGTTCTCCGTGTTCATCATCAGCCAGGGCCTGCTGCTGGGCAACGCCATCGGGCTGGGACTCATCCTGATACAGAAATGGACAGGCATCGTCAGGCTGGACCCGCAGACCTACTACGTCAGCGAGGCACCCGTCGAGGTGAACATACCCCTGTTCGTGGCTCTCAACGTGGCGACGCTCCTCATCTGCGTCTTTGTGCTCATCGCGCCCAGCTACCTCATCTCCCACATACACCCCGCCAAATCTATGCGATATGAGTAGTTTTCTGTCCTAAATGTCGTATATTTGATATAATATTGCATCTTTCCTAAAAATATTGCACATTTTTTTTGGAAATGTGCAGAAAAGCAATTACCTTTGCACAAAATTTTGAAATTTGTGCAATTCTAATGGAAACCTTCAGTAGCTTCAACGCCTATATCCAGAAGGCCGTCACCGACAACTGGGATCAGGACGCACTCACTGACTATCAGGGAGCGACACTTCAGTTTCACGATGTAGCCCGAAAGATAGAGAAACTGCATATCCTCTTTGAGAACAGCAATGTAAAGCAAGGCGACAAGATAGCCATCTGCGGCCGCAACTCCGCCCACTGGGCCGTCGCTTTTCTGGCCACGCTGACCTACGGAGCCGTGGCTGTACCCATCCTACACGAATTCAACGGCGAACAGATACAGAACATCGTCAACCACTCCGGCTCGCGACTGCTCTTCATCGGCGACTATGCCGTCAAGACCATCGACGCCGAGCAGATGCCCGCCCTGGAGGGCATTATCAACATCCCCGACTTCTCGCTGCTCATCAGCCGCTCCGAACAGCTCACCTACGCCCGCGAGCACCTGAACCTGATGTTCGGCAGCAAGTACCCGATGGCCTTCCGCCGCGAGCACGTCAGCTACCATCAGGACGAGGCCGACGAACTGGCTCTGATCAACTACACCAGCGGCACCACAGGATTCTCGAAAGGCGTCATGCTGCCCTACCGCTCGCTGTGGGGTAACATCGAGTTCATCATCAATCGCCTGGGCAAGCAGGTGCGCCCTGGCGACAACCTGCTGAGCATCCTGCCGATGGCCCACATGTACGGCATGGCCGTGGAGTTCCTCTTCGGGTTCTGCCACGGCTGCCACCTCTTCTTCCTCACCCGTCTGCCGTCGCCAGCCATCATCGCCAAGGCTTTCACCGACGTGCAGCCCACGCTGGTGGTCACCGTGCCGCTCATCATCGAGAAGATTATCCGCAAGAAAGTATTCCCCAAGATACAGGACAACCGCATCCGCCTGCTACTGGCCATGCCCGTGGTCAATAAAAAGGTACGCGAGCGCATCTGCCGCGAGGTGTACAACGCCTTCGGAGGCCGCCTGTACCAGATCATCGTGGGCGGCGCAGCCCTCTCGAAGGAGGTGGAGGACTTCCTCGTTTCCATCGGCTTTCCCATCACCGTGGGCTACGGCACCACCGAGTGTGCCCCGCTCATCTCCTATTGCGACTGGAAGGAGTTCGTGCCCGGATGCTGCGGCAAGCCCGTTGACAGGATGGAGGTGAAAATCCTGTCCAGCGACCCTGAGAACATACCTGGAGAGATTGTCACCAGGGGCTGCAACGTCATGCTGGGCTACTACAACAACGAGGAGGCCACCAGCGAGGCCATCGACGAGCAGGGATGGTACCACACGGGCGACCTGGGCACCCTCTCGGCCTCCAACCACCTCTTCATCCGCGGCCGCATCAAGAACATGCTGCTCGGCGCCAACGGGCAGAACGTCTATCCCGAGGAAATTGAGGACAAGCTCAACTCCATGACTATGGTCTCGGAAAGCATCGTCATACAGCGCGGCGACAAACTCGTGGCCCTCGTTCACCCCGACAAGGACGAGATGATGAGCTTCAGCCGCCAGGAGATGGAGGGCATCATGGAGCAGAACCGTAAAGCCCTCAACGAGCAGCTGCCTCCCTACAGCCGTCTGGCCACCATCGAGCTACACGAGGAGGAATTCCAGAAGACGCCCAAAAAAAGCATCAAACGCTACTTATATAAGAACTACTAAAGTATGGAGAAGATACCTAGTTTTAACGCATTAATCCAAAAGAGCATCATCGACAACTGGGACCGCGACGCGCTGACCGACTTCAAGGGTCAGACGCTGCAGTTCCACGACGTGGCGCGCAAGATTGAAAAGATACATATCCTGTTTGAGAACAGCGGCATACAGAAGGGCGACAAGATAGCACTCTGCGGGCGTAACTCCAGCCAGTGGGCAGTGGCTTTCATCGCCACGCTCACCTACGGGGCCATCGCAGTGCCCATCCTCCATGAGTTCAATGCCGAGCAGATCCATAACATCGTCAACCACTCCGAGGCACGCCTGCTCTTCGTGGGCGACCACGTGGCCACACTCATCGACCCCCAGCAGATGCCCCGTCTGGAAGGTATCATCAACAATCCCGACTATTCATTGATGATTTCGCGCACCGATAAGCTGACCTATGCCCGCGAACACCTCAACGAACTCTACGGCAAGAAGTACCCCAAGTACTTCCGCCGGGAGCACGTCGGCTACTACATGGAGCAGAGTCCCGACGAACTGGCCGTGATCAACTATACCAGCGGCACCACAGGCTTCTCCAAGGGCGTGATGCTGCCCTATCGCGCACTGTGGTCGAACTACGACTTTGCCTGCCACGTGCTCGGCGAACAGATACACGCCGGCGACAAGGTCATCTCCATGCTGCCCATGGCCCACATGTACGGCATGGCCTTCGAGTTCATCTTCGAGTTCCTGCACGGCTGCCACGTCTACTACCTGAATCGCATCCCCTCGCCGGCCATCATCGCCCAGGCGCTGCAGGAGGTGAAGCCCGTCATCGTCATCGCCGTGCCACTGATCATCGAGAAGATCATCCGCAAGAAGGTGTTCCCCAAGATACAGAACAACCGCATGCGCCTGCTGCTGCAGATGCCAGTCATCTCGAAGAAGGTGCGCGAGATGATATGCCAGGAGGTGCTCAAGGCCTTCGGCGGGCGGATGTACGAGGTGATTATCGGCGGAGCCGCCCTCAACCAGGAGGTGGAGCAGTTCCTCAAGCGCATCGAGTTCCCCTACACCGTGGGCTACGGTGCCACGGAGTGCGCACCCATCATCTGCTACCGCGACTGGCACACCTTCGCACAGGGTTCCTGCGGGCGCGCCGCCCTGCACCAGGAGGTGAAGATACTCTCGCGCGACCCACAGAACATCCCGGGCGAAATCGTCACCAAGGGGCCGAACGTGATGCTGGGCTATTACAAGAACCCCGAGGCAACGGCGGAGACCATCGACCGCGACGGCTGGTACCACACGGGAGACCTGGGCACGATGGACGCCGACGGCAACGTGTATATCAACGGACGTTCCAAGAATATGCTCCTCGGCCCCAACGGCCAGAACATCTACCCGGAGGAGATTGAGGACAAGCTCAACTCGATGACGCTCGTCGTAGAGAGCATCGTGGTGCAGCGCGACACCAAGCTCATAGCCTTGGTACATCCCGACCTCGACGAGGCAAAGAACATGAACTTCTCTGCCGACGACATCCGCAACATCATGGAACAGAACCGCAACGGTCTGAACCAGATCCTACCTGCTTACGAGAAGGTTTCGGAAATAGAGATCCACACCGAGGAGTTCGAAAAGACCCCGAAGAAATCAATCAAGCGATACCTCTACACATAATACGGAAGATATACCGGAGAGAGAGACTGTGCCCCATCTGTCATATAAAAGCAGATGGGGCACATACTTAGTGCCTCATCTGCTCGACGGTGTAGCTGTCTATGGTGCGTTTCCCGGTATTCACGTTCAGCCTGACAGCATAGAGGGGACGAGGGTCGTGGGCGTCGAACTGCGTCATATCCGCCTCAAGATGTTCCAGGCGGGCCATGTCCATCCGTCCTGTACGCAGCAGATTGATGAGCGACGAGGGCGTGCCGGTAGAGAACCAATAGTTGTCTATCCAGCCTTTCTCGAAGGCATAGAAGAGGCTCCAGGGGTTATAGACATCGGTCATCTGCCGCGAGAAGTGATAACCGTCGTACATGCGTTTCAGCTCTGCCACGGTCTCGTCGTAGGTCATCGGCTTATATTGGCTGATGGCCTCGCTCAGCCATTCTATGTCGGGTTTCAGCTGTGTCATCAGTTCATCCTCAGTGATGCCGCAGATACCCTCATACTCAGGGTCGAAGGTCAGAATGTTCAGGTTGTTCAGTTCGCTGAACACCGACAGCTGCGAGAATTTTGAGATGCCTGTCAGGAATACGAACCTCAGATAGTCTGACTGTGCCTTCAATGGGGAGAAAAGGTTGCGTATGCGGTCGCGAATCTGGTCTTGCAGCTCTGGCTTATGAATGCTGTCCAGCATCGGCGCATCATATTCGTCAATGAGCACTACCACCTCACGGCCTGTCTGCTGATAGGCCGCCTGAATGATATTCTTCAAACGGTCGTCATAGCCGTATTCATCGTGTACTGTCACCTGCCACCGTTCTTCATGTTCACGCAGTATGCCACTGATCGTGCCGTGCAGCCGTTCTATCTCATAGTACTTACCACTCGAAAGGTCGATACCTCTCTACCGCGACGTGATGCGGACGGGCGTGGCGGTGTAATATAATGGGTATTTAAGTTTGAATTTTATTTTCAAAAGGACTCTAACTTCTTGCCTTTCTTGTCGTAGATCTTGATCCATCTGCCTTCACGACAGGTAAAGGTGCTGCCGGAAACGCCTATGACCTCTCCTACAGTCTGCTTTGAGAGTGTGCATATCTTCTTGCCATTGACGTCGTAGGTCTTCACCCAAGCCCCGTCTACAGCCACGAAGAAATCACTGCCCCAGCCGACCACCTCGCCAACAGTCTGTTTCGACAGCGTGGTGACCTTCTTCCCAGCCTCATCATACACCTGATACCAAGCCCCGTCGGCCTTGATATACGATATCTGCTGGGCGTGGACAGACGTAAAAAAGATGGCCATAAATCCTATCAGTATTATCTTTTTCATTATCAGAGATGTAGAGATTAAAATTGCATGATGAAAAGTCAGCCTCTAACTCCTCCTGCCGGGGGAGTTAGAGGTAGACTTAAAGGAGGGGGAATACAGTCAATCAGAATATTTCTCTCCAAGTGACTCCAGCGAATCCGCAAAGGCACCGCCGATGGAGTAGACATCCTCAATGGTAGACTCGATAATGTCGAACACTTGCTCCGTCTCGTAGCGTTTCACAGGAGCAGCAGCCTTATCGACGATGCTCTGATACTGTGAGATGTCTATCTGGTTCACATCGAGCAGGCCATAGACCACATAGACACCCGTGCCGGAGTTTGCCACGAAGTAGGCAGCCTCGCCCACCTTGACGATGGCGGCATTTTGGTTCGACTGTACCGTCTGTCCAAAGGCCTGTACACGACTGATGATGTCGCGTGCCATGACACCGCTCTTTCCGCGAAGCATGCCCACGGCAGGAATCTGCAAGCCAATCTGGTTGGGGGTAATCTTGCTGAACTGGGCACCCCCGCCGACACCGACAGCCATCGACTCATCGAAGTTCGAGGACAGTGAGATACGTATGCCATTAACTATGAAATGACCATCAACCTCCGACTTACCCGCAAAACGGCTAGCATCGGCAGCAATCTTCTCGCCACCAAGCTCACCAGCAGCCTCTATCGTCCACACGGTATTTGCAATATGCTCTGCATCCATGCTGAGCGTCATATCGAGGAAACCGTCCTTTGTCAATCGCAGGGCACTGATGACACTTTCATAGTCCACATACTCGCTGACGAGCACTTCGTCGCCCTTAGCAGAAGCAGAGATGCTGTAGATGTCCTGCTTGAGGCGCTGATCCTCACCCTTCTCGTCGATCAGGATCCAGTTGTCGGCACTCTCCTGCACAATGGCTTTGCTCCCGATAAAAGGCAGGACATTGCTGAACTGATCGCGGCCCACCTGCTTCTCCTGCATGTCGATGAGCTTATACTCTGCCTTCTCCTTGTCATCCTTGGCAAAGAGCAGTTCTCCCTGGTCAGCATAGATCAGGTTCGCATAGCGGGGCCGGATGACCTGATCGCCCTCGAAATTCATGACACCGTAGGCATCGCCGTCGCTAAAGATAAACGTATTGTTTCGGATGGCCTTGACGCTCTTGATCTTGTCGGTGGGCTTCACTATCCAGTCACCCTTCTCGTTGATCAGACCTGTGCGCACAGTGCCGTTGCCACTCTCGTCGGTCACTACCAGGGCTCCGCTCACGAAGCTGCGGCTGGCAATCTTGAAGCGTCGGGTGGAGATGGTGCCCAGCTCTTTGCCGTCGGTGGCGATGATGGTATAGTTGATGTCGTCAATCTCGCCTTGCCTCAGGTTTTTCTCATACTTCCTGTCGAGAGCCAGCATCTTGCCCTCATTGGCAGGCAGGATCTCTATGTATCTGGGGTCGATGATGACCTCGCCCCTGGTATTGATGGCACCACAATATTTGCCGGCACGGAAAACGGCAACGCCGTCGGAGAAATTAGTGCATGTAGACACCTGCTTGCCGTCAACACGGTCGAGCGTAAAGGCCACATTACCCTCTGTGTCGATAAACTCTACCGACTTGCCCTCCTCCACCACAGGGGCGACCTCGGCCACGAATGCCCCCACCTGAGTGTACTCGTCGGTGCCTATCTGCCGAGGCTGGTTCTCCACACCGTACAGCTCCCACTTGCCATCCTTGTTCTTGGCGAAGTAGCGGTTGTGCATCACCACTGTGGGCATCTGCTTGTAGTCATCGCTTACCAGCACTTGCCCATCGGTGCCTATCAGGCCCCATCCCGACTTCTGACTCTCCTGGAAGGGGAGATACTGAATCCCATCATTGACTGCCGTCTGGTTGCAAGCAACCATTGCCAGTGCAGAAAAAATGATTAATGACAGTTTTTTCATAACGCTATTCTTTTATTGGATTTGACAAACTAAATTTCACTGGCACAACATATTCCACCCTTACTTTTACACCGTTCTGGGTGGCGGGATTCCACTTAGGCATCTGCTGCAGCACGCGAACGGCCTCGGCCTCCAAGGCTGGGTGATGGTCGTCAATCACCTCAAATTCGGTAGGCGTGCCGTCTTTCTCCACGACAAAGCTCACCTGCACGATGTCCTGTATGCTATCGGCCATTGCCTCCTCCGGATAGTGCATATTCGCGGCAATAAAGCTTGCCAGTTCCTGCACCCCACCGGGATAGGTAGGCATGTGCTCCGCCGACTCATAAATCTCGTTGTCCTCCTTTTTGGGCTTCTTGACGATGGGCTTTGCCCGTGGTGCCGTGCGCTTGCGCACTGTTACAGGCAGTTTCACAGTCCCGTTGCCGCCAGCGGCTAATACAGGGGTTGCGGGGGCGTCCGGCGCCGTCTCCTCGCCGCTGCCCTTCTTGGTGGTAGGCAGCGTGATGGTGCCTCCTTGGTTCTCGGTGGGTGTAACGGGCTTCTCCTTCGGCGGCTTAGTTGGCGCAGCCTCTTGTTTTGTCGGTGACTCTGTGGTTACACCGACCTTCTTTGTCGGCAGCTTCACCGTCTGAGCTTGCGATGCTACTGGCAGCAGCCATGCTGCCAAGCAAGATACTATCCATTTCCTCATAATCATTCCTTTATAATTAATGTTCAATTCTTCAACTCTCTTTTTTTCCCGTTCACAATATACACTCCCGATGGCAACTGTCTCAAGAGTCGTCTCAGTTCCGCCTCACTGTCCGTCTGTATCAGGAGCTGGCCTTGCATATTGTACACGTGCTGCAGTCCACCCTGAGCGCCGGCGAGTATGCCGCCCAGGCTTGTAGCCCCATCTATCTCTATGCCGATGATGCCACGGGCGTTGGCTTCAGAGCTTGTCATATACGCCTCAAAGGGACTGACATCGCGGAGTCCGCTCACGAATACGCTGCCCGCCGTCTCGCCGTTGGTCTCGCTGTGCTGCTCATTGCTCACGTTGAGGGCATAAACCTGCGACTGCTTAGTCTGATGACTGAAGGAGGGTACGAACCTCCTACTGCCCCGCACGCCCAGATACAGTTCTGTGGTGGGTTTCACCTCTGCATCCTCAGCAGAGAAGGTGACATTGCCAGCCAGTCTGTAGTCCGACTCATACTCGTCGTTGTTCGGCATACAGATCAGGTAAGGCGTGTTAGCCTTGATACCGTAGGCGCGTGCAAAGCCAGAACTTTCATAGCCGAAGAGCCAGAAAGGCCGGTGGGCATCGTCGCTGCCGCTCCAATGCGTGAAGGGCACTATCTGCCCCGCCGCGTCGTGGCTCACTTTCTGCACGTCGAAGGGCAGGGCGATGGTTTCCCATCCACCGATGCCTCCGATAGCCGACTGCATGGAATAGTTGTGGGTGTAACTGATGGCAGAGGCAGTAAACGCCTTGGGGCAGAAGAAATTGCCTGTCTCGCTGAGGCGTATTTCTCCGGCTCGCCCGTCAACCACCACATTGGCCACGCTGGCAGGAGCGTATGCCTTGTCCTTGGTGTAGAACAGCAGGTTGGGGTTGTTCACGGTGCCTAGCATGGCATCGGTCATGACAAAGGCGGCTTCCCACTCGATGGCCGCCAGACTGCTGCAGCCCGTGAAGAGCGATGCTCCCATATAGCCAGCCTTGAGAGTAGCGGGCAGTTGCACATACACCATGTCGCCGCAGCTGCTGAAGGCGTTGTTGGCGATGCCTTCCACCGTCCACGTATGGCCGTTGTGCTCTACCGTCGAGGGTATCTTAACGCCGCCTCCTAGCAGGCATCGGTCGGCGGCGTAGTTCACCTTTGCAACACTAACCGTTCCGTTGGGTGCCGACAGGGTGGTGAAGCTAACCATGCCGTTGCTGAAGTTGTCATTAGTCTCTACGAACGTTGCCACGATATTGATATCCTCGGCCAGGTTGTTCAGCTCATAACGGTTGTTGCTCAGACGCGAGGTGACATCCACACCGTTCTGTGTCAGTTTGTCCAACTTGTAGCCATTGTCCGGGTTGATGGTCAGGCTCACCGTGGTCCCCTCGCGCACCTTGAAGCGCTGGAAGTTGGTCACCTCATTCCCCTGATAGCCGATAGAGCCGTGGCCCAGGGTGCTCAAGGCCATGCTGAACACGTGCTTCACCGTCAGTGTGCCGTTGCGATAGGTGATGTCGTAGTTGGGCGATTCGCCTCCCGACACCGTGATGGGATAGTTGCCAGCTGGCGACCACTTGGTGGCCTCGCAGCTGATGGTGGGCTGCTGCCTCAGCGCGTTTCTGTCGTCACCATTCTTGAAGCCGCTGTAGCTGATGGTCATTTCGGGCATGTCTTCACCCTCGTATTTTGTATAGTTGCCTACGCTGACTCTTAGCGATGCCTTGTTCACGGTGAGGGTGCCCTTCACCAGACTCACATTGTAGTTGGTCACGCCCCCCTTGTTCACCACAATGTCGTACACGCCAGCGTCCGGACGGCTACCCACAGCACCGGCAGCACAACTCAACGTAGGAGTACCGCCTTCCAGGGCCCCGCCACTTACCGTGTACTCCAGTGTGGGGATGGGGTCGCCATAGCCGATGGTATAGCTCTTGGCGCTGATGACGATGGCCTGGGCTGCTGTCACCGTCAGCGTGCCGTTGCGATAAGTGATGTCGTAGTTGTCTGCCTGTGCCCCCGTCAGCGTGATAGGATACTCACCTGGGGCGCTGCTTACAGTGGCGCTGCACGAGATGGTGGGCTGCTTTTTCAGCACGCTCACACTCTCCCTATTTACAAAGCCACTGTAGCTCAGCTTGAATTCCGGCATCGGGTCTCCCTGGCGCTTCGTATAGTTTCCCACACTGATGGTCAGCGGTGCCTTGTTCACGGTGAGGGTGCCCTTCACCAGACTCACATTATAGTTTGTCACGCCACCTTTGTTCACCACAATGTCGTACACGCCAGCATTCGGACGGCTGCCCACGGCACCGGCAGCACAACTCAACGTAGGAGTACCGCCTTCCAGGGCCCCGCCACTTACCGTGTACTCCAGTGTGGGGATGGGGTCGCCATAGCCGATGGTATAGCTCTTGGCGCTGATGACGATGGCCTGGGCTGCTGTCACCGTCAGCGTGCCGTTGCGATAAGTGATGTCGTAGTTGTCTGCCTGTGCCCCCGTCAGCGTGATAGGATACTCACCTGGGGCGCTGCTTACAGTGGCGCTGCACGAGATGGTGGGCTGCTTTTTCAGCACGCTCACCCTCTCCCTATTCACAAAGCCACCGTAGCTCAGCTTGAATTCCGGCATCGGGTCTCCCTGGCGCTTCGTATAGTTACCCACACTGATGGTCAGCGGTGCCTTCTTGATGGTCAGCTTTCCGTTAACGATCTTCAGCGTCGTAGGACTGCTAATGGATGCTTTGTCGATGATGATGTCGTAGGTGCCGGCACCCGATGTCTTGGTGGCACTACAGGTAATCTTCGGCTCTCCCACAAACAGGTTGTCGGTGGCCGTGAAGGTATAGGCAGGCAAGCTGCCGCCGTATGTTATCTCGAAGCTCTTAGCCGTAATCGTAATCTCTGAGGGAATCTCCTTCACCTCTCTGAACCTGCCCCACATCTGATTCGACTTGTACGCCGCCGTACTGCCTTTCGGCACATAAAGCGTGGCACGGCTGAATCCGGCATCATCCATAAACGAGTCACTGTAGAACAGTTCGTTCTTGCGAAGACTGACGACGGATGACAGGCTGTTACAACCCCAGAACGGATACCACCAACATACGCTAACCGATTCCGGCAGAACTACGGTGGTCAGCTTGCGGCAAGCGTCGAAGGCACTTGTACCAAGAATCTTCACACCGTCGGGTATCCTATATCCGCCGGTTTTGGTCGCCGGATAGCGGACAATACGCTCCATATCCTTGGTGAAGAGCACACCGTCAATACTCTTGAAATTCTTGTTGGCGGCATCTACATGGATGTCGTGCAGCCTGTCACAGGCAATAAAGGCCTGGTCGCCTATCTCCTCGACTGAAGCAGGCAGATTGATTGTGACAAAACTGCTGTAGACAAAGGCCTGATACCCAATCTTTTTCACGGTATTTGGCACGTTCAGCGTTGTCACATTAGTAACAAATCTCAGGGCACCGATAGTTGTCACGGTATAGGTAATGCCTCCATAGGTCACGCGCTCGGGTATCGTCACCTCACCAGAAGCATTCTCTATGCCTATCACCTCCACATTTCCCGTTCCCGACAGCAGGTGGTACTTGAACTTGTCCACCACGAAGCCGCCTTTCTCCAGATGGACGCTCCGAATCAGCAGCCGCCCTTTTGCCGCCGGCTGCAGCACAAGGGCATGCACGTGCGACCAGTCCATATTGCCGCGTTCAAACTCAACACGCGTAGAGCCCTTGGGTGCCCCTGATGTAACTTCATCGCCAGCTTCTCCAAAGTCCATATAGATCTGGACATCCATGGGAGCAGGCTCGGCCAGTTCAAACACCACCTTGGAATACGAGGACCAGTCCTGGCGCTGATCAAATACGCACACCAGTCCGCCCCACTCGTCACCATCATAGACTATCCTGTCGTCGTTGTCTACATAGAAACGCTCGTTCTCAGACCAGCAATAGGTGAACAGGTATTTTTTCAGCTGGACACTTTCGCCGTAATCCTCATACATGCCCTCCTGCCAGTCAAAACGAAAGCCATAGAAGCCCAGCTTCGAGCCGCTTGCATACACCTTATAGACCCTTCCACCTGTTACCCAGAGGACATACTCTTGCTCGTAAGGCTCGTCCTCGCCGGTCACCCTGCCATCGTAGTCGGGCAGGGGAGTGCCGTTTTCCTCGATATACAGCTGTTTTCCATGATTCAGCCTTACCCTGATGCTCAGCCAGCCGTCACGATGGGGCCTGAACGTGTAGAAGGTGCCGCCCTCCTTGTCGCCATTCACATTATTACCGGGGGCATAGAAGTCATACCCGTCGAACGGGTCGTGTTGAGCCTCCTGGAACTCAGGGCCTCCGGCCTCGCCGAAGGTCAGCGAAATCTTGTTCTCGTCTATGGTCTGCCCCGAGGCGAATGTCTGCCCCTCTGAGACCCGCCACTCTGTGATTTCTGCCTGGGCAATGGCGCTCATGAGCAGCGTGAGCAGCACGAGCATACCGCGCCTGATGGTGATATTCCTAACTGTTGTCATCTTTCTTGCTTTCTGTCTGGTTGTTTTTATTCCTGTGGTGTGCCATTGTCACCCTCGTTGGGCACCGAGGCAAGCGTGGTGAATTCTACGACCTCGCTGTAGTGGGTGCCTAAGGCCGTCGTGATGAAGGCACGCAGATGGTAGGTGGTCTTGCTGTTAAGCCCTGTCAGCGCAAAGGCCGCTTGTCCGCTCCTGCCGCTGTTGTCCTGCCGCAGCGTAGCGCTGTCGGTGGTTGGCTCGCTGGTAGTGGAGCTATAGCAGACGCCGCACGCCGTCACATCGAGGTCGGCAGAGGAAAAGGTGAATTGGCAGTTGGCCGAATGCTTCTCCACAGTACCGACTCCGGGCGTGCCGACGTTGGGTGCCGTCACGCCCCTCTGGCTGACGGCGATGGTCAGCGTCTGGCCCACGCCGCTCACCGTCAGGGTGGCCTGGCGCTCGTTGAGACTCATGTTGGGCTGGCATATTACGGAGAGCGAGGTGCCCGCGTCATTCCTGTTCACAGTCAGCCAGGCAGCGCCGCTGCTCACCGTCCACGGTACGTTGGCAGCCACGGGTACATCGTTGGCTCCACCCTGACTCTCGTACGAAAGCTCCGCAGTGCCAACGCTGAGCGAGATGGACGTTACGGCACCGAAAGCCGTCTCGCCATATTTGTCATCCCACGCGCTGGAGCAGGCCACTGCTGTGCTGACGACACAAATATATAATAGGTAAAGGGGTATCTTCCTCATAATGCAACACGTTTTTTAGAAATGGAATGCTATGCCCGCAGTCACGCTCAGTCCGTCGGACCACGACTTAATCTTCGAGTCGACATCTTTCAGCACGTCGAAACTACCATCCTTTTTCACGCCAAAGGTGTACTCAGGCAGCAGCTGCAGGCGGATGGTCTTGCCGATGCAGTAGCTCAGGCGGCAGCCCACGGTGGCCGACACGGTGTTCAGCTTGCTGAACAAGTCGCCGCTGCTGCTGCGTTTCACCTCAGTGCTACTGATGTTGTTGACGGCAGCACCAGCCAGTGGCGTGATGAGCATGTCAGAAAGTTCGATGTCGTAGCCGTAGCGCACGAAGAGACGCATCGCCTTGTAGTCATAGGTTCCCCAGAAGGCCCCATTGTCTTTCTGGAACACGCTGATGTTCTTCGCCTTGCCGATGCCATATACCACGCCGCCTTCTACTACGTGGCGCCTAAAGTTGAAACCCAGATAGGCGGTAGGCCCCATCAGCCCCACAGCATTGAAGCCCAGGCCCAGGTTAAAGAACACGCTGCGCTCCCTGTCAGTATGTATCACGGTAGGCTCCTGAGGCACCATGATGCGCACCGTGTCGGTCTTTGCCGTCTGCAGCAGTGAGCGCAGATAGTCCTCACTGGTAATCTCTATCTCTGCCTCATAGACCATCTTCTGCTCTATGCTGACGGGTATCACGTAGTCGTGGAGCACACCCAACTGGGGGTGGCGGATGGTGATGCGCTTGGTATGCTGGGGCACGTAGAGCCAGGTTTCGCCCACCTGCTGCACCTGCTTCACCACGCCCATATTGGGCTCGAAGGTGAACTGCTGGTCGCGCGCAGTGAACTTGATGAGCGCACAGGCATCTCCATTCTTGTCGACGACGGCACTGCGTGATGCCGTCAGATCAAGCAGATTCTGCTGGAACTTTGCTATGCGGAAATCCTGAGCCTGCAGCCTAACGGTCAGGCTGAGCCACAGGAACAGCAGGAGTGGTAACCGGTATCTCATATTGCTTTTCATCATAATACGAAGTCACTCAGTGAGAACACGTCGTTGGGGTTAAGCCGCTGGCCCTTGGCCTTGTCGATAAAGTCGGGCTGCCACGTGCGCACATGGATCTTGGGTGCATCCTCGTTGCTGAAGTCCCAGATCATGAACACATAGCCCTCGTCGCTGTAGCGGTTGGTGTTCCACTCCTGATGAAGCGTTACGCCGTAGACATTGTCCTTCGTGGGGTGAGCCACCACCTTGATGTCATCGAAGTTCACCTTGATGTATTTCGATGCCCTGAAGGCATTGCCCAGGTTGGTCAGATACTGTTTTTTTGTCTGTTTCTTATAGATCACTTTGTTGCCTGAGGGGAACACCTCGCTCTTCTGCACCTTCACCACCTGCCCGGTGATGATGAGTGCATCGTCGGAGAACACCTGCTGCAGAAATGGCATATCCTTCATATTATAGGCTGTGCGGAAGTGCTCCACATAGTCGAGAATGGCCATCCGGCGGCGCACGTCGCTGATCTCGTTGCTGTTCTGCATCACCTTCGAGTACATGTTCATACCGATGGTGAAGAAGAAGCTCACTATCTTGCCCTGCTTATCGAAGTTGATAACAGCCTCCTGATAGTCATCCTTGATAGTCTCACCGTCAAGTGGTGTCATCACCAGGGGGATGTTACGCACCTGGTAGCCGGTGGCGGTGGTCAAGCAGCGTTCCACCACTTCCGGCTCCTCGCAGGCAAAGTGTATGTTCATCCACAGCATATCCACCTGCTGCTTGGCTTCCTCGGTGATGCCTACATCCTCGTAGTTCACGCTGCGCTGGGCGGCACTTGCCGCCCCTAACTCTGAGAGCAGGGCCGACACGTTGCGCTCCATCTGCTTCTTAATGCTCCCGCTGGAGATACCGTCGTTAATAGTGAATTTCACGGCTTCGGCGGCCGCCGTCTGCATCATCGCTGTCATAGCTATGGCTACCAGCAACATCAGTCTTTTCCTTGTATTCATATTCTTTTCGGTTTTTGTTTTCTTATTCTTTCACCTTGAACCAGATGGCACCACAGCCAGGATAGTTTTTCTCACTATCGGCAGCACCGGAGGCCTGGTTCTCACGGCTGGAAGTGCCCTTTCCCAGGAGGGCCTTGATCTGCCCCTGACGGTCATAGATGATCAGGTAGCTGTTGGCAGGGTCGGTCATGGTGGGGTACTTGCCATAATCCAGAATCTTGCCCCTCGCCTTCAGCGGCTTCATTGTTTTCTCCAAGTCGCTGAAACTGTCCACGGCCTTCAGCTGCCCCAGAACCTCATCAGCCACGGTCGGCTTGGGGTCATTGGGTTGGGGCTCAGACGCGGCAACGATGGGCTGTGCCACCTCAGGCTCATCGGCCGCAACCTGCTCAACATCAGGTTCTATCGGCTTGGTGAGCGGCTGGTCTCCATCCACCTGTACGGTAAGCTTCTTTCCCTTGATAGCTTTTAGGTGTGATGTCTTTACGTAGACGAAGGCCCGCACCATGTTGCGGCGCTGCAGGATAATGGTGTCGGCAAACTCGTAGATGCGTGAGGCCATCACGCTGCTGATCTTATCATCTTTTTGTAAGGCCCAGTTCTTAATCTCCACTTCCAGTAGCTCGTAGGCCAGCTTCAGTGCCGATGCCTTTGTGTCGAGCGTGGCCTCACCGTAGAGGTAGGCTTTGTCGCGCTTGATGCGGTTGATGTCGCTGATGCTGTTTTGTGCCCATAGCGAGGCCGTCAACATCAAGGCCGTGCACAGGTAAACGATTCGCTGTCTCATCTCTCAAATATTTTAGGTTGCATATGTCTGTTCTTTCTGTATTTCCCAAACAGTTCCTTCACGTTGTGCATGGGGATGAAGGTGTGCATCCTGGCCTCTATCAATCCTCTGCCACTGCTTATGACCGCGAGCGGAATGTCTACAAAAAGCAGGTGGTTATACCCCTCTGCCGCGTTGACGGCAATGACTGTGCCCTTGATGGCCTCACCGCTGAACGACTCGGCACCGAAGTACAGCTCACAGCCGTGCTGCCGGCAGTAGGATATCCAGTTACGCAGCGGTGTCTCAAAGTGCTTCGCCCGGAAGCCGTATATCACTTGCTTTACCTTGAGCTGGTAGTCGCCTCTGGCCGCCGTGCTGAGCATCAGGTTGGCGGCAGTCTCCAAGGGGTGGTTGGCATCGGCTATCAGCACGTACTCCGAGCTGCCGTTACGCTGATAATAGCGATCAGAGGTGAGCAGTCGGTTCAGGTAGGTGCCGCCAGGGCGTACGAAGTAGTCCTTCTGAAGGGTGGGTGTTAATGCCGAGGCGGAAGGAGCTGGTTCGTTGACTATCTGCACACGGCTCATATCGCCCTCTATATTTTGCTCCGATTCCTGCTTGTTCTCGCCGCTGATAAGCTCGTGTTCGGCCGGAAAGGACACAGACAGCAGCGGTCTGCCCGCTCTGCTCCACGTTGCCTGATAGCGGTTTCGGTCGTAGGAACAGCTAAAGGCATCGTCGCCCCTCAGAGTGGGCAGTGCGGCAAGCGACCCCACCTCTATACGAAAACGGTCTTCACGCATCATGCGCTCGCGAGGGCGCTCAGGGCGGGGGTAGTTTAACTGTAGGAAATAGCGCTCCAGAAACGACAACACATTGACGGGAGCGATGTTGGCCTGTTTCATGGCCTCGGGGAACAGGCAATAGCCAACAAACGTTACACAACGGCCTGTGCTGTGAACCTGCACCTGAGAGCCATTCACATAAAAGGTGTCGGCACCTTCGTGCAGTGAGTCGGCATGCAGGTGCAGCGCAGCCACTAACCGTTTCAGCTCCGCAGAGCGATAGTCCGCCTCAGCGTATGCTTCTACAGCCAAACCAAACAGGAGAGGCAGCAATAGCCTCATCCTGTGCAGCATCAGGATACCTATAGAATTAATCATTGGGTGCAAAAGTAAGCAAAAAGGGCTAAACAGACGTTAGTCCATTTAGTCCTTTTCGTTAGTCCATTTAGTCCTTTTGGCTGTTTGCAGGGCAAACGAGGGATTATGCCCTCAATTCCGCAGCTCTTCCAGATAGCTCAGGCTGGCGAGGTCGCATTCGTCGGCGACGCGCTCCCAGACGCAGCGGGTGGTGTCCGACTGCGACAGCGACAGGCGGTAGACACCAAGAAAGACATAGCTCGTGTCAACAAGATTTTTCATAAAGGTGATACGCACCTCGTTCAACCGCACCTCGTGGTTGAACTTGTCACAGTTCCGCATCACAATCATGGCGCTATCGGCTTCCTTCGGTGCCCAGCGCTCGGTGATGGTGGGCATCATCTGCGAACGATCTCCCTCATTCTGCCAGTGAGGATGGTGATACTCTGGCCCCCATACGACAATGTCCGGATGGTGGGGCAAGGGGCATCCCCAATATGTGGCAGCGTTCTCGATGCCAAAAAGCCTGAGGTAATCCTGATAAGTGGCAAATTTCTGCCCTTGGACTAACCGGTAATGGCCGGACTCTGACGTGCGGCTATATGCCAGCCACATGCCGCCTGCAATCAATAGCACAGCCACGACCGCGTATGGAAGCCACTTCAATGCGGGGCGGACTGCCTTTTCCCCGGACATCACCTTTTGCTCTGCGAACCTCTCCGATTGCTCCACAGGCTTCTCCGCTTGCTCTGCAAGCCTCTCCGCTTGCTCCACAGGCTTCTCCTCCTGCTCTATGGGAGGCTGCATCTGCCGGCAAAAGGACTCCCAATCCTGACAGCCCACAAACTGCGACAGGATATTCAGGGTCGATATGCGTGGGGTGGCCACTTCTGACAGATAGCCCCACAGGCGCTTCAGGGTGGTAGGGCTGATCTTCTGATGACATTCCTCAAAGACACAATCCGAAAGGTAGTCAAAATCTTTCGGTGTCTGCATCTGTCGTCCGACTTTCTCTTCTATCTTCTGGCGCAAAAGCGCTATGTTATTCTCTTTAATATCCATTAATGTAACCTGTTACGGTTGTGAAATGACACCGAATATTACGGATATACACAAAAAGTGTGAGCCTACTTGACATCCTTAGTCTGAAGGTCCTGGAATACCCGTATAAGTAAGAATGAAATCAGCTCACACCTGCAGGTATATATGTGAGCTGACTCCACGAGGGAGAGAGCAGTATATATGCTACTGCAGGAGGAACAGCCTTTCAGACTTTTCACCCGTACACTTGAATTTTCCAGATTCTCTAGCGGGTCAAAGCTTAATAGCTCTCCTCGATGTCGTGGATTCTTACGAAACCACGGCACAAAGATAGGCATTTTTTCTGAAAGATGTATCATTGTGAGCCGATATTTTGTTTTTTGAGGGCAAAATTAGCCTGAAGAATGCGATTTTGCAAGTCCTTTTCTGTCCTTTTCGCCTTTCGTCTTGCAAAAACTGATAATTATTCGTAACTTTGCACCATGATGCAAGAAAAGCTGAAATACGAGGTTGAACGTACTACGGGGCACCAACTCAGAGTGTCACGCGATTTCGAGGAGTTGAGCCACCTATTGTTATCACGCACACGCGAGCGGCTCTCGCCCACAACGCTGAAACGGTTCTGGGGATACCTGAGCAAGGAGAAAGTTGACACCCGGCCGCATACGCTGGATGTGCTGGCACGGTTTGTGGGCTACAAGGGATATGATGATTTCTGTAGTCATGCAGACAGTTCGGACGAGGTGCAGAGCGGCATCCGTACTGAAGAAAGAGTGTCGACAGAGGGTATGCGGTTGGGGCAGCGGCTTGTCATTACTTGGCATCCTGACAGGCGAATCGTCATCAGGCACTTGGGCGGAAGCAGGTTTGAAATCATGGAAGCCCAGAATACGAAACTATGCGTGGGCGACACTTTTCGCTGTCATCTGATGATACAACATGAACCTCTCTATTTAGACAGATTAATCCATCAGGGACTTCCAGAGACTGCATACGTGGCAGGTCAGCGTGACGGGGTGGTGATAAGTGCTTGTGGTTAATCGAAAGGCAGTTCAGATAGTCGCTTCAGCCAAGGCTTGCGATAGCGCTCCAGAATATACTCTTTCACTTCTGCATCCTTGGCATCTCTCAGGAGTTCATCGGCAATCCTGATGACTGGAATTGTGACATTGCGCCTGCAACTGACGGTGTCAAACATCTGCTCAATACCGTATGCCTGTACCTGCCTGTCTATCTGCTTCTTTGCGGCCATGATGCGACCTTGTTTCTGCTGGATGGCAGCTTGTTCAGATTCCCGTTGTTGGCTTAGCGTGTTCAACAGGGTCTGCATGGTATCGGTTTTGCTTTGCTCATCTGCCATCTTTTCGGTGCTCTCCTTTTTATAAACATCCAAAGAGTCACCGAGTGTTTTCAATCCTTGCTGATTATAGGATTGACTCCAAAGACCGAGCATTATCAGCATGACGGAAATAATCACAATAAACAGAATCCGTTTGGGCCATAGCCAACAGCGGTGCAGGTCTCGCTGTATAGATGCTACATACTTATAGCGGCGATGGAAAGGAGCAAGACACTGGCGCACCACCCAGCGCGACAACCATCCCAATTCCATTTCACGCAGAATGCAGCCCAGTGAGTATATATCCGATGCCCCCTCTGGCGCCATATAGCCCTCTGTGCCTGCGTCTGCTTTCAGTATAGCATGACTGTCTGTATCTGACAGGCCAAAGTCGATGAGTTTCAGGTACTGTCCATTGTGCGTGATTAGGATGTTCGATGGCTTCAGGTCACGGTGCTGCGTCTGACGGCTGTGGATATATGCTACCACATCCAACAGCATGTCGGCTACATGGCGACGCTGTTCTGGTGTATGTTCTTTCTTCTGGAGCCATTCTTTCAGCGTGATTCCGTCTATCCACTCCATCACAATGCATAAGCCCAGGCCACTGACTTCTTCCAACGAATACACAGAGACAATCATCGGATGCTGCAACTGGCTCATGATGTCGAACTCCTTTTGCAGCATCAGTCGATAAACACTATCTTGTCTGTACGGTTCTTTGAGTCCCTTCAGCATCCACCATCTGCCATTGCGTTTAGCGCGTGTCAGCAGGCAGTATCCCCTACTTGGGATACTCTCAAACTCCGTGAAATTGCTGTTGACCACGAAGTCTGATGGTTTTAAGAATCCAGATGTAGGCTCTGTTTCAGGCATTTATAAAGGGGCAGAATGGGGAATACCGTGAACTTAGTCTTCGTCGTTAAGTTCCTCTTCCCTCACGTAGAGCGTTCTATACATTCGGAGAGTATCCTTATTGGGGGGCTTCACCTCGTTAGCAGTGAAACCGCAACGCGAATAGAAGCCTACGGCACTATATTCACTCGTAGCCAAAGCCTCTACGGTGAGAAACTGGCATCCTGCAAAGGATTGACTTCGGGCCTGTTCTGCAATCATTTCAATCAAATAATGGCCGATACGCTTTCCTCTCCATTCCTTCTGAACAGCTAAATAGGCAATATCAAGCGCTGTATAGCGAGGCTTGGCATAAAATGTATCCCGATAGTTCCAGTCTATGTCAGGAGTGCCTGTTGATGACAATCCCGTATTTAGCTCGTCCTTGTCATCAGTATCTAAGTCAAGCGAATCGAAACTTAGCGCAAATACCGCAACAACTTCTTCTCCATATTTTGCTAAATACGCCGTGCAGTAATGGTTCTCGATACTCAAGCGGAAATCACCTCGAATAAAAATATCCATTGACTCAATGCCAGAACAAAACGTATTGAGACAATGGAAATCTTCAAGTGGTACTATGTCTATATTGCCTGAAATTGTGTTTATTTGGTTATCCATTTCCCTTTCCACATTTTTAATGCCTCACGTCCACGTCTGCGAGACTCTCTTTCATCCGCAGTCAGATTACCCGTTGTCGCACGCCACAAAGCAGAGCGAATCTCTCTTGAAAATTCTGGCGAAATTGGCTCTCTTGGTGAATTAACTCCTAACATATTAATGCCCTCCTATTTATTAATGCTTCTATTCATCTGCAAATATAGTTCTTTTTTCTCAAATAACAATAGATTTATGCAAAAATCAGCCAAAAGTTTGCTCATTTCATTTATTTGTGTACTTTTGCCCCCGACAAAGAGCCATTCTTGCGTCCCTTTGGTAGCAAGCGAGCGGAGCTCGAGCGGAAACAGG
>CAMHUC010000022.1 GCA_946188155.1 uncultured bacterium | reverse complement strand
CGGACTATAACGGACTGGTAATGGAAGCAGCGGACTTTACGGACTATAACGGACTGGTAATGGAAGCAGCGGACTTTACGGACTATAACGGACTATATCGGACTGGTTATGCTGTTATATGAGGAATTATCGAATCGAGTGTTAGAGGCTTACTTTAATGTGTTTAAGCATTTGACAACTGGACTTTTAGAAAAAGTCTACGAGAACGCGTTATGTATCGAGTTCGACGAGATGGGTATACCTTATGAGCGGCAAAAACGATTGTCGGTCTACTATAAGGGGAAGATTATTGGAGAGTTTGTTGCAGATATAGTTGTGGACGATAAGATTCTTATAGAGCTAAAATCCATCCCCAAACTAACATCAGCTAATGCAGCGCAAATCATCAATTATCTCAGTATCACTCAAATCAAAGTGGGCTATCTACTGAATTTTGGCGAAGGCAGGGATTATAAACGATTCCTTTTAAAATAAATGTCCGCAAGAGTCCGTGCAGTCCGCTGCCCCAAAAAGAAAGTCCGCAAGAGTCCGTGCAGTCCGCTGCCCCAAAAAGAAAGTCCGCAAGAGTCCGTGCAGTCCGCTGCCCAAAAAAGAAAGTCCGAAAAAGTCCGTGCAGTCCGATGCCCAAAAAAGAAAGTCCGAAAAAGTCCGTGCGGTCCGATGCAAAATATATAGAAATTATGGATTACGTCATTATCGTGGCAGGCGGCAAAGGCCTGCGAATGGGGAGCGACATCCCGAAGCAGTTCCTGCCTATTGGCGGCAGGCCGGTGCTGATGCGAACGCTGGAGCGCTTCCGCGAGTACTCCGAGACGCTACGGATTATCCTCGTGCTGCCCCAGGCCCAGCAGGACTATTGGCGCAGACTCTGCGAGGATTATCACTTCGATGTAAACTATCAGTTAGCGAATGGCGGCGAGACGCGCTTCCACAGCGTACAGAACGGCCTGGCACTCATCCCCGACGATGCCGAGGGCGTGGTAGGCGTACACGACGGTGTGCGCCCCTTCCCCAGCATCGACGTCATCCGCTGCTGCTACGAGACGGCAAGGGAGAAGAAGGCCGTGATTCCCGTGATTCCCGTCGTAGAGACCGTGCGCCATCTGGAAGGCGAAGACTCCATAACGGTGCCGCGCGGCGAATACCGTCTGGTGCAGACACCACAGACCTTCGACATCCAGCTCCTGAAGGCCGCCAACCGACAGCCATACAACGACGGTTTCACCGACGACGCCTCCGTCGTGGAGAGTTACGGCCATGATATAACCCTCGTGGAGGGCAACCGTGAGAACATCAAGATCACCACGCCTTACGACATGAAGATCGCAGAAATATTAATATAATGTCAGGTATCACACCATATCACGCTAAATATTTTGCCCATTTTCTGACGAGGCGACTGCCCGCCAATAACTTGGACAAATTGACTGCATCGCTCCACGATGCACAGGTCGATTTGACGCCTCATCAGATTGATGCAGCACTCTTTGCGTTCAAGTCGCCTTTGTCAAATGGAGCGATATTGGCTGATGAGGTGGGGCTTGGCAAGACCATTGAGGCTGGCATCATTCTTTCCCAGCACTGGGCAGAACGCAAGCGTCGGTTATTGATTATCTGTCCAGCCAACCTGCGCAAGCAATGGTCAGCAGAATTGATGGAGAAGTTCTTCATACCTTCTTATATATTAGAAGCGAAGAGTTTCAACGAAGAAATAGAGTTGGGCAATCTGAACCCATTCAATAAAGACGGTGATGAGCACCAACCGTCCGGCATCATCATTTGCTCCTACCAGTTTGCTCGTACAAAATCTGCTTATCTACGAAATACACCTTGGGACTTGGTCGTGATTGACGAGGCTCACCGGCTTCGGAATGTCTATAAGCCCAATAATCGCATTGCTAACACGATTAAAGATGCACTTCTGAAGCGAAAGAAAATTTTGCTGACGGCTACACCTTTGCAGAATTCCATACTTGAACTTTACGGTTTAGTCTCCATCATTGACGAATTCGTGTTTGGTGACTTGAAGAGTTTCAAAAGCCAGTTTAGCAAGGTTTTGACTGCAAACGACTACCGCTTGTTGCGTAACAGGTTACAACCCGTTTGCAAGCGTACCCTCAGACGCCAAGTTCTTGAATATATCAAATATACTAAGCGCATTGCCATTTGTGAAGAGTACTATCCAACAGACAACGAGCAGAAACTATATGAATTAGTATCTGCCTATCTGCAACGTCCTTTGCTTTATGCTTTGCCCAATAGTCAGCGACAGTTGATGACCATGATACTTCGCAAACTATTGGCCTCTTCAACTTTTGCCATCTATGGCACGTTGACCCGGTTAATAGAAAGGCTGGAAGACATTTTACGCAAGCAAGATGTCAATTTGGACATTGACACTGCCACACTGGACTTTGACGGATTAGATGATAACCTCGACTATTGGCTATCTGATGACGAGGAAGAAAGATGTACTGCAGTAGAAGATTCTGGCCCTGAAGGAATCCTGCATCCACATGAAATAGAGGGTATTAAGAATGAACTATCGGACTTACGAGAGTTTCAAGCACTCGCAGCAAAGATCCGGAAAAACAGCAAGGCTGAGCATCTGTTTGTGGCTCTCAACAAGGGCTTCGAGGAACTGGAAAAGCTGGGAGCCAATAGGAAAGCATTGCTCTTTACGGAATCACGTCGCACCCAAGATTTTCTTTTCGAGTTATTTGAAAAGAACGGCTATAAAGGAAAGGTTGTGTTGTTCAACGGTTCCAACAGCGATAGAAAATCAACAGCCATCTATAAAGATTGGCTCAAAAAGTATAAAGGCAGTAGCAAAATTACAGGCTCTGCCACAGCCGACAAACGGGCTGCACTGGTTGACTATTTCCGCGATCAAGCAACGATTATGATTGCTACTGAGGCTGCTGCCGAAGGAATCAACTTGCAATTCTGTTCATTAGTGGTTAATTATGATATGCCTTGGAACCCACAGCGTATTGAACAGCGCATTGGTCGCTGCCACCGTTATGGACAGAAGCACGATGTAGTGGTCATCAACTTCCTCAACAAACGTAATGCTGCCGATGTACGTGTTTATGAACTGCTGAATGAAAAGTTCCAACTGTTCAGTGGAGTCTTTGGTGCCAGTGACGAGGTGCTGGGCAGCATAGGGAATGGAGTTGATTTCGAGAAACGCATCACACAAATATATAATGAGTGTCGGACGACTGAAGAGATAGAACAAGCCTTCGACCAACTGCAAGAGGAACTGCGCTCTGAGATTTCCGACAAAATGCTGAAAGCCCGCTCCACGCTGTTAGAAAACTTCGACGAGTCGGTCAGCGAAAAGTTAAAGATGCATCTGGCTGCCAGCATTAGCAATCTCAACCTATTTGAGAAGCGATTATGGGAATTGACAAAGTTTGCTTTGGACGACCAAGCCACTTTCGATGAAGAGACACATAGTTTTACGCGCGAAAACAGCGAAACTTATTGCATGGTCGTTCCCAAAGAAGGCGAACGTAAGAGTGATGTCCAAATTCCAGACCACGCACAAGTTTATCGCATTGGGCATCCATTGGCTCAGAGCATTATAAAGAACTGTCTGACACTCGACCTTCCCTCTCACGAAGTCATCTTTGATTACACCCACACTCCTGTCAAAGTAGCCTTGCTCGAAAAGCAAGTCGGTCATGCAGGATGGATGAGGATTGATAAATTCACAATTGAGGCATCAGAGCCTGAGGACTATCTGCTTACGGCCTGCTATACAGACGATGGAAGAATGATTCCGTCGGAAATAGCCGAACGGATGTTTTCGCTTCATGCCTCGGAAGGACGGCGGGCACAGATGAGCAGTGAAATGGATGATGTCTTGGAGCAGAATATCCGTAAACAGAAAGAGGAGGCTAAAAGTGAGAACTATAGGCGCAATCAATCTTTCTTTGAAACGGAGATAGAGAAACTGAACTTATGGGCTGACGATGTAAAGATTGGCTTGGAGCGGGAAATCAGCGACCTTGATGCTGAGATTAAACTCCGTAAGTCGGAAGCCCGTAAACTAACCCGACTGGAAGAGAAGATAGAGGCACAACGTCTCGTGAAAGACCTGGAGAAGCGCCGCAGTGAGAAGCGCCGCAGTCTGTTTGAGGCACAGGACGAGGTGGATGCCCAAAAAGAAAAACTCTTCGACGAAGTTGAGCAAACACTTCGACAGAAAAAAGCAACGGAAGAAACATTATTTAATATAAGATGGAGAATCATATAGAATATGGCACAAGATAAATTGCAGAAGTTAGAACTAACATGGATTGGGAAGGATGAGGAGCGAGAGGCTATTGAGCCGCGTATCCTCATTGAAAACCTAAAATATAGTTATGGGGATACCAAGAGTGGCAATATGCTCATTCACGGAGACAACCTGCTGGCGCTGAAAGCACTCGAACAAGAGTATTCGGGGAAAGTGAAGTGCATCTATATCGACCCGCCATACAATACAGGAAATGCTTTTGATCTTTACGATGACAGCATTGAACATTCTATCTGGTTGGGGCTGATGAAAGAGCGCCTGTTTTTCCTTCGTAACTTGCTTTCGGATGATGGCTGTATTTGGATACAAATAGACGATGAAGAGCAAGCATATCTTAAAGTCTTGTGTGATGAGATATTTGGCAGAAACAATTTCGTCAATATGATTTCTGTCAATATGAAAAGCACTGCGGGCGCTTCTGGAGGTGGAGAAGATAAAAGACTGAAAAAAAACTGTGAATACATTTTATTGTATGCCAGGAATTACGACAAACTCCCCATGTTTAGTGCTGCTTATGAATATACAGAAATGTATGAGATGGTCTGTCAATACCGAAAAAATGGTATCAATTGGCATTATACTTCCGTTATTGTCGATAGAGGGGGAAAAGAATATATTGGCTCTACTTGTGATGGCGATGGAAATGAAATTAAGGTCTTTAGGCGGATAGGATTTATCATAAAATCCATAAAACAAGTTATGGAAGATGAGCATATTTCAGAAAAAGAGGTCTATTACAAGTATAGTACAAATATCTTTGAAGCAAAAGATGCACAGACCTCTATTAGAACTCGCATTATAGATTTCAAGAAAGAGCATTCAGTTACTGATGACATCGTTTCCATAGAATATGTGCCTAAGACAGGTCGTAATAAAGGCATTTTATATGAACAGTTTTATAAAGGAGATAAATGCAGATTATTTGCATGGCTTAAAGATATCGGAGAGATGAAGAATGGTGTTTTATATAAAAAAGACATCCAAGGAACATACTGGAATTTGTCTTCTCATTTGAATAACTTAACAAAGGAAGGAAATGTTCTTTTCCCCAAAGGTAAAAAGCCAGAATATTTAATTGGTAGAATATTGGATATGTGTACCAATCCTGGAGATCTCGTCCTTGACAGTTTCCTCGGCTCTGGCACGACCGCAGCTGTCGCCCAGAAGATGGGAAGAAGATACATTGGCATTGAGTTAGGCGCCCATGCCTACACCCATTGTTATCCCCGTTTGAAAATGGTGACGGATGGCACAGACCAAGGTGGTATCAGCAAAGCACAGAACTGGAAAGGCGGCAGCGGTTTTAAGTTCTACGAACTTGTCCCAAGCCTACTAAAAGAAGACAAGTTTGGCAATCTCATCATCAACAAGGAATATAACGCTGACATGCTGGCTGCAGCGATGGCAAAACAAGAAGGCTATACCTACCAGCCTGACGCTGCACTCTACTGGAAGCAGGGACAGAGTTCTGAGCATGACTTCATCTATACCACTACACAGTTCCTTACTGTTGAGAGCCTCGATGCTATCAGCGAGACGATGCAGGAAGGTGAAAGCCTCCTTATCTGCTGTACTGCTTTCCAAAAGGAATGCACTAACCACGCTCCCAACATCACAGTGAAGAAAATCCCCCAGATGCTCCTCGGCCGCTGTGAGTTCAACAAGGATGACTACTCTCTGAACATCATCGACATGCCCCATTTTGACCTCGAAGAAGACCTCGATGACTTCTCCGAAGAAGAGCCAATGGCAGAAGCAAAAGACAATAAACCCGTAGAAGGTACGTTATTTGATTAGAAACAAAAAACAGAACAGATATGAATTACTTCATCAAAAACATCCATGTCAACAAGTTGTTCCATTTGGAGAACTTTGACATACCTATTGCTGATGTGAATTATCCACATCTAATAATTACGGGTAAGAATGGTAGTGGAAAAACCGTTCTACTCAATGCTATTGCCAATCTTTTGGAGCAATTGAAGAATGATGAAAACCTTGAAAGTCTACTCCATAACAGATATTCTTTTGGACGCGAGATAAAATCTGATGAAAGGTTTCATTCCGATTACCGGCTTAATGACAAAAGCATTAGTTGTGATATTATTGGTATAGCCTATGTGCTTGAGAAATATATAAATAAAGAGTTCGTTATGGCATTTTATCAGGCTGACAGGAGTTTTAAGATGATAGAGCCAGACTCTCCCACAAAAGCCAATGTGGACATTGGCAATATTCGTGAAACAGCATCTGACCAATTCATAAAGTTCTTAGTAGACTTGAAATTTCAAGAATTGTTAGCTATCAGTAATCAGGAGAAAGAACGTGAACTGGCTATCAAGTCGTGGTTCATCGAGTTTGAGAAACTTTTGAAAGGCATTTTCCAGAAAGAAAATTTGACTTTGAGTTTTAATCAGGAAAAAAAGTACACATTCAAAATAAAGACAGGCGAACAAACTTTTGGGTTTAATGAAATGTCTGACGGTTTTAAAGCTGCAATAAACATTGTAGCAGACCTGATTCTTAAAATGCAAAGTGACGGTAAACTGTCAGACGCATATCAGAAAGAGGGAATTGTGCTAATTGATGAAATTGAGACACATCTACATCTTGGCTTGCAGAAAATCATTATGCCTCTTTTAACTAAGATATTCCCTAACATTCAATTTATTGTAACGACCCACTCTCCATTCGTGTTGAGTTCAATGGATAATGCGGTGGCATTTGATCTGGAGCAACGTAGCCCCATTGACGACTTGACGGATTATTCATATTCGTCACTTGCTGAAGGTTATTTCGGTGTGCGCCCTGAGTCCAACAATGTCCGTATGAGATTGGATGAACTTACAAAGCTATTGTCAAAGGATTACCTTACATCTTCTGAGCAGATGGATGTTAAGTTGCTTGTTGAGGATTTTGAAAAAATCCCAGAAGCGCTATCTCCTTCCGTCGTTGGCGAGTTTTTGCAAATTAAATTGAAATATGCAGACAAGATTAAATCGGTTCTGGCATTATGATAAGGATAGCAAAAACAAACGAGAAACCTGCGTCGCTTACAACAACAAAGGCTTATGACGGTGAGGATGTGAAAAGGCAACTTTTCGCAGACCAATTGAGTAAGTGTTATCTTTGTGAGCGAGTAGTTTCTACTGATTTTCAGATTGAGCATCTAAAGAGTTGGCAAAACTTTCCCGAATTACGAACTGAATGGAGAAATCTTTTGTTGTCATGCAACTATTGCAATCAAAAGAAAGGATGCAGGTTTGACAATATTATCAATCCATTGGAATCTAATGTTGAAGACATTATTGAGCAAAGAATTGACTATGTTTCCAAGCGGGCAACATTTGAAAGCAAAGACAGGACATCAGAGGTAGAAGCGACTATTCGTCTTCTTGATAAGATCTTTAATGGTGAGAGCAAACTCAGAAAGTTGAAAGAGGAGAAATTCTATGAAGAGGTAGAAAGTATCCTTAATAGGTTCATCCAGAAAATCAATGCTTACAAGTATAGCCCATCACAGACTGCTGAAAATGCAATAAGGGAAGAGCTTACAATGGACAAGGAACTTTTGGGCTTTAAATATTGGATTATTAAAGATGAGCCAATATTGAATGCTGTATTTGCCAACGATATTATATGGAATAAATAATAGTTTACGCAATATGATAGAGAGAATTCAAATACAGAATTACAAGTCTATTCAGAATGCAGATATTAAGTTAGGCAATCTGAACGTACTGATCGGCTCAAATGGAGTGGGTAAAAGTAATTTTATCTCTTTCTTTGAGTTGGTAAATGCTTTGTTGAATAAACGCCTTGGCAGCTACATACTTGAACGGGGAGGATTTGAAAGATTCCTCTATCAAGGACAGAAGCATTCTGAGCATTTAGGAAGTCTTATTGATTTTGCTAATACAAATGCATTTTTCTTTAAATTAAAACCTGCTATCGGAAATAAAGCCTTTATTGAGACTTCTGGTGATTTCTTCAATTGGAGAGGTGAAAAGACGAAAGAATATGAGAAATTATGGAATAGGACTTCGTGGGACAACGCAGTAGAGGAATCAAATATTTTAGATAGCCCCAAGTGGCGTGCTGGTTATTTAAGGAATTTCTTAAGGAGTTTTACCGTTTATCATTTCCATGATACAAGTATCACATCTTCCATGAGAAGAGAATGTAATATGGGAGACAATGAGGCGTTACGTCATGATGCATCTAACTTGGCTGCCTATCTATACAGATTGCAGCAGAACGATCCACAAAGTTTCAAATTAATAGAAGGGGTTATACGATCTATTGCTCCTTATTTCAAAGGGTTTAAGTTGCGTGAAAATCCCAACAATAAGGGAATGATTTCGTTAGAGTGGGAAGAGAAGGATTCTGATGCCTACTTAGATGTAAACAGTTTCTCTGACGGAACACTTCGATTCATTGCATTAACCACCTTGCTTCTGCAACCTAATTTGCCTGATACGATTATTATAGACGAGCCAGAATTGGGATTACATCCAACTGCTATTAACAAGTTCGCAGCATTGGTGCGTCGCGCAGCCCAGAAAAAGCAGATCATTTTGGCTACACAATCCGTCAATCTGGTTAACTGCTTCGAACCTGAAGATATTATTGTAGTTGATAGGGAGAACAAGCAAACGGTATTCAACAGATTAGAAAAGGATACTCTTGACGCATGGCTGGAAGAATATAACATAGGTGATATCTGGGAAAAGAATATTATAGGAGGACAGCCATGAAAAGATTATATATCATTGTAGAAGGGCAAACAGAACAAGAGTTCGTCAATTCTGTGATTGCTCCATATATGCAACAGCACGGAGTATATACTGTAACTCCTTTATTGATCCGAACAAGTAAAACTGGACGGGGTGGATTTGTCAATTATGAACATCTCAAGAATGATGCAAAGAAGTTACTCTCCTCGAAGAAATCAGATTTTGTAGTCTCCACGTTTGTTGATTTCTTCAGGATACCAGAGGTTCCACAGAAAGAAAGATGGGAAAAGAAAGCAACTCACATTGAACAAGTTGAAGAAATGGAGCAATGTATAGCAGAAGATATTAATGATTCTCGTTTTATTCCTTATATTCAACTACATGAATTTGAGGCTTTGTTATTTTCCTCTAACAAGGGATTTGAATCTTTCTTTTCAGAGGATAATGCAAAGGACACTCAACATATTATCGACACCTTCAGTAATCCAGAAGACATCAATACAACTCCTGCAGGGGCACCTTCCAAACGATTGTTGGCAATTAAAGATGATTATGACAAAGTGATTGAAGGAAACTTAATTGCATTGGAGGTTGGCATCAATAATATTTTAACAAAATGTCCCCGATTTAGGGCATGGATTGAAAAGTTAATTGAAACATGTAAATAACAGATGAATACAATAGCAAACAATATCAAGCAACGGATGTCTTTGCGGGAGCCTTTGGGAAAGGCCCTTAATGTCGTGGTGAAGTTGACGGATGAACTCTCGTTGAAAAAAAAGACAAAGGAAGAGAACGAGGCGTTTATTAAAGATGAGTTGACAAAGGCTCAGACGGTATGCCCACTCTGCAAGGACTTTGAGCGTGATTTTCCATCTTTTGCATTCTCGATAGCCACTGGCATCGGGAAGACAAGACTGATGGGTGCTTGTATTGCATATCTGTATTTAAAGAAAAGTATTCGCCATTTCTTTGTCCTTGCTCCAAACTTGACACTTTATGAAAAACTGATCCGAGACTTCGGTGATCCTTCATACGAGAAATATGTATTCAAAGGGATTTCTGAGTTTGTTCATAATCAGCCGAGAATTATCACAGGTGATAATTATGAACAGGCAAGAGGGCTTTTTTCTCAGACGGAGATTCAGATAAACGTATTCAATATCTCAAAATTTAATAAGGACAGTAAAGAAGATAAAAAGGGCGAGCCAAGAATGAAACGGTTGTCAGAATACTTAGGCCAATCGTATTTCAAATATCTGGCTAATCTTGACGACTTGGTGATATTGATGGATGAGGCTCACCGGTATCATGCAGATGCTTCGAGAAAGGCAATCAATGAGTTGCGACCTATTCTTGGATTAGAGATGACAGCAACACCATACGATGAAAAAGGGAAGCCCTTCAAAAATATCGTTTATGAGTACAATTTGGCAGAGGCTCTGGCAGAAGGGAAATATGTAAAGAACCCAACTATAGCCAAGCGCAGGAACTTTGAGAAGAAAGACCAGACACCTGAAGAACTGGATGTACTGAAACTGGAGGATGCCATCATCATTCATGAACATACGAAACTACATTTGGAACTATATTCGAAAGAGAACAATGTCCCATTAGTTAAACCATTTATTTTGGTTATATGCCGAAATATCCAACATGCCAAAGAGACAGTAGAACTGATCGAAAACAGAATCTATGACGGAAAATATAAGGGGAAGGTCTTACAGATAGACAGTTCAACAAAAAAGAACGATGAGATTGACCAACAGTTTGTATCGTTGGAAGACCCAAACAATCAGATAGAGATTGTGGTTCATGTAAATATGTTAAAAGAGGGGTGGGACGTGACGAACCTTTATACGATTGTTCCACTCCGTGCAGCCGATGCCATCACATTAGTTGAACAGACTATCGGACGTGGTCTTCGTCTTCCATACGGGGGAAAAAGGACAGGTAACTCTGAAGTGGATAAACTAACAGTGATTGCTCATGAAAACTTTGATGAGGTTATCACTCGTGCACAAGATCCAAGTTCCCTACTGAACAAACTCAGTTACGTAGAATTAGACGATGAAGAACTGAAACCTGTTTCTGGAATAATTGTCAAAGGTAAAACCTCTGTTGAAGAGAAGTTTGAGGAAGAAAAAAAGAAGGCAGAGAAAGCTCTTGATGCGGCAAAAGCAAAAGCCGTTTGCGATGCAAGGCAGGCTATTTGGGATGCGATTCCTAAAATGAACACACAGGTAAAGAATAAAGAGGAACTTGCCAAGCCTGAGAACATAGCCAAGTTAAAGAAAATCACGGAAGATATTATCCGTGAGAAGACTTTTATTGCAAACCCGCTATTTGCAGAGGAAGAATCAAAGAAGCAAATAGAAGAAATCATGCCTGTTATCAATGTGGTTGTAAAAGATTACATTGACAATATCATAGAAATTCCTCGTGTAGTCATTGAGCAACCACAAGCAACAGCCGTCTTCCATGATTTTGAATTAGACACCTCTGAGGGTTTTTCATTCCCAGAATTAAGTAATGAAATCCTCCGTATGGGATTGAAGGATAAAGAAGTCGAAGTACTTACCGCTATTTCCAGCGGATATTTTGATAATCCTATAAAAGAAATTGTAGCTCAACTCATGAATTTTGAGGAAATTGATTATGATGAGAATGCAGAACTACTATTCCATTTGGCAGAACAGGCGGTTGGGGCTGTAAAAGCACAAACAAAAGATGGAAATGATGTGGCCAACAAAGTTCATCAGTTTAAATCTGCTATCGCCAATAGAATTTATCAGCAGATGAAAGAACACTTTACCTTAGAAAAGAAAGGATTTGCAAGTTCAAGAGTCCTTCCTTTTGTAGAGTTACTGCCACAACACTTAACAGAAGAAACTGCATACGGCTATTTGGATTATCGGTATGTCTTCAAGGACAATCAAAAATCATTGGTTAAGAAATATATCTTCAGAGGTTTCTTGAAGTCGTACTATTTGGCATACAAATTTGACAGCTCTACAGAGTTGGATTTCGCCAATCTGCTTGAAAACGATGGTAAGGTCTTGAAATGGCTTCGTCCTGTGACTAATCAGTTTAGGATATATTGGGGAAATGGTGCCCGCATGTATGAGCCTGACTTCATTGTTGAAACTGCTGACAAAATCTATATGATTGAGACAAAGGCGGAAAAAGATATCAACGACGATGATGTGAAGGAGAAGAAAAAGGCTGCGATGGAATACTGTACCATTGTATCTAAAGAGGCATCAAAAGTTTGGCAGTATGTGCTTATCCCACACAGCGCTATTAGTCGGACCATGCACTTTGAATATGTAATAGCGAATGGCATAACACAATGACAGATATACTACAGCAGGACATCATGTACTTGCCGGGCGTAGGGCCCAACCGCAAGAAGCTGCTGGCCGGCGAACTCGGTATAGAGACCTTCGGCGACCTGCTGGAGTACTATCCGTATAAATATGTGGACCGCTCGAAGGTCTACACCATCGGCGAGCTGACGGGCGAGATGCCCTTCGTGCAGGTGGTGGGCCGCATACTCAGTTTCGAGACCTTCGAGATGGGCCCCAGGAAGGAGCGCGTCGTGGCCCACTTCACCGACGGCACTGGCATCGCCGACCTCACCTGGTTCAATGGCGGCAAATACGCCAAGCAGAACTATAAGATAGGCACCGAGTACCTCGTGTTCGGCAAGCCGACGGTGTTTAATAACCGCATCAACTTCACCCATCCCGACCTGGACGACGCTGCCAAGCTGGACCTCTCGGCTATGGGCCTGCAGCCCTACTACAACACTACGGAGCGGATGAAGAAGGCCGGCCTCTCATCCCGTTCCGTGGAGCGTCTTACCAAGACCCTCATCTCCAAACTGCCTCCTCTGCCCGAGACCCTGCCCGACTTTATCATCAGTACGCGCTTCCTGATGGGGCGCGACGAAGCCTTCCGCACCGTCCATTATCCTCAGAATGCCAAGGACCTGGAGCGGGCCCGCGTGCGCCTGAAATTCGAGGAACTGTTCTACGTACAGCTCAATATATTAAGGTACGCGAGCGACCAGCGGCGCAAATACCGAGGCTATGTCTTCGCGCAGGTGGGCCAGGTGTTCAACACCTTCTACCACAACAACCTGCCCTTCCCCCTGACCGAGGCCCAGAAGCGCGTCATCCGTGAGATACGCCGCGACATGGGCTCCGGGCGGCAGATGAACCGGCTGCTGCAGGGCGATGTGGGCAGTGGGAAAACCCTCGTGGCCCTCATGTCGATGCTCATCGCCATCGACAACGGCTTCCAGACCTGCATCATGGCCCCCACGGAGATACTTGCCGAGCAGCACCTACAGACCATCATGGATTTCCTCCGTGGCATGCCCCTGCGCGTGGCCCTGCTGACGGGCATCGTCAAGGGCAAGCGTCGCGAGGAGGTGCTACAGGGACTGCTCGACGGCACCATCCACATACTTGTGGGCACCCATGCCGTCATCGAGGACTGGGTGCAGTTCCGGCGTCTCGGCTTCGTGGTCATCGACGAGCAGCACCGCTTCGGTGTGGCCCAGCGTGCCAAACTGTGGGGCAAGAGCGCCAATCCCCCCCACGTGCTGGTGATGACGGCCACTCCCATCCCCCGTACACTGGCCATGACCCTCTATGGCGACCTCGACGTGAGCGTCATCGACGAGCTGCCCCCGGGCCGCAAACCCGTGCGCACCACCCACGTGTTCGACTCACGCATGACCTCGCTCTACGACGGCATCCGCCAGCAGATACGTCAGGGGCGCCAGGTGTATATCGTATTCCCTCTGATAGAGGAGAGTGAGAAGAGCGACCTGAAGAATCTCGAAACCGGCTTCGAGGTGCTGCGCCAGGCATTCCCTGAGTTCCGCCTGAGCAAGGTTCACGGACGGATGAAGCCTAAGGACAAGGAGGAGGAGATGCAGCGCTTCGTCAGCGGCGCGACGCAGATACTAGTGGCAACGACGGTCATCGAGGTGGGTGTCAACGTGCCCAACGCCTCCGTGATGGTCATCCTCGATGCCCAGCGCTTCGGACTCTCTCAGCTCCACCAGCTCAGGGGAAGGGTGGGGCGCGGTGCCGACCAGTCGTTCTGCATCCTCGTCACACCCTACAAGCTCTCCGAGGAGACCCGCAAGCGCATCGACATCATGTGCGAGACCAACGACGGCTTCCGCATCGCCGAGGCTGACCTGAAGCTGCGCGGACCCGGCGACCTGGAGGGCACACAGCAGAGCGGCATGGCCTTCGACCTGAAGATTGCCGACATCGCCCGCGACGGACAGCTGGTGCAGATGGCCCGTGAGACGGCGCAGCCCATCATCGACGAGGACCCCGAGTGCAAGTCGGAGAAGTACACCATGCTCTGGAACCGCCTGCGCGAACTAAGGAAAACAAATATTAACTGGGCAGCCATATCGTAGCATGAAGTGTTAAAAGACACCAAAACTTTGTTAACGAACACACAAAGTCTTTGGCGTTTCGGATTGTTTTTACTACCTTTGCACCGTGTTATTTCTTATCGCAAGTAAAACCCTAACTGAAGAATGAGTATAAAGAATCTTAAGACATCATTGATATTTGCCGTAGCGTCACTTTTCGCCATCCCCACCCAGGGACAGGACCTGTTGGCACGCCAGGCTCCCTTAGACAAGAAAATGAAGAAGGTTGACTCAGTGGCCCTCCACCGCCTGATTTTCCAGGAGATGCTCGAGAATCCCGCTGCCGACCTCTACGACGAGTGGGACACCGAGATGACCCACTATCATAACGCCAATGCCATACTGCCCGACACGGCCACCATCGACCTGCGCGGCTTCCACATGCCCACGCCCAGCCGGGTGATCACTTCCAACTTCGGCGCACGCTGGGGACGCCAGCATAAGGGCCTCGACATCAAGGTCTACATCGGCGATACCATCCGAGCAGCCTTCAGCGGCAAGGTGCGTATCGTAAAGAACGAGCCGAGAGGCTATGGCAAGTACGTTGTGATTCGCCACTACAACGGGCTGGAGACCTACTACGCCCACATGTCGAAGCAGCTCGTCATGGAGGATCAGGAGGTACGCGCCGGCGAACCTATTGGACTGGGTGGCAACACGGGCCGCAGTACCGGCTCGCACCTGCACTTCGAGACGCGACTCTGCGGCGTGGCACTCAATCCAGCACTGATGTTCGACTTCCGCAATCAGGATGTCACGGGCGACTTCTATACCTATCACCGTAAGCGCTATGCTTCCGAATCGGCACAGGCCACACGGCTGCGCGGTGCCAACACCACCACTCACAATAGCCGCTTCGATACCGACGACGACGATGACGAGCTAGCCATCGCTGCCCCCGAGGCTTCCTTCGCCCCTGAGGTACACTTCCACAAGGTGAAGAAGGGTGAGACCCTGCAGTCGATTGCCCGCAAGCGCGGCATGACCATCGATGCCCTCTGCAAGCTCAACCACATCGGCAAGAACATTCGCCTGATGCCGGGGCAGATACTGAAGTACAACTGATTTATTTTTAGTTTTCTTTTACCTCTGTTGCCACTGTTGCCGCTGTAGCCACAGTGGCAACAAAAAGAATAATCCCTGACTTTCCTCCGTGCAAACCTGGACTTTCCCCGGAGCAAAGTCCCACTTTCTTCCGTGCAAAGTCAGACCCCGGTTTCAGGGCGTTTGCGGTATATGTTGACACGGGTGTGGATGCTGCGATAAATCTTTACAATGGAATACCAGTACCCAATATCATGGCAAACAACGGCTGTATCATCAAATCCTCGGCCTCAGAAACCGACTACAATTTCTTCGGTGTAGAAGTCTAAGTAATTAGTCGTAAGCTCCCGCCCCGACAGTCACCATCTGAGCATACAAAGAGCGTACAGAGAAAACCGGAGAGAGTCCTCTGTACGCCTTCATGCTACTCGCTTGAGCCTACAGCCCCTCGCCGTCGTAGGGCTTGTCGGACATGCCGCTCTGTTCGGGCTCGTCGTCACCAATGGGCGTGCCGGCCATCAGCGGTGCAAACTCCAGTTCCATCGGCTCCGCTGCGGGAGCCTCATACAGTCTTTTCTTTTTCTTACCTTCTACTTTTATTGATTAACTTGGGATTTCTTATTTGATCAATATCTTCTTGCCGTCCTTGATGTAGAGGCCCTTCGAGGGATTCTCCAATCGTTGGCCGTTCAGATTATAGTAGATTTCTTGCTCATCGTTGTTTCGCATGCTGCTGATGGCCGTCTCGCTGGCATCGGTCAGAGCCACGATGCTTCCGAAGCCGCTCCAGGGGGCGGTAGCGCGATAGCTCCCAATTGCCTCGGCAGGCACGTGGAGGGTGGCGTAGTCGATATAGGAGCCGTCGAATACATTTGTATTCGTTGAAGGTGCGTTTGTGGCAGAGCAGTATACGTCCTCTAAGTTAGAGCAGTTGGCGAAAGCCTGATCGCCGATCCCTTTTACGCTCTCAGGGATAGTCACGGAGGTCAGGCTGGAGCAGCCGTAGAAAGTTTGATAGCCGATGGATGTCACGCCCTCAGGGATAGTCACGGAGGTCAGGCTGGAGCAGCCGTAGAAAGCGTACTCGCCGATGGATGTCACGCCCTCAGGGATGGTCACGGATGTCAGGCCGGAGCAGTAGGAGAAAGCATAATTTCCGATGGATGTCACGCCCTCAGGGATGGTCACGGAGGTCAGGCCGGAGCAGCCGGTGAAAGCATAACTGCCGATTGACGTCACGCCCTCAGGGATGGTCACGGAGGTCAGGCCAGAGCAGCCGGAGAAAGCACCATTGCCAATGGATGTCACGCCCACAGGGATGGTCACGGAGGTCAGGCTGGAGCAGCCATTGAAAGCATCATCGCCGATGGATGTCACGTCCTCATGGATGGTCACGGAGGTCAGGCCGGAGCAGCCGGAGAAAGCATCATGGCCGATGGATGTCACGCCCTCAGGGATGGTCACGGAGGTAAGACCGAAGCAGTAGGAGAAAGCATAATTGCCGATGGACGTCACGCCTTCAGGGATGGTCACGGAGGTCAGGCCGAAGCAGCCGGAGAAAGCATCATGGCCGATGGATGTCACGCCCTCAGGGATGGTCACGGAGGTCAGGCCGGAGCAGTGCCAGAAAGCACCCACGCCGATGGATGTCACGCCCTCAGGGATGGTCACGGAGGTCAGACCGTAGCAGCCGTAGAAAGCATAATCGCCGATGGATGTCACGCCCTCGGGGATGGTCACGGAGGTCAGGCCGGAGCAGCCGGAGAAAGCATAATTGCCGATGGACGTCACGCCCTCATGGATGATTAAATCTGTAATCTTTTGATTATTCAAAAACAAGTGATGGGCATAATAGAGGGGGTTTGAACTAGAAGTGGAAAATGTGATTTTGCACCAAGCTTTTAAATCCGTAATATGAACGGAGGTCAGGCCGGAGCAGTCTTGGAAAGCATAATTGCCGATGGATGTCACGCCCTCAGGGATGGTCACGGAGGTCAGGCCGGAGCAGCCGTAGAAAGCTCCATCGCCGATGGATGTCACACCCTCAGGGATGGTCACGGAGGTCAGGCCGGAGCAGCCGGAGAAAGCATAATCGCCGATGGATGTCACGCTCGCAGGGATGATTAAATCAGTAATCTCTTGATTATTCAAAAACAAGTGATGGGCATAATTGAGGGGGTTTGAATTAGAATCGGAAAATGTGATTTTGCACCAAGCTTTTAGATCCGTTATATGAACGGAGGTCAGACCGGAGCAGTCGGAGAAAGCAGAACCGCCGATGGATGTCACGCTTGTGGGGATGGTCACGGAGGTCAGGCCGGAGCAGCCATAGAAAGCAGAACTGCCGATGGATGTCACGCTCTCAGGGATGGTCACGGAGGTCAGGCCGGAGCAGTAGGAGAAAGCATAATCGCCGATGAATGTCACGCTCTCAGGGATGGTCACGGATGTCAGGCTGGAGCAGCCATTGAAAGCATTCCCGCCGATGGATGTCACGCTATACGATGTGCCACCATATTCGACGGTGGCGGGAATCGCTACGGCTCCGGAATAGTTATAATTAGGCGACTGTGCCACCACGGCCAATTTGCCCTTTGTGATAAGATTGTACCAGATACCGCCGATCTCCACGGCATCTGCCCACGCCACTACTGGCATGAGCATCAGAAGGATGGATAAGAAAAATTGTTTCATAATGTTTTGTTGTTTTATGAGTTAATATGATTTGGAATAAACACAAAAAGAAAACGTGAGCTGTTTACTTCGCTTACGTTCTTTCCAGGTATCGCCAAACACCTAACAACCATTAACGAGTAAAAGCCCACGCCCTCGGGCGTGAACCATCGGCTTTACTCTTGGTTGTTCTCTTAATTTGGCGAATTCGGAAAGAACAAGAATCAAAGCGGACGCTTCAACGTATATGTCAGTTCTCTGTCAGTCGTTTATGTCATGGGCATCGTGGTTTGAGGGTAATACATTTTGTTCGAATGGAACAATCTCGTAGAGATGTTCTATGAGATAGTCAATGGCGGCGTGGAGGGCGGGCAGATCATTTTTTACCACATCCCAGACCATGTCGTAGTTGATGTCGAAGTAGCCGTGGGCTATGCGGTTGCGCATGCCCTTGACTGCATGCCAGGGAATCTCGGGGCGGGCAGGGAGCAACTGCTGTCCTGTCTGCTCGTCGATTCGCTTGACACCCTCGCCGATGGCCTCTATCAGCATGCAGTCGGCTGTCAGGGTCTTTACTCCGTCGGGCGAAGAGAGCATCTCGCTCAGGTCTACGTAGGGGGCGTTCCATGCCTCAAGGTGATGGATAGATTCGCGTATCTGACGGAGGGTGTCCTCTGCGACTCTAAGCTGCTGTATAGATACTGATGCCATCTTGCTCTATCTGCTGACGGAAGAAGGGACGGAGGTTGTCGTGGTCGCTGATCAGGTCTACGGGGCAGCCGAGGAGTTCTTCCAGATACTGGGCGGCGAGGACCAGGTTGTAGAACTTAGGTGGCATGGTGACAAACAGGTCTACGTCGCTGCCCTCATGCTGCTCTCCACGGGCCACAGAGCCGAAGAGCCGGATGGAGGTGATGCCGAACTGACGGTGCAGCTCCCTGGCATGCTCCCTGATGATGTCAATGTATTCCTTAGTAGACTTCATGACCATTAACGCATTATCGTCGGCAAAGATAGAAAGAAAATCCGAAACGGCCAAGGGATTCGCGGAAAAAGTTCGTTGTTCGAGCACGGCTGTTTCATTCAGCCTATGGTTTATGGAAACAAATTGCCACTAATTACCACAAATTTTGCCCACAAATAATAATTCTGCCAGATAAGTAACTGAATAAAAATAATTTATGATAATTCGTGTCCAATTCATGATAATTATATGTTTTTTATAAACACGAATTGCCATTAATTGAACACGAATTATTCATTAATTTTTATATAAATATTTGCATCTACTTGTTAGTTATAATTAGTGGATGAAATTTGTGGTAATTGGTGGTAATTTGTTTCAAAAGAATGAATCATTTCGCCACCTTCTTCCCGTTGATGATGTAGATGCCACGGGGCAGGCCGTCGGCAGAGTCGTCGGCCACCTTGCGGCCTTGCAGGTCGTAGACGGCATGGCTGGCCTGTCGCTCGGTATTGCTGAGGCTGCTGATGGCAGTGGTCTGCGTCAGGGCCGTGATGGCCAGGCTGCTGCAGTCGGGCATGGTGAGCGTCAGCACGTTGCCGCTCACCTGCTCTTCGCTGGCCTGCCCGCCCTTGACGGTCCTTAGATGCCAGCCGTTCACGGCTTCGTCGCCCTGGAGGGTGATCTGGTGGCCCTTGATGAATCGGCCCTCGAAGGTGCCGCGCGACAGCTGGTGGCCGTTGAAGCTGATGACGGCCGTTGGGTGCTGCATTCCCGAGCCTGCCCGTAGCCCTTCCTGGCTGACGGTCAGCGCAGCGGGCGTGCCCAGGCCGTAGTAGCTGGCGATGTTGCTGCTGAAGGCGCTGGTGCGCTTGCCCAGCCAGTTGCGCACGGTCTTGATCTCATCGTTGAGTGCGTTCTCGGCATTGTATCCCCACCAGGCCCAGAAGGGCTTGTAGAGGTCCTTGTGCTTGACGATCTCGGGTTTTGCCGCTGCCAGCATGGCGTCCATCACCTCGCTGAGTCCCTTCTCGTTGAGGAAGTCGCCCATGTAGATGTAGCAGCGGTCCACGAACATACGGCGGCAGTCCTCATCCTCCATGAGTCGGCGGAATAGCAGGGTATGCTCCGGCTTGTTGGCCCAGTTGTTGCCCGTGTCGAAGTTGTTGTTGTAGAGCCAGTCCATGATCTTGTAGTTGGGGTCGCGGCCGTAGAGTCCGAGTCCGAAGTCGGTGTCCTTGATGATCCAGCGCCAGCGTCCGTCGGCCGTCTGTGGCCGCCACATGACGATGTTGTTGCCGGGGAAGTCGAGGTTGGTGTGGTAGAGGTTGACGATCATCACGTTGAGGAATTCCTCCACGTCCATCCACTGTTCGTACTCCTGCAGTGTGTGCCCCTCTTGCTCGTAGAAGGCTCGGAACTGGTTGTAGTTGTCCCAGGAGCCTTCCTTCAGCTCCAACCAGTTCTCAAACATGTCGAGGTCCTCCAGTCCGTCGTAGTTGGTGTAGATGTTGTCCTCGTTCGACCGCTCGCGGATGTTGAGCATGCCCTTGTACTGTCCGTTGATGTAGAGGACCGCCGGGCGGTATGCCTGCCAGTCGAGGTCGATGTGGTGTGCGGCGTTGCGCTGTATGATGGGGTCGCGCAGGTAGAGGTAGTCGAAGTCGTTGCCCGAGTTGCGGAGCATGAGCGACTTGAAGTCCGTCAGTCCCGGCTTGTCGTCGGGGAAGAACTCGTAGTTGAACCGTTTCTCGCCGAAGCGCTTGTTGGCGTAGATGGCCAGCGTCTTGAGTGGCGAGTTACGCGACTGTCCTCCCGCCACTCGCGCTTCGCAGAGCTGGTTGATGCTGCTCCCTTTGCCTGGCTCGAAGAAGAACTCAATGTTCATCGGGCGGCGCCAGTCCACGTGCTTCTGCTCGTTGTTGTTGGCGTAGATGCCGATGCTCGTGCTGTTGAGGTAGCGGTCTTCGATGGCTATGGAGATGACGGGTATGGTCATCTCGCTGTGATGGCTGATAAACGACTGAGCCGTGGCCCTGGGCGAGAGCCATCCGGGGCAGAACAGCTTGGCCTTGACGACCGTCGAGCGGGTGATGCTGATGGGCTTCACGTAGCGGGTGCTGCTGGCCGTTGGCTCCACGCCGTTCAGGGTGTAGCGTATCTCCGTGCCCTCTGGCGAGCCTTCGGGCAGGCTCAGCTCCAGCTGAATGTTGAGCGAGCCCGTCACCACCCTGCCTTGCTCGCTGAACAGCGGTGCGCCCAGCAGGTGCTTGGCGTCGCAGATGCCGCCGCTGTTGGCCTTGCCGTGGGTGGGTGTGAGCTGGTAGCCCCACGTTGGGCTGCCGTCGCTCTCGCGTCCGAAGGCAATGTTGGGTGCGGGCTGTTTCTTCATCCCTGTCACCTGGTCTGCCACCGTCTCGCCCTTGAAGAGGTAGACGGCCCCGTCCTTGCCCGACTCCAGCCGGAAGTCGGTATGCGGGTTCACCTTGCCCTCCTCGCGCTCCTTGTCGCAGTAGATGGTCACGTAGCCTCTCGGGGGCACCTTCTGTGCGGGCAGGGCGTTGGCCTTCTTCACTTTCTCCGACGTGCCGATCATGTAGTCGCTCAGTTCGATGGCCCCGTCGGTGGGGTTGTAGAGTTCCACCCACGAGTCGGGATAGTCGTTCAGGTTGTCCATGATGCAGTCGATGTTCGACTGCATCAGCTCGTTGATTACTAGTTTGTCAGGATTCGCATCCTGGGCCTCGGCTGGCATCGCTGTCAGCAGTGGCAGCGTCATGAATAGTTGATTAATAGTTTTCATTACTTTTATTTTACAAGATTTCCTAAAATGTCGCGCGTCAGCTCCTTGGTGATGGTTCGCGTGGCGGCACTCGTGGCGTTCTTCACCACGCGCCCTGTTGCCGAGGTTTTCGACTTTGTCTTCTTGCCCGTCACCTTGTCGCTGATATAGGAGCCCAGAACGGCGGCCAGCGTTGAGGTGACGGCGGTGACGATGGCTTTCCACACCTTGCCCATCATGCCAGTCTTCTGCTTGCCCTTGGCGGCATCCTTCTCGGCCTTCGCCTTCTCGGCGGCAGCCTTTGCCTCCTCCTGGGCCTGCATGGCCTGTTCGGCCTCGGCCATGAGCACCTCGAAGGCACTCTCGCGGTCCACGGGCGTGTCGTACTTGCCGTAGATGCGGCTCTGCCTGATGAGGTCCATGCGCTGGCCTTCGGTGACGGCCCCTATCTGCGACAGTGGGAAGAGCACCTTGGCGCGCTCCACGATGGTGGGGGCGCCCTTCTCGTCGAGGAACGATACGAGTGCCTCGCCCGTCTCGAGGTTCATGATGGCCTCGTCGGTCTTGAAGGCGGGGTTGGCGCGGAAGGTGTCGGCAGCGGCCCTGACGGCCTTCTGGTCCTTCGGCGTATAGGCTCGCAGGGCGTGCTGCACGCGGTTGCCCAGCTGTCCGAGTATGTTCTCCGGGATGTCGGTGGGGCTCTGTGTGATGAAGTAGATGCCCACGCCCTTGGAGCGTATCAGTCGGATCACCTGTTCTATCTTGTCGAGCAGGGCCTTCGAGGTGTCGGTGAAGAGCATGTGGGCCTCGTCGAAGAAGAACACGAGCTTGGGCTGCGGCAGGTCGCCCACCTCTGGCAGCGTGGAGTAGAGCTCAGAGAGCAGCCATAGCAGGAAGGTGGAGTAGAGCTTTGGCTGCAGCATCAGCTTGTCGGCGGCCAGCACGCTCATCACGCCCTTGCCGCCCTCCGTCTGCAGCAGGTCCTGGATGTCGAAGGCAGGGAGTCCGAAGAACTTGTCAGCCCCCTGGTTCTCCAAAAGTAAGATAGCTCTTTGTATCGCACCAATACTCATTGATGTTACAGTGCCATATTTTAAAGTAATCTCTTTTGAATGCTTTGCAATATAGTCGAGTAATAGACGGAGGTCTTTAATGTCATCTAGTAACCAACCTTGTTCATCTGCTAGTCGGAATGCAATGTGTAAAACTCCAGATTGTGTTTCATTCAACTCAAAAAGGCGCGATAAGAGTAATGGCCCCATCTGCGAGATGGTGGCACGCATGGGATGGCCCTGTTCGCCGAACACGTCGTAGAACCTGACGGGGCAAGCCTGGAACTCAGGGTTCTCAATGCCGAACTCCGGCAGTCGCTTCTCGATGAAGCCGCTCATACGGCCCGCTTGCGAGATGCCGCTCAGGTCGCCCTTCATGTCGGCCATGAAGCAGGGCACGCCTGCCTGGCAGAACGTCTCGGCCATCACCTGCAGCGTGACGGTCTTTCCCGTACCCGTGGCCCCCGCTATCAGTCCGTGGCGGTTGGCCATCTTTCCTGTGATGCTCAGCGCGCCACCGGCGCAGTGGGCAATGTAGAATCCTCTTTCCTTGTCGTACATACTTATAAGTCTTTTTGTTATTCTGTTTGCAAAAATAGTTAATTTTCAGTACGCATAGACGCAGAGACACGGAGTTTTTTGTTTTTTTAATATAATTCTCTGCCTCTCTGCTTCTCCGTGTACAAAATAATTTGTACTTTTGCATCGAGTAAAGTAAATGTCATGAAGATGCTAAGACTATTGGCCGTCAGCCTACTGATGGGAGGCGCGGTGGAAATGAAGGCGCAGTTCGGTCCTCAGCGGGACATGGACTCGAAGTATGCAACCGAACTTATCAAGGCCGGCACGCCGGCACCCGACTTCAAGATGCTGACCCCTGAGGGCAAGAAGTTCCAGTTCAAGAAGTGGGCCAAGGGCAAGACCGTGGTGCTCGACTTCTGGGCCTCGTGGTGCCCCGACTGCCGCAAGGATGCGCCGGAGGTGGTGCGCCTGAGCAAGGCCTACCGGCAGCACGGCGTGGAGTTCCTCGGCATCTCGATGGACACCGACGCGGAGACCTGGCGTAAGGCCATCGCGCAGTACGGCATCGACTACCAGCAGGCCAGCGAGCTGAAGAAGTTCAAGGAGACGGAGATTGCACAGGCCTACGGCGTGCAGTGGATTCCCTCGATGGTGGTGGTGGGCCCCGACGGCTTGGTTAAGCTCTCCACGGTGCTCACCTATAAGCTCGACAAGTATCTGAAGGAGCTGACCACCGGCGCCTACAAGCCTACAGGCCAGGGTGAGCGCGTGAGTATCGACGGCGACCACGGCCGACTCGCGGCCATCATCCAGAAGCCAGAGCTACAGGCAGGACAGAAGTGCCCGATGGTGGTGTTCTGCCACGGCTTCGGAGGCCGCAAGGAGGGCCCGCTCTTCGAGCTGATTGCCGACACGCTGCAGGCCCACGGCATCGCCTCGGTACGCTTCGACTTCAACGGACATGGCGACAGCGAGGGTGAGTTCAAGGACATGACGGTGCCCAACGAGATAGAGGATGCCAAGAAAGTGGTGGAGTATGTACGCGACCTGCGCTACGTGTCCGACCTGGCCATCGTGGGCCACTCCCAGGGGGGCGTGGTGGCTGCCATGACGGCTGGCGAGCTGGGCACGGAGGCCTTCCGCGCCGTGGCGCTGATGGCACCCGCCGCCGTGCTGCGCGACGATGCCATCCGCGGCAGCACCTTCGGCAAGCAGTACGACCCCTTCGACCTGGGCGAGTATGTGGAGCTGTTCGGCAATATGAAGCTGGGGGCCAACTATGTCAAGACGGCCTTCACGCTGCCCATCTACGAGACGGCTGCCCGCTATCAGGGACCGGCGCTCATCATCCACGGCAATGGCGACCGCGTGGTGCCCTACACCTATGGCGAGCGCTTCCACCAGATATGGCCTAAGAGCGAGTTTGTGATGCAGGAGTACTACGACCACGGCTTCTCGCAGAACATCTACCGCACGACGGACATCGTGGCCCAGTATCTGATCAGACAGCTGCTCCGACGCTAATCCCCACGTGGCCGGAATGAGACGGGCTGTGACAATGGCAAGGGTATTCGCGGCACTTTGCGCCGTGTGCCTGGCGGTTTTGCTAAACTGGCAGAAGCATGGTGGCGTGGCTGCCGAGGCCGTCTATACGCCTACACAGAGCCAGGCCAAGGCCATCATTCTGGAGTACTCTCCTTCGGAGGGTGAGCGCGTGGCAAGCCTTTTGGACATGCCGCTCGACAAGATGGTTGCCGACATCCAGCAGAAGGGCAAGCCTGCAGCTGGTGCCAACGGCCACTACCGCCTGGAGCTCTGCCTGAGCGACGACCGTCAGTTCTGCGCCTTGCAGCTGTTCCGCTTCGGCGACTTCCAGTACAAACCCGTATTCGAGCCCCGCTTCTACGAGGGCAAGGATGCCGAGGCCATAACCCTGCTGCTGTAGCAGGCAGCGCGGTAGCAAATTCTTCACTCTTCACTTTTCACTTTTCACTCTTATGACATTCACAGCGGAAAACATCTTTTTCCTGGGAGCCGTGCTCATCTTTGCGAGCATCGTCATCAGCAAGTGGGGCTATCGCTTCGGCGTGCCCACCCTGCTGCTGTTCCTGTTTACGGGCATGCTGTTTGGCAGCGACGGCCTGGGTCTTGAATTCAACAGCCACGAGGATGCCCAGCTTATCGGCATGCTCTCGCTGTCGGTCATCCTCTTCTCGGGCGGCATGGACACCAAGCGGCGCGACATCGAGCCGGTGGCCTCGCAGGGACTGATGCTTTCCACCGTGGGTGTGGCTGCGTGGTGCCGTGCCCATCATCTTCGCCACCTATCCCGTAATAGCGGGCATCGAGGATGCCGACTTCCTGTTCAACGTGGTCTTTGTTATCACCCTGCTGTCATTAGCCATCCAGGGCACCACCATCACCGCCACTGCCCACAGGCTCGACCTCGCCACCGAGGAGCCCAAGACGGGCAATGACTTCGGCATCGAACTGCCCGACGAGCTGGAGTCGCAACTATCGGAACTGACGCTCACCGAAGAGTCGCTCGCTGGCGGTAGCCGTCTGCAGGACATGCACTTCCCCAAGGGCACGCTGGTGATGATGGTGAAGCGCGGCAACAGCTTCATCGTGCCCAACGGACAGTTGGAGCTGCGCCCCGGCGACATCCTGCTGACCATTGCCCAGCAAAGTGTGGGGGGAAGCCCAGCGAAGCAATGACCGGGGCTGCTCAGTGGTCGTTGGCCATAATAAAAATCTGTGTGCTCGGCACTGCTCCTTTCAAATACTCATAGATCCCATCACGTATAGTTATACGCGTGCGCACTTAGAATCAGTTTAAGGGTGGCAGGGGACAGAACGCCCTGCCACAAAGGGCTTGCACCCTGTCAGAGGGTGACAGAGGATGATGAACGATATAGGCTAATTCACTTTTTCGCCGAATCCCTTGGCCGTTTCGGATTTTCTACGTATCTTTGCCGTCGGATTGCGTAAGTAGAAAGTATATGTCAGAAGAAAGAAGATCCAAAATTATATCCATGATTCGCGACACCATACGCGAGGCTGAGCCGACGGCCCAGATTATCCTCTATGGCTCGCGAGCCCGTGGGGATGCTCGTGAGGACAGCGATTGGGATGTGCTGACTATCGTCGACAAGCCTCGCCTGACGCTTAGCGACCGTAGCAGGCTCCTGTATCCCATCTGGGACAAGGGGATGGATATGGGAGAGGAAATCAACGTGTTTTCATATACTCGCAAGCAATGGGAACAGGCTCCGCCCTCATTGTTCAAACGCAACGTTATGGCAGAAGGTATAGCATTATGAGCATAGGCAAGGAAGATAAGAGAGCATTGATTGACTATCGGCTTGAGAAGGCCGATATGGCATTAGCCGATGCCGCTTTTCTCGCTGATGCAGGAAAGTATGGTCTTGCTGTCAATCGGTTGTATTATGCCTTGTATTATGCAGCATCTGCCCTCCTGTTGAGCAAAGATATCATTACCAGGCGCCATTCGGGCCTGATGTCCCAGATACACTTGAACTTTGTTAATAGTTATATGCCCATGCTTGGCTAACCCGAAAAAGGGGCTGGAAACTTGTTGCTTCCAGCCCCTTCATCATTCGAGTGATAAACCTTATCTCACATTGTTGCGGAAACCCTGTGAGTGTCAATCTGCTATCACTATCTTTTTGCCATTGCGTATATAGATTCTTCCCTTCACAGGCTTATCAACCTTATGCCCGTTAAGGTCATAAGTATCTTGTTGCACTGAGTCAGATGTCACCCCAAGAATACCATCGACCTCTTTAACCTTTATCAGGACGGTATGCGCCGTATTATCATACTCCCACACATAGCCATCTGGCAAATCTATCACGAGATACTTCAGCCACGCCTCATTCACATCACGGACGACAGCCTCACCTGTCACGATATGCTCTTCTTCGATACATACAGGAACGTTATACGACGGCTGGGCTGCGAAGCGTATCACACCGCCCTTACGAATGTGTATGAATTGTGCGATGTCGGCAAAGTCTACGTTTTCGTCAATATAAAGCGTACCGGATACGTAAATATGCCCGATGCCCTTGAATGTGACGTGCTTCAACCACAGAGTGGCACCGCTGTCCACATAGATGTTGCCACCATTCATCGTAAATACGCCGCCGTCAAACAGTAGGTGGTAGTCCTTTAAGACGTGCCAGTCAGCATTGACGTCAATGTTCGTCTTATCGTATTCGAAGCTCCAGGGATGGCCAGGCGTGCCCTGCGGGCCGAAATATTCGAGATACTCCACAATCGTGGGAACGTTGTAGGGAAAGCGCACGATGACGATTTGCCCTTCCTTATATATCCAGCGATAGTTCTTTGGCAGATCTATTACGAGATACCTCAGCCATGCCTCCTTCACATCCCGGACGACGGCCTCACCTGTCACGATATGCTCCTCTTCAATGCAGATGGGAACGTTATACAACGGCTGGGCCGCGAAGCGTATCACGCCGCCCTTACAGACGTGTATGAACTGTGCTATGTCAGAAAAGTCTACATTCTCATCGATACAGAGCGTACCGTATACATAGATGTGGCCGATGCCCTTGAAGGTGATGTTCTTCAGCCACAGAGTGGCACCGCTATCTATATAGATATTGCCGCCATTCATTGTAAATACGCCGCCATCAAACAGCAGGTGGTAGCCATTCAGGACGTGCCAATCGGCACTGACGTCAATGTTCGTTTTGTTGTAGTCGAAGCTCCATGGCTTGTCAGGCGTGCCCTGCGGGCCAAAATATTCGAGATACTCCACTATCGTTGGAACGTTGTAGGGGATGCGCACGATGACGATTTGACCGTCCTTATATATCCAGCGATAGCCCTCTGGTAACTCTATCTCGATATATTTACAGTCGGCTTCTGTCAGCTTATAGCCGTCGCCGAAAATGAAGGGCACATAGATGTCAAACTCGTTAATAACGAAGAAATGGATTCGCCAATAGTAAGTCAGCTTTCCAATGACATGGATGCGGCAGCCACGCTTGATGTGGATGTCGGTCACGCGCACACCGCCTTCAATCCAGATGTCCATCTCGCTCCAGATACAGCCCTTTCCGTCAGCACCTATCTCACAACCGATGTCGACCTTGGCAATGCCGCCGTCGTGATTGTACACATCAACGTCGCCGCCTTCCACCGTGCAGTCGCGCATGGTGAGTTCACCATAATTGTCGATACGCCCCTCGATGCGACCGCCTTCGATAATAAGCGTGCCGTGGTTCTCGATGTCACCTTTGAACGTACCTTCCCTGATAATCAGTGTGCCACCCTCCGGGTTCTTGAAGGTCTTACCGCCGTTGTCGAAGTCGCCCTCTATCTCCAATGTGCCGCCTTCGTTAGAGACTATCTCACTGACATTGTCCACGTGGCCGTCGCGCCAGACGACCCGTCCGCCGGGCATGATGCGGATGAAGCGCTTGAAATCGTATATATAGACATTGGTATCAATAATCAGTGTGCCATAAACCTGTATGTACTGATTCTCCAGCAAGATAGAGCGGATGTTGTAGTTGCTGATGGTCAGGAATGAATACGGGAAGATACGGATGAATGGAATGTCGGGATTAAGTGGCTTGACACAGCCACAAATCACGCGTGTGGGTTTGCCGTCTTCATCCTTATCATCTCCACCGTCTATTTTTTGATCGACGGCGCACTGCAGCGGATCATTTTCGCAGCCGACTTCAACCCCGTCCTCCGGCACGACTACCTCTTGGGGAACCTCACCTTCGCACGTACCGTCAATCATGTCCTGCAGGTCGCACACCTTCTTCTTCTGAAGCAACACCGCCTGCTTCTCCGCATCGTAGACAGCCTCCACGTCATCGGGCAAATTGGCGAACTGCATCCGGCTATAGTCGCTCTCCTTCGGCCTGTAGTATGGTTTGTCGCAGCCCGTAACGAGGACGTATGGCTCAGTCAGGTCGAAGTTGGTCCACTTGCCATCGATGATCCACGTGTTGGTCATGGCCGATGCCAACTGTATCTGCGAGCCTTTATCCACATAGAGCGTGGGCAGAGTCGCATCCCCATACATCATATTTTTGCCGACTACATATATTCTGTCCACTTGCATGGTGGGCTTGATATCAGCTGATCCTATCTGGCCATCCCTACAGTAGGTATATGTTCCTTTCAGTGCTGCATAAATATACGTAGTGTTGGTGGCATCAACAAGTGTGGAGCCTTTTTCGCCGGTAACCGTGGGATAGGGTTGCGAAAGAAGGCCACCTAAATAGTAGGTTCCGCTAATCTTGATGACGGTTTTTTTGCCGCCGGCCACTGTTCCGCCGTAGTGATAAACGTTTGCTTTACCTGTTATCGTCGGCAAGTCGCCTGTGGTCTTCAGTGATCCACCATTGATGGTGACCTCCGTCAGCTCTTCAGAGTTGATGATGGTTCCATTGGCGGTGATGGTTCCCGAATTGATCTTCAGATGGCCACCCACTGTCACAAAGAAGCCGTTCGTAGACTCTGTTCCCTGATAGATGTTCTGGAATGTCACTTTGCTGCCAATCGTCAGACTGCCACCCAATAAGAATGTGGAGTTGTGCAGATATTTGTTGCCGAAATCGAGCGTGATGTTCTCAAATGTTATTTCGGCACCAGCGTTAATGGCGTATGCGAAGTCGGCACCATTCTTCTCGTTCCGAACCTTGATGGAACCGCCAGTTATCTTGGCTTTACAGCCTGTCCTGGCCGAAACGGCTCCGATGTCGATGCCTCCTTCTGCGATGGTCAGCGTCACTGGCTCAGAAGGCTTTTCTGCAGCAATCTCGTCGAGACGCTTCTGCAATTCATCCTCCGTGGTAATCAGATTGGGATCTTTGTCGGACTCATATTTCAGGAATTCTTTCCACCCAGCAGCAGCCTTGTAGGCAGGCATACTCTTAGTGGGTATCACCACTCTACAGGAATTCTTTATCGAACTGTACTGGAAAGCTGTAGTGGGATGTTCTAGGGTGGGAGGGGTAACAGCAGGGCAACTAATATAGTTTAGCTTTGTGCTAGTGAAACAGGTTCCCCAAATTGTTTCTAAGGTTGAGGGAAGAAGCAATGTCTCAATGGCATTACATTTGTAGAATGACTGGTAGATATAAGTTACCTTTGTGTTACTGAGGTCGACAGTCTTCAGGGCACTACTGCCTGAAAAGCAATTATAACCCAAATAAGACAGATTGGCGTTAAAAACCACATCTGTAAGTGAAGAGCAATCACTAAAGCAAGCCGTTTTTATCTCTTTCAGGTTAGAGGGCAAAGTCACCTTTGTGATGTATCCACACCCGTCGAAAGCCGAATTCTCTATTACGCTCACAGAATTAGGAAACTTTATTTCTCCTTTTACACTCTCTATTGCCCTATACACAGTGGTACGCTTCGCGTCATACAGGAATCCATCATCCAGCACGAAATAGCTGTTGTCATTAAGCACTATTTCCTCAAGCCTTGTACCTGGACAGAGGCCGCCATCGATAACTCTCACTTTAGGTCCTATGGTTATCGACTTCACACTGCCATAATGGAATGAAGAACCATATAATTTGGTGACACTATTCGGCAGAATGACCGTTTCTAACGAGGTGGACTGGTAAAACATAGAAGAGCCTATCTCGTCATTCGCCGTGTAATACTTTGTGGCAAGCGAGCTGGTAGAGGTGTAGTACGCACTTCCCCCCTCAACAATGTCGCAGCCGGAGATGTCGAGCTTCCTCAATTTCATCTTGGCCATATCCTGTAGGATCACGATGTCCGTGCCGTTAAGTTTGCCCGTGATGGTCAGTTCCTCAATGATGTCACGGGCACTCTCAGGGATGCGGTCGGGCAGCGTGCCTGGCTCCACATTTTTAATTGTCTGGATAGGGTCATCAGACACCTTTTTGCGTACAACGAGTGAATTGTTATCGTATGACAGCTGATAGTCATCTTCACTACCCGTAATGTTGTCGCTATAGCCGAGTTTAAAACAGTTTAGCGCATCCTGTGGAACGTTCTTCGCAACCGTCTGGTCGGGGTAATAGTAACCCAAGGTAATGCTTGCATTTGGCTTAAGTTCATACATGCAGTCCAAATACGCTTCTTTGCGTGAGAAACTGCAATAGGCTTTCACATCTCCCAAAATTTTAATATAGTTGTATACTGCAACAATACCGAGTACACCACCAGAGGCAAAAATTTCTCCTTTGGGTGCAATTAAATACTCAACTTCACCGGCCGTCAAATAAAAACGAGCGTTTTCATCTGTTAACCTTACGGAAGAATATGTATGTTTGGTTTTTCCTTCCCAAGTTGAGTTCCCAGCAATCTTACCACCCTCTACATCAATCTCGCCATCACGTACTTCCACAATGGGATAGCTTGAAGTGAAATTGTTTCCCGAGATCTCGGCAGTCTTAGCCAGTGTCAACTTACTGTCACCTGTAATCTGCACCAAGGGTGCATCCGTCAGGCTCGTTGCCCTTGTCAAAGTACCATTGATAAACCTGACGTTGACACCGTTGCGGATGTAGAGCGTTGCGGTTCGCGGCGCAGAATACGCCGACAGGTCAATGTCCGTCACCGTGCCGGACGCACGAGTCGCCGGAGAGTCGGCGAGACTGTCAATCAGCTTCTGCAGCTCATCATCCTCCTGCGCCGGGGTGGCCCCACGGGTCACCACAGCTTCGACAGGCTGATCTCTCACCTCATACATAATCACATTTCCTTCGCCATCGATGTGTTTCTGATACGAAACACCCTGCCTGGCCGTCACTCCCTGGCCATAGGCGAAGGATGACAATGCTAAGAGCACAAACAGTATGAGCGGTACGCCATACTTTGGGGTAGATGTCGGTCTTCCCATAATCCATAATGTTTTTTTGCTGACAGCCCCCAGATTCAGCGGTTAATAAATTGCGCTCGTTGTGAAACGCGAAAGACGTGGGTGCTGTACTCCTCGCCTATCCCGCTGCTGGGCTCTCGCATTGCCTCGACCAGGATAAGCAACTCGAATTAGCCCACGTCATTACATATTATACAGACCTTTCTCCCAATAGCTTGGGAGGACAGGGTATAATACACCCTACGTGGACGTTCTGTTGCGTATCTTCTGGTCTAGAATTTGCGAGATTCAGCAGCCGAAGATAACGTTCGTAAACGTCCTTATCACCAATAAATACAACCCTCTCACCCTTGCGGGCTAACGAGTTTGGGGCAAAGGTAAGCATTTTTTTCGGAATACGCAAGAAAATATGTGTTTTTTTGGCTCTGATAGATTTCGAGTTCGTGTTAGTGGCATGCTATTGCTTGCAACGGTATTTGCAACTTTCCATGCTGATTTGCAGTCAGCTGCTATACTACTTCTTGGTGGGGCTAATTGGCAATGGCTGTGAATAGGCGATGCGTCTCCCCCAACTGTTTTCGTATACATTTTTTTTCGAATATAGGTTGTAACGTTGTAACATCGCCGATGTACAAAGGGCGTGCAACCTGTTTTGCAGGTTGTGAGGTTGTAACAAGGTTGTAACATTTTCCTGTCTCGCAGCAGGCATGTCTCTGTGCTTTTTGGGGGTATTTATCAAGTTCCTGAAGTTCTTTCCCTGCCAGCTGGGGGGTGCCCCTTCAAATAAAGGGATTTCGTAATTTCAGAAACTTGAGCTATTTATAGTGCTATAGAGCCTGATGCCATACGGTAGAAGGCTCCTGACCGATGCCAGGAGCCTGTCTTTCGCTGAATTTACTAGTAAATCGAGTCGTTGACAACCCTCTGACGAACAAGGGGCGGTATGTCACGAACAAGGGGCGATATGTTACAACCTTGTAGCAACCTTACAACCTGCAAAACAGGTTGCACGCCCTTTGTGGCAGGGCGATGTAACAACGTTACAACCTATAAATCTATTTCTTGAGTACTCTACGATATCCACGGCATTGTCTTGGGCAAAGTGAATCTTTTTATTCCCCATTTGCAGTAATGTCGAATATTTTTCGTACCTTTGCAGCAAAGTTTTATAAAAACCATATCCAGACGCTTATGCCAGACTTCAAACTATTGCCGATGGGCATCGCCGACTTCCGCCGCATCCGGCGGGAGAACTACTATTATGTGGACAAGACCGCTTGGATACCGAAATTCGAGCAGGTGAGCAGCTTCCTGTTCTTCTGCCGCTCGCGCCGATTCGGCAAGACGCTGATGCTGAGCGTCCTGGAAAGCTATTACGACTGCAAGCAGACGGAGGACTGGGACCGGCTGTTCAGCGGGCTGTGGATTCATGAGCACCCGACCGCAGAGCGCGGCAAGTTCCAGGTGATGAGGCTTGACTTCTCGCAGGTGACGGGGACAATAGACGAACTGAAGGAGAACCTCGATTTTTATATGGACATCGTGCTGAACCTCTTTGCCGAAAAATACAAGGATATGTATTTCGAAGGCTTTGCCAGTGAGGTGAAGAAAATGAATAAGGCCAAACCCAAGCTGACCTACATTGTAGGCATGGCCGAAGAAATACGGCAACCCCCTCTATCTGATACTCGACGAGTACGACAACTTCACCAACACCGTGCTGGCGCAGCACGGCGAGGCTGTCTATCGCACGCTGACCCATGCCGACGGCTTCTACCGCGACCTGTTCAAGCTCTTCAAGGGCAACTTCGACCGCATACTGATGATGGGCGTGTCGCCCGTGACGATGGACGACCTGACCAGCGGCTACAACATCGCCACCAACATCACTACCAACCCGTGGTTCAACCAGGTGCTTGGCTTCAGCGAGCCGGAGGTGAGGGTCATGCTCGACTACTACCGCCCGCTGTCGGGCACTGAATTGTCCACCGACGAGATGCTCGACCAGATGCGCCCGTGGTACGACAACTACTGCTTCGCCGAGCGGTCGCTCAAGACCGATCCGAAGATGTTCAACTCGAACATGGTGACGTACTACGTCAATACTCTACTGACTCTTGGCACTCCCCCCGACTCGATGGAGGACCCCAACGCCAAGACCGACTACACCAAGCTGCGCCAGCTGATCCGCCTCGACACCATCGACTCGTACCGCCGGAGAATCGTACATCGCATCGCGCAGGACGGCTATATATATAGTAAGGTGAAGGACTACTTCCCCGCCATCGAGCTGATCAAGAAGGAGAACTTCATCTCGCTGCTCTACTACTACGGCATGATCACCATGACGGGGACGTATCATGGCGAGCAGCAGCTGGGCATCCCCAACAACAACGTGCGCCGCCAGTACTACGACTTCCTCTTAGATGAGTACCAGCGCGCCTCAGACATTGACACATGGGAACTGAAAGAGGCATTCAGGGCAGCAGCCTATCGTGGCGAGTGGCGCACGCTGCTGCAATATATCGCCGACAGCTACCGCGAGGACTCCGCCGTGCGCTCGGCCATCGAAGGCGAAAGGCTACGGGTAGGCGAGCGAAGCTCGGGAATGCGTCACCTGCAGGGCTACTTCCTGGCCTACCTGAACATGTATCAAGGCTACCTGACGGCCCCGGAGGTAGAGCTGAACCACGGATATTGCGACTTCTTCCTCATGCCCGACAAGCTGCGGCAGCCCGACATCGCCCACTCCTACATCATCGAGCTGAAATATCTAAAGGCCGACGCCACGGATGCTGAGGCCGAGACCCAGTGGCAGGAGGCAGAGGCGCAGATACGGCAATACAGCCAAGGCGGGCGCGTGGCCCTGCTGAGCTGCGACACGCAGTTGCACCTCGTCATCGTACAGTTCCGAGGCCCGAGGCTGCTGCGACTGGATGATATAGAACAGTGACAAAGCACTGATATTTATCACAAAGACATATATCCAAACGAGGATATCTTGATGAACGATATTATAGGTGGATTACCTCTGTGCGCGAGGCCGAATCAATAGGCCTCGCGGTATTTGTTGCTGTCCTTGTCGCCGAGCATGCTGAGGTAGCTCTGGTAGCGGCTTTGGGCGATGTAGTGGTCGTCGAGGGAGCGCAGCACGGCACAGCCCGGCTCGTGGGTGTGGATGCAGTTGGAGAAGCGGCAGTCGTGTGCGAATCGGAATATCTCGCGGAAATAGCTGGTGAGTTCCTCCGGCTCCATGTCGAATGCTCCGAAGCCCTTGATGCCCGGGGTGTCGATGAGATAAGAGGGGAGAAGGGAGAGGGGAGAGGGGAGGGGTATCATCTCGGAGAAGGTGGTGGTGTGCTGCCCCGTGTCGTGTGCGTCGGAGATTTCAGCCGTGCGCAGGTTCAGGCCTGGCACGAGTCGGTTGATGAGCGTTGACTTGCCCACGCCGCTGTTGCCGCTGAGCAGCGTGACGCGTCCTTCGAGCAGCGGGCGCAATGCTTCTACGCCCTCGCCCGTGCTTGCCGAAGCGCATGCGACGCACGAAACCCAGATAGACCGTCTATCTTCTTATGCCGATGGAGTCTTTCTTTCGCGTCGGGTGTATAACTGGTGTCTGGGCATCTTCATCTGTTCGCTGGTAGCTAACGCTGTGTTTATTATACTGACCGTCATGCTGTGGCTGAATAAATAATCGAATCGAGCACAGCTTCCGGTCTTTCTTATCCTTCGGAGGCGCTTATTGGAAACAACGGGCCAGCAGGCCTATAACCGCCATGTGGGCGGGATAGTAATAGTAGAAGAACTTGCCGAGCCACTTCAACCGTCCTCGCTGGCCGTTGTACATCGCCAGCAGTGGCACAGCCAGCCAGCAGGCCAGGTGTACCATGCCGTAGGTGGGGCTGTGGAAGATGAAGAAGGCAACGGCATAGAGCGAGATGATGGCCATCATCCAGAGCATCTGCTTGTGGAAGCAGCCCCGGTTCCGGCCAATCATGAGTATGGCCAGCGGGGCGGCACAACTCCAGTCGGAGGTGCAGGTGAGCAGGCAGGCCACCAACGTAACACCGACCTTCTGCCATCGGGCAAGTCGCTCCATGTCCCATACTTTCAGCAGTATCAGCCCCCAGAGCAGCGGCCAGGCGATGCTCGTGGCATTGAAGAGCAGGTTGCCGAGCGGGTTGAAGCCCGACATATTGAAATAGCAGAAGGCGAAGTGGCTCACCACGGCCAGCATGAGCAGACGGCGCAGGTAGCGGCGGAAGTCGTGCGTGTGGTGATAGCCCTCGGCCACGAAGAATATCATCATCGGGGCCGTCAGCCGTCCGATACAGTGCAGGAAGATCTGCGTCGGCGTATCCGCCTGCTCATAGGTCTCGATGCCCACCCATGCCAGATGGTCGATAGTCATGGCAACGATGGCTATCACCTTCAGTGCATTTCCACTTAGTCCCTTCATGATTGTCGTCTGGTGGCCTCGTCGGCATAGCTAAGGCGGGTGGCGGCGAGGACCAAGTTATTGTTAGACAAGCGACCAAAGGTCGAAATCTTTTTCATTATATTGTTTGTCGTATCAATTGGTAAAAAATATTATTCCTGCGCCGAGAGGAGCCTTCTTATACCAGAACGATGTGGCTGGGGCGCTTCTTGGGGTCGTGGTAGTCCACTTCTGATGCGCCTATCATCTGACGCATAACGGAGTTGATGGTTGTCGAACCGCTTTTCAGGTTTTCGATGAATGGCTTTAGTTTTTCCCGAACTTGGTCGGGGAGTATCGGTATGACCACGTTTTGTGCATCGGATTCACAGATTTCGGCCAGTCCGTCGGAACCTCTTGCAAAGGAGCGGAGTTGAACTGCCCATCCTTCACTGTTCATATAAGCCAGCAGGTCGGTGAGGTATTGCTCTTTGCCGGGCTTGATGCGGCATCGGAAGCAGCCGTTGGTTACAACGACGTCCTTTGCGTTTTCGGGGATGTAGCACCATTTGGTGGTACTGCCCCAGATGGAGCCGAAATAGATGTCGTGAGGCTCGCAGAAATGCTTGGCGCGACTTGGCAGTTCCCATCCACGCAACTGCTTGACTGAGTAGTCGCCGCGGACGATATCCTGTATTTCAACGTAATTGTAGATGGCCGACTTACTGACGGTGACTTTCCTTCCGCTGGCGGTCTGCTTCTCGGCGATGAAGTTCACGATGTCGCCCAGCATGAGGTGCTCGCTCTTTGTCAGCGCCTCGCGCAGCACCATGACCTTGCGACCGTAGCGTTTGGGATCCAGCGTGAGGTCGGGGTCGTTGTATATGAGATCATTGCCAATCGTCCAACTGTCGCGGTTGCCTGTCCGCTTCTTTCTTCTGGCAATCCAATCGAAGCTGGTGGCAGCGTCGCTGTTGACGATGCGGCTGATGGCATCGTCGAAGTCGCAGTCGATGACGGGGTTGCCGTCGCTGTCGAGTATGAGGCTGCCGTCGAGTTCGTTTCGCTTGTAGACAGGTGCGGCCTTTTTGTTGCCTGCATCCCAGCCCACCTTTTCTATCAGCTCTACGGCGCAGCGGTAGTAGCTGTCGTCGGTGAGGCGCTCGATGGGCTTGTCGCGCTTCTCCAGATAGAGCACGGAGGCACTGACGTCGGCTCCGCTGGTCTTGAAAGTGAAGCGTGGCAATGAGATGATGGCGGCTACGCGGGTGTGGCGCAGAATCCACTCGCGCACGAGCTTATACTTGTCGGAGCGGTTGCCGAGATAGCCGTTGGGCAGGATGATGGCGATGCGCCCGCCGGCGCGGCACTGCTTGACACAGGTCTCTATAAACAGGATGCCCGTCTCCTGAGCGTCCACGACGCTGTCAGTCTTCGTGAACGTGCCGTCATCTTGCTTCGTCCATTCGTAGCCCAGGTCGTAGAGGCAGAGCACCTTCTTGCGTTTCTCGACGATGCGTGTTCCGAAGGGCGGGTTGCAGGTGATGATGTCATATTTGCCCTTGAACTCATTGACGCTCTCCAAGGAGTCTTTCAGCACTATCTGCGACTTGCCGTCGCCGTTGAGCAGCATATTGAGCACGGCCACCTGCACGGCATTCGACGAATTGTCGTAGCCCCAGACGCACTCGGCGTACTTGGAGTTGTATTTTTTGGCATAGCGGAAGGCCGCAACAAGGAAATCGGCACTTCCGCAGGCGGGGTCGGCCACGTGCTCGTCGAACTGTGGATTTATCAGCTCGACAATAAAGTCTGTGACCGTCGTCGGCGTGAAGTATTGCGCCATGTCCCACTTGTACATGTCCTTGGCGAACTTCATATAGAAGGTCTGCACCACGTCGCGTTTCGATTCGATTATCTTGATGGGGGCGATTACCTTCAGGATTTGACGTAGCGTTTCGTCCGACACGTCGAGACCTTCGGCGACCTTGTTAGGCAGGTGCTTCTCGTAATATCTCACGGCGCGGTTCACCAGGTCGATGATTTTCTTCTTGGCGATGTCTGGCGTAACGCCGATTTCCTCGTAATCCTGGAACACGAGCACCTCATCCTGAGCCGCTTCGCACTGGTGCTCGTCGAAAATCTTTGCCAGCAGCAGCTTTAGGATGGTTTCGTAGCGTTTTTCGGGCGTGAAGGATGCCTGGTGTAGTATCGTCTCAATCTTGGCGAAATCATCAAGTAGCGATTTCGTTGGCTGGATAGTGTTGAACGTCAGCGGTGCTGTCTTGACGGGCATCCCGAACTTCGGCAGGTTGTGCAGACCGCCCTCCTTGATTTCCTTCTTGTTGCCCTCAATCTCAATCCAGAACACGCGCTTCTCAATGTTGTCCCAATACAAGCCCACGGTGGTCAGCAACTTGGCGAAGTTCAGCATCGGCTTCACCTGCGTGTCCTTCACGTACTCACTCTTGCGGTTGTCGCGCTTCACCTCGCAGATAATCAGGGCATGGTTCAGAATATCGTCTGGCTTGTGGCTTGGCATCAGCCTTGCGTCCACGTCGAGTACGGCAAAGTCGCTACGGAAACTGTTCCTGCCATCGTTTCCGAACTCAGCGACTATCGGCTCTATCCAGAAATTCTCCTTCGGATAGCCCACGCTTATCAAGTAGTTGATAGCCTCGATTCTGAACGACTCCTCTGTGGGTGTCAGGCCGTCCTTGCTCATCTTCGTCGTGTTGAGCAGTCCGCGCACGGGGCATATAAGCTGTTGGTTGCTGGCGATATTCATTATCTTCTATATTGTATGTTTCACTTTACGGCCACAAAATTACACATTTTATTTGTAATTTCGCTCGATTTCCCCGTTAAACTAACCAAAAGCGGGCGAGAAATCAGAAAGCCCGAAAGAAAGAGGTGGTAAATTTGCTTCAGAAGCAAAAAATCAGCAGCATCGGGCAGATTGATGATTACAAGTTGCCGTCTGTCCCCGCATTCTGCTGGCATCGAACTTGGCTGTTCGGAGAATGACGCTGCCCCGACCTATAGATAATACATAACCCGCACATCTCGCACATCTGCTATATCTCATTGTATATCAATATGTTGCACGCGAGCATATCTCGCATTTACCTCGCATTTTCCTCGCAGTAAACGGCTTTTCTGCCCCCAAAATCAGCCTTCTGGGGCATCTTTTCTGCTTTGGATAGGCCGAAGTCGGTCAGCACGACGTGCTTTATCAGTGACGGAAGCCGCCGGACGACCGAATTCTCTCGAGAATTTACCCAGGAGTAGGCTCCAAAGCAAGCCTTTAGTGCCTTTAAACCTCTAAATTCTCGAGAGAATTCATGAGCAGGAAGCCTTCAGCACATCCTTTCAGCCCTTCCTCCGCCGGTGTTCAGGCTATCCAAACCTCTCCCGAGGCTCCTGTTTCCCCCTCGCTGCGAGGTAAATGCGAGGTAAATGCGAGATATGTAGTCATGCAACCTACTGATATACAATTTGATATAGCAGATGTGCGAGATGTGCGGGTTATTGTTTTTATAGTAAAGGTATTGTATGGAGGCATATCATGCGGGTCAAGTGCCTCTTACCTCTTACCACTTACCTCTTGAATCAAATTGGTGCATTATATACGATGCGAGCATCGGAGGCGACGCTGACAGAGGGCTTGCCGCTGCCGACGGTCTCGATGGTGATGGTGCCGTAGTCGCCCAGTTTCTCTAAGGCCTCGCCACTGAAGGTGATGGTCTGGCCCTGGAGCTGATACGCCGTAGAGGCCAGTTTGCCACCCATGGTGACGCCGGTGGGGGTAACGCCGCTGATGGTGACCGTCAAGTTGCCGCACTCGCTGTCGGTGCCGCGGACGTAGGTGAGCAGGAGGGAGCCTGCGGCAGTGGCCGTGCAACGGGCCATGTCGTAGGTGCCGGTACGGAAGAGCAGGTAGCCCGGACAGCCTGCTGCCAGCGCGGCACTGATGTCGGCAGCCAGTGTCTCAGTGCTGCCACTGCGGTAGGCCTGCAGACTGGGTAGCACCTTCGAGTAGCCCATGCCCTTCAGATAGTTGATGTTGCTGGCCACCCATTCGGCGTCCTTACCATATTCGGCCGAGTAGAGCATGGGGCACTGCACGCTGTAGGTATAGGCCTGATTATAGGTCATGCCGTAGTCCAGCGTTGCAGCAAGTGGCGTGTATGTACACTCAGGCATCGAGGCCACGTAGGTGGGCTTCTGTGTCAGGCCTACCAGCATCTCGCTGAAGTCGTCGACCACCTTCTCCCTCATCTTGGCGAAGGCCACCACGCCCGTCACGCCGTTCTTCAGCGCTGCCTCCATCGTGCCCGCTGTAGCTGCAGGGGCCTCGGCCTCGGCGCTGTACACCAGCCGCCCGCCGGCATCAGGCGCCGTGGGATAGCCATACTCCTGTGCAGTCAGCCTCACGAGTTCGTTGTATTCGTCGAGTGTCAGGCCATAGCCGCCTTCGGCCTTCGGAGCCGTCAGGCGCTGGTAGTCGCTGTCGCTCCATCCAAAGTAGATGCCCATGTAGCGCATCCTGTCGATGGCAAAGCCGTCGATGGCGTAGTTCTGCTCTATCTCCTTCATGATGTTGGCCATGTAGGCCTGATAGTCTGTCTGGTACAGATCGACCACCTCGTCGGAGTAGCCCCGGCGGAAGTGGTAGCAGGCCTGCTCCGGATGGGTCGTTGCCCAGTTGGCATCGGCGCCGATGGTGATCCAGGCATACACCTTGATGCCGCGCTCGTGCATGGCGCTGACGGTCTCGGCCAGTATGTCGCGGTCGGTGCGTGCCAGGGGAGCCTTGGAGAGGTTGTTGTTGAGATAGCCCACCGTACCGTTCTCGCCCTTGACGAGTAGGATGGCGTGCTGGATGCCGGCCTTCTCGTAGGCCTCGGCCAGACGGGCGGCACCGTCGGCTCCCATGGCGTAGATGGTAGAGCCCCACACGTAGGAGCCCACCTGCGCGGCGGCTTGCGGCTCTACGCTCTTGCCGTAATACTGCAGGAAGGGCAGTACGCTGTCGTCGCCGAGGTTGCCGCTGGTGATGTAGGGCGTGGGAATCATCTCACCCCGGGCGGCTCCCGAGAGTACTGCCTCGACGGCCTTGCGGGCCATGCCGAAGGTGTTCTGCGCCATGATGCCCTTGAAGTGGGTGTTGCCTGCAATCAGTTCGTCGAGGAACTCCCCGTACACGTCGAAGGTGTACACGTTCTTGCCTTTCTCCTTGAGCAGGTTGAGGACGCTGCTGAGGATGTGGCCATTGAAGAATACGAAGTCATCGTACTCATCGATGACGGCCTCAACGGCGCTCTTGGCAGCTTCATCGACGGGATAGATGGTGGTAGCTGGCTTCACAGCCTTGAATGCCTCGGCGCGCTCCAGGGCTATGCTGTTGCTCTGCACGAAGGCAGCCACCTTGTCGGCCGCCACCTTGCCGGCCAGCTCCCGGCCTGCGGCCGCGTTGTCTGTTCCGAAATACGGACTGCCGGCCAGCGGACTGCCGGCTTTCAGCTCCGTGTCGATGATGATCACGGGGATGCCGCGCTGCCGGGCGAAGGCTGCCACCTCGGCATCGGCACTCTCGCCCGCGGGGCCGTAGCTCGGCGCGTAGATGATGCCTTTCAGCTGCTTACTTCCGAGTTGCTTCAGCTCGTTCACAATGGCAATCTGTTCCTGGTGGGTGTTCTCCGACGCGGTGGTGTAGTAGAGAGCCTCCACGCCGTTGACCTCACAGGCACTGCGGAAGGCTGACTCTATTTGCTTGAAGTAGTCCACATGACCGATTTTTCCAATCATGGCGATTGCCGGAGTGCCGACATCGGGGCCTGCGGGGTTGTCGTCGTTGCTGCTGCACGATGTCAGCACTATTGCGCCGCAGATACAGAGGGTGGCGGCGAGCACCCAATTCATCATCTTTTTCATTTTCTCAATATTCAATTTTCAATAATCAATCTTCAATGTACTGCATGATGAGGTCGGCCATCTGCTCCTCCGTCTTGTCGTCGGCTGCGATGACGAGTTGGTAGTTGCGGGTGTCGTAGCGCGAGGTGCCGGTGTACTTCTTCACGTAGTTCTCGCGCATCTTGTCCACCTGGTCGATGATCTTGCGGGCCTCCTCAGGCGTGATGCCCTGCTTGCGGGCCACGCGCTCCATGCGGTGCTCCATCGAGGCTTGGATGAGGACGCTCAGGTGGTTGGGATGCAGGCGGAACACGTGGAAGCCGCTGCGGCCGGCCACCACGCACGACTCTCCGACGGCGAGGTCCTGCAGGATGAGCGTCTCGGTCTTGAACATCTCGTCGGTGGTCAGCAGGTCGGGTGCGTCGCCCTTCTTCGGCATGTAGTAGTCCATGCTCATGCCTGAGTCGATCTTCAGGATGCGCTCCACGTCGGCCCACCATCCGTGCTTGCGGCCTTTCAGCCGCTCTATCTCCTCGGGGTTGATGTGATACTTCTCCTGCAGGGCCTTGATGACGGCCTTGTCGTAGAAGGGTACGCCCAGTTTCTCTGCCAGCAGGCGACCCACGGTGCGGCCGCCGCTGCCTAACTCACGATTGATCGTGATGACAAATTTCTCGTTCTTGTTCATTTCTTTAATTTACAATTTAATGATTTACTATTTACGATTTATCTACGATTTTATTATTTAGCGATTTCGGAGTGCGGTAGCAAATTATTCACTTTTCACTCTTCATTCTTCACTTTTTATATGATTAGTTTCACACGGAAGCCGCGCTTGGTCTCTTCCTCTATCACCTGGCGGCACTGCCCGGAGAGTTCGCTGCGATGGGCATCGTTCAGCGGCGTAGCGGTCATCTTTTCCACCATGAAGTCGAGGGCCGTGACGAGCGACTGCTCGCTGTGCGTGATTCGCACGGTGATGGGGCGGTAGGGTGCCATCGCGCCGTCGAGCATCTTGCCGATCAGCTGCTGGGCCTTCTCTTCCTTCTCAGGGATGCCGTACTTGTGGCAGAAGGCGCTGACGGCCGAGTGCATGCCGAGGAAGTCGAAGTCGGGGCCGCCGATCTCGAACACCTCCTTGCGGATGCGCTGTATGAAGGCCTTGGTGGCACTGTGGACGGGCGACTCGAAGATCTGTCGGGGCGTGCCGTCCTCATGGATATAGCCGTCGTACATGAAGAATATACGGGTGCTTACATCGTGGGCAAACTTCATCTCGTGGGTGACGATGAGCATCGTCATGCCCTCCTTGGCCAACTGACGGATAACGCTGAGCACCTCGCCCACCATCGTCGGGTCGAGAGCCGACGTAGGCTCGTCGAAGAGGATGACGTCGGGCTTCATGGCCAGTGCGCGGGCGATGGCCACACGCTGCTTCTGACCGCCGGAGAGGCTCGACGGATAGACGTCGGCCTTCTCGGCCAGTCCCACCTTGCGCAGCAATGCCAGTCCCTCCCTGCGTGCCTCTTCCTCTGGCATACGACGCAACTGGCAGGGCGCGAAGATGACGTTCTCCAGCACCGTCTTATGCTCGAAGAGGTTGAACGACTGGAACACCATGCCCATCTTCTGCCGCAGCCTGTTGACTGGATAGCCTTTGGCGAGAATGTCCTCCCCATCGACGACGATACTGCCGCCGGTGGGTTGCTCCAGCAGGTTCAGACAGCGCAGCAGGGTGCTTTTGCCTGTGCCCGAAGGCCCGATGATGGAGATGACTTCGCCGCGATGGATGTCGACGGTGATGTCGCGCAACACTTCGAGCGAGCCGTAGTTCTTTCGAAGGTGGGAAATGCGGAGAAGTGAAGAGTGAAGAGTGAAGAGTGAAGCGCTCGAGCTCTGCTCGCTTGCTACCGAAGGGACGCAAGAATCTGCTACCGCCGTCGGGGAGCGACGCTTACGGCGGAGGAAGAGCCACGTGCCGCCACCTATCATAATAAGGAGGACAGCGGCCCACGGCCACAGGGCTCCGTCATCCGACTTGTCGGAAGGCTGCTGCGTTGGACTGGTGAGTATCCCCGCTTCCCCTTTTCGTGTGATGAGTACGATGTGCGACTCTACATAGCCGTCGGAGAAGAGCACCTGCTTCTGTCGCTCCTCGGTGACGCTGATGGCGCCCATGGCCATGTCGGCCTTGCCCGTCTGCACGGCAGGAATCTGTGCGGCGAAGTCCATCACGAGAAATTCCAGCCGCCAGTTGCGCCGGTTGGCCCACTCCGTCAGAAGGGCCGGTTCCAGCCCCGACATCTTACCAGAATTGATGAAGTTGAACGGCGGCATGGCCGGATAGGTGGCCACGCGCAGGGTGCGCCCCGTGCCGCGCTGCTCGGGGACGGCCAGGGCCGAGGGGTCGTCGGACTGCTGCCAGCGGTCGTAGATCTTCTGGTAGGTGCCGTCGCGGCGTATGTCGGCCAGGAACTGGTTGAAGTCCTGCTGCAGGGCGGTGTTGCCCTGCTTGAAGATGGCAGCCACGGGGATGGACTCCAGTCCGGCGCCCACCGAGTCCACCTTATCGGCTATTTCCCTGTTGAAATCCAGCGACAGGCTCTCACTGCCCGCCACGTCTACCTTGCCGCTCTCCAGGGCAGCCAGCAGGTCGGTCATAGTACTCATGCGCTGGATGTCGGCATCGGGTGCCATGCTGGTGACGGCGATGTCCTGGATGCTGCCGATGATGACGGCCACGCGCTTGCCCGACAGGGCCTTGAACGGCAGCGGGACATCGGTGACGGCGGTTGTCTTGGCTGAAGAGGAACCGCCTCCCATGAGCGTCGGCACGTAGCACAGTGCTCCTGCTATCAGCAGCGCCACGCCCGCTACGGCAGCCTTCACGCGCTGCCGTCCTACTAACGACTGGAGCAGCAGCCCGATGAGCCATGCCACGACGAAGTAGATGACGGCCGTCACGATGAGGGGGAAGAAGGCGTCGAACGTGCGCGAGCGTATCAGGTCGGAGGCTCGCGTCATGTCGGCCACGGCAATGTAGCCCACGATGCTCGTGCCCTTCAGCAGACTGATAATCTCGCCCTGATAGACGGGCATCACCGCACGGACCACCTGTGGCAGCACAATCTTCAGGAACGTCTGTCTCGGGGTGAAGCCCAAGGCCAGTCCTGCCTCCGTCTGTCCGCGGTCGATGCCCTGGATGGTGGTCCGCAGCATCTCGCTGATGTATGCCGCAGTATTCATGGCGAAGGTGACGATGGCCACCACGATGCCCGTAGCATCCAGCGGCGCCATCACCACATAGTACATCAGCATGAGCAGCACCAGCACCGGCGTGCCCCGCATCAGGTCGATATACACCCGTGCCACTTGCTGCAGCCACTTCCAGCGGCTCATGCGCATCCAGCACACCAGCCCGCCTAAGAGCGTACCCAGCACGGCGGCACATAATGTGATAAGCAGCGTCACCTGCAGACCGTCGAGGATCATCCTGTAGCGGTCCTCCACTATCAGGTTGTTGCTGAAACTCTCAGCCACATCGCTAAACATGTCCATAACGTTTCTCAACTTTTTTATTTTGTTATTCCACTTTCTTCAAGTGCGCGGTGATGGTGTAAGTGGAGCCGTCGGCGCGTCGGTGGAAGGCCTTATTGACCATCTCGTCGCCCGTGCAGGAGACAACTTCCCAGTTCTCGCGACGGTCTATCCCAGCGTCGGTCTTCTGCCAGCGGAAGCAGAACAGGGGGCCGTCGGAGAAGTATTCGTTGTAGGTCGTCTCCTCCTCCACCCACTGGCCGTCGATGAGGTCGTAGAAACTGGCGGTGCCGTCGCTGCGGTACAGTTCGCGGTAAGGCTCAGAAGATTCGTACTCGGGATTGTCGCTGGTGAAGGTGATCTCCCAGAGGCCCACGACGGCCTCGGTGTAGTCGGCCTCGGCACGGGTGAAGTGCTCCTGGCGCGGGCCGTAGGTGGCTGTCACCTGTCCGTCCTTCGAGAGCGTGGTCTTGGCGGTGAAGCGCAGGTCGTCGCCGCTGACGGTGACGGCGGTCAGTTCTACCACCGACTGCTGTCCGTCGGCCAGGCGCGATGTCATCGTGATGGCGTTGCCGCTGATGGTCAGGTCGGTCTCCTGCCTGTAGGACCACACGCCGCTCTCCGTCATCGACATGCTGTAGAAGCCCTTCAGCGCGGAGCCGCCATCCTTCGTGAAGGTATAGACCGACTTCATGTCAGTCGTGACCGCCTCCCCGTCGGTGTCGGCATGAATCCACTTGCCCACGACCTTCTCGGTCAGGTCGCCGTCGCCTGCCGGGTTGTCGTTATTGTCTGGCGTACACGCTGTGAATACACTTACACCGCAGATACAGAGGATGGCGGTGAGCATCCATTTCATAGTTTTCTTTTTCATTTTGATTTTTGTATGATTTTAGTATGTCATCTCTGTCTGTTCGCGCGGCGTATCTTCTCCAATATCTGCGCCACCCACTCAGCGGTGCCGGGCAGTTGGTAGCGGCAGTTGCCCGTGGGCGAGGGCGTGAAGAAGGTCTCCGCGCTCCAGGTGATGCTGACAGTGCCCCGGGCGGAGAGCGAGAACACGCTGTCACCCTCCACGGCCTGAATAACGGGCAGTGTGTCCCACATCTTCTGGCCTGTATTGCAGTCGCACGTCATATAGACCTGCTTGATGGGGTGTATGTCAGTCCACGAGATATCGCTGACGACCTGCTCGGGGGTATATTCAATGGGGTCACCCACCTCGCCGGGCGAGAATACCATGTCCACGTCCTGCGGCCAGAGGCGGAAGAAATCCTGTGCAAACGTGATGCCCTGTCCGAAATTGAAGTCGGGCTCCACGGCATCGCCGAACACGCCGCCCTGCATGTAGATGCACTTCACCTTTTGGCGAACCAGCTCCACACCGCTCAACGGCGAGTAATCATCGGGCTCCGACATCAGCAGCTGAGCCAGTGCCGTGACGAAGCCGGAGGTACAGATGCTCACAGAGTGGTCGGGCTGCCGGGAAAGCAGGCGACGGTACAACTGCCACCCGTCGGGTAGTGCCGAGTAATCATCGACGGAGCGGCGGAACATCAGTCCACCGTCGTCATTTGTGTAGGTCGGCAATGATTTGTAGTCAATCCATACTGCCGGAGCAGGGATACCTTTCCTCACAAGTCCTATGGGCGTGCTGGCATGACCGAAGTAGTTATTCATCACATCAGCCACGGCGGCACAGTCCTCACCCTCGCGGTCCACTACCACCCCCAGCAGTTTGCAGGCGCCCTGCTGCTCATAGCGGTAGAGCATCTCCAAGGCGAAGAGGTCGTCGGTCGACGAGCCGATGTCTGTGTCGAATATGATGAGCGGCACGCCCGAATAGGTACCCTGCTGTCCCGCTGGGTTATCTTCGTTCGTACACGATACCTGTACACCTGCACCGCAGGCGATTAGAAATGATAATAAAAACTTGAAATATCCACCCCTCATAGTAACTTATTATTTAACGGTTACTTAACAGTTTTGCGGAAACCTTCCTATCAACTGCGGTATGTAGCGATTGATCACCTTGACACCGAAGTATGCAAACGTCAGCGTGATGATGGCCGAGACGAATGCCACCAGGGCCTGGGGCTCCGTCCATCCCATGCTACTGAAACTGCCTATCACCACCTCCTGCAAGAAATTCTTGTGCAGGAGATAGATGCCGATGGTGTTCTGCCCGATAAACAGCAGCGTGCGCTTGTTGAGCACGGGGTTGTGCCAAACCGAGGTCCTGTACAGGATGATGGCAAGCATCAGGACGGCGGCACTGCCGCTGAAAGCATTGAGCAAGAAAGTCGGGAGCGTGTTGTGCCCCTTGAAGGCCATGGAGTCGAGCACCATCGAGTCGCCTTTCAGCAGTATGCCACAGGTCAGCAGCCCAAGCGAGAGGATGAGGCCGAGCGTGATCATCGAGAGCCTGGCCTCCCTCAGGCGTTTTACGACTGGCAGCAGCAGACAGCCCACAAGGATATAGGCTGCTGCCATCAGCGACAAGTCAAACCCTAAGGGATAGCCGATGAAGCCTGTCCCTGAGGTAGGATGCGGATGCGGGAGCATCAGTCCGACGGCAAAGAATACCGCGGCTGCCACGGCTATCCATACCCGCTTGTACTTCGTTACCGGCTGCAGTGCCCTGAATAACATCTCCGCCCACAGGCGGCCGAGGAACAACACGGGCAGGTACCACAGCGAAGTGAGCGAATGGGTTTCGGTGAGTATCTCGAACGTCCCATAGAGCATGAGGGCGAGGTTCTTGAAGGAGAACCACGAATAGATCGCTGCCCAGATGATATACGGCACGAGCAGTGCCTTGAAATTCTTGACAAGGAATGTCCTCAGAGAGCCCCGCTCTTTCACCTCTGGCGGACTCATCACCATTCCAGACACCAGGAAGAATACTGGCATGTGGAACGAATAGATGACGAGCCTCCACATCGGCGTAGCCAAATTAGAGGCGGCATGGCCCATGATGACCAGGAAGATGGCCAGACCCTTGACATAGTCCAGCTCTTCTATTCTCGTTTTACTGATATTATTCATTGCGCATACTATTCGAGTGCCTCTTATACCACACCGTAAACCAGACGATGGCTACTACGAGGCAGGCGATGCCTAACGGATAGCCTACAACCTCGGGCAGATGGAGCATCTGAGGGGAGATGAATACGTAGGTGCTGCAGACGGTGGTCATGAAGAGGGCGGGGATGAG
>CAMHUC010000021.1 GCA_946188155.1 uncultured bacterium | reverse complement strand
TGTAGGGCGTTTTGCTTGTCAAACGCCGCCTGCCTCTGATTCGGCGTTTGACAAGCAAAACGCCCTACAGCAGGCAGGGGAAGAAAACCGGTTCATTGAGCCGTGCTGTCTGGCTCGGCAGCTTTCTGCGATGTCAGCTGTGTGAATTTCAGCGTGTCCAAGTCGATACGCCCGCCAAACTTACTGTTGATTGACAGGAAGAAATAGCCGCTGCGCTCGGCGCTGCTGTCGTTGGGCTCCACGCGGAGCCACTCCAGTGAGCCAGTCTTGTCGGCCCGCGAGGCAGCCGAATCTTGCTCCTTGCGCGTGTCCACCAGATGCTCCACCAGGTGAGCCGACACGTAGAGCTGCAGGCTGTCGGCCACGTTCGTCCGGAAGCTGACATCCAGCGTGCCGCCTTCGGCAGGCATCACAATCTCCTTGGGGTCGAAGATGGCATACTCATCGCTCTGCCTGACGGTGACCATCTCGCGCTGTCCACCCGACTCCACGGCCACCTGAGCCGTGCGCGGAGCCCCAGTCAGGTTCTTCTCCGTAGTGATAATGACAAGCGTGTCGGTGCCTCCGGGGCCGCTCTCCTTCTTAAGCTTGAGCCACGTGGCATCGGTAGAGGCCGTCCACGCGCCGCCGGTATGGAAGAGCATCACAGCCACCTGACGGGGCACGGAATACATCTCCACGGGTTCATCGTTGGACAGGCGCACGCCGCCCACCTCGTCCTTCAGACAGCCCGCCAGCAGGCTCAGCGCCAGCAGCAGGCACACTATCATTGCACTTTTCTTCATAAACTGCTGCAAAAGTACGGCTTTTATTCGAAACCGCCAAATATTGACGCCAAAAAGTAACGGCTCCCGATACACACAGGTATCGGGAGCCGCTGTTTAGGATGTTGTCAGTACTTTATTCTCCGGGAAGCTTCTCCAGCGTCAGAACGTCATTGTACTCGCCGAAGCTACCGGCATCCACCGTCCAGCGGAATACGAAGGTGAACTCCTTCTTATCCTTATCGAAGCTACTGCCGCGGTCGGTCACGCTGACCATGCCGTATTTGGAATGCACGTAACCTGTCTGCACCTTCGAGGGATACATCGTCACGTTAGAGCCGCTGGGCGAGAAGGCAATGCCGTAGCCCTCGTACCAGTTGTCTACGATGCGGTAGCGGTTGCCAATCTCAGAGTACTCCACCTCAACGGGCCACTCCTCCTGGAAGAAGTCGCAATAATAGGTACCGTCGCAAAGGTAATGGTAGTCGAGGCCGGCGAACTCAGTATTCTGCATGGTCTTAGTGCTGCCATTGACGGCCACCACAGAGACCGTATACATGCCCTTCAGCCCGGTGATGTAGACATCCTGCTCTGAAGCACCGGAAATCTGGTCGAGCTTCGTTCCGTTCGACACCACGTATTCGGCATACTGCTCGTCGCTCATGCCGCGAGCCTCTTTGTCGGCGGTCAGCTCGGCCAGATAGTAGGCCGACTGTGTGGCCGAATTGGCTGCCACGCGGATGAAGCAATCGTTGTCGGGGTTGTAGTCGCCGCTGGAAGCAAACTGGTAGAGTGTTGCCACGGGCTTACTATCGCCGCCAGGCTCGGTGCCGCTCTCTTCCTTACAGCCCATGAAGGCCAGTCCGACAAAGAGCACCGTCATAACGCTTTCAAAATATCTTTTCATACGTCTTTACTAATTTAAATAGTTACACACACTTTAACTTATTCCCAGGTGAAGGGGTCAGAGTTGCCCACAGGTGCCACCGGCGTAGGATTGTTCGTGCAGGCAGAGTTGTTGTTGGTCTCCGACTGAACGATACACAGGTTCATCCACTGTGGAACGCTCTGCTGGTTCCACTGGTAGCCGTCCACATGGTTCGTACCCTCGTAGCTGCGGATGACGCCCTTCTCGAGGCGCTTCACGTCGAACGTTGCGAAGCCCTCGCCCCACAGCTCTACGCGGCGCTGCCACCACACCTCGTTGCGGAACCTGCCGGTAGAGGTGTTGTAGTAGGCCTCGTTGTGAGTGCCGTACTCGTAGTTCTCGTCGCGGGTCTTGGCAAACTCGGTGAGCAGCTGGATGCCGCGTGCCTCGTCCTGCATACCGGCAGCCTCGGCCTCGATGAGCTTCATCTCCTCGACACGCATCAGGGGCACTGCCACGGTGAAGGCGGTGTACTGGTTGAGGTGCTCGCCATCCTTCGGACGGAACTTCAGCTCGATGCAGCCCAGCGATGCGCGGGCCGACACGTTGTAACCCGTGGCAAACACGCCTGCGGGGTCGTCGGTATAGGGCTCCAGGGCTTCCAAAATCTCGGCCTTGGTCTCCATCTCGTCGAGAGCCGGGTCAATCCAGCACATACGGCGGAAGTCGGTCTCGGGAATGGTGCTGAACAGGTGGGCGTCGATACGCTTCGGGCCTACATAGTTGGCTGAGTAGCCGCACTCAGAACCGCTCACCTCTACAATCATCTGCGAACCCCAGCTGGAGTCGGCGTCGTTCTCGGTGATGTTGGGGTCGGTAGAGCGGTAGGTCAGTCCGAACATCCAAGAGTCGTTGGGCTTGTTGAAGCCCTCGGTCTTCGAGAGATACTGATCTGCGGTCATCACGGTGTAGCCCTGCTGTGCCAGCTTGGCATACTTCTCGGCGTTGGCCCAGTCCTCCATAGTCAGATAGGCGCGGGCCTTCAGGCCGTAGACCACGCTCTGGTCGGGCGTGAACTTGTCGGCACGCTTGTAGCCGGCAAGCAGCGTCTCGGCCTTGTCAAGGTCGGAGAGGATGAACTCAAACATCTCCTTGTTGGTGGCACGGGGATTCTCGGTAGACTCTGCCAGTCCGAGCGTCTCGCGCACGATGGGCACCGTCTCGGCATTCTGGTTCCTGGCGTAGGTCTCAGGAGCATACATACGGGCCAGGTCCATGTAGAACATGGCGCGCATGGCGTAGGCGATACCAGCACCGGTGGCATGCTCCTCGTCGGGTTCGGCACCGGCCAGGTCGAGCACCGTGTTACAGTTCTTGATCCAGCCGTAGTAGTAGGTCCAGGGCAGCTGGCAGACAGCATAGGTCGGGCCGAGGCCAGTACCTGATGTGTACCAGGTGGTGTACCACTCCGATCCGCTGGTCTCCACGGCGATGTCGCTACCCATCACGTCGCGCTGCAGGAAGAACGAGGGATAGCCGAAGTCCCAGGGATAGTGTGAACTGCCGCCATAGGTGAAGTCGCCGTTGAGCGAGCTGGTGATGGAGGCAACGAAATTCTCGAAGGCCCCGGGAGCGGCAGCGGCCTGATCCCTGGTGACCGTGCTCGACTGCGGGTCAATCTCTTTGATGCAGCTGTTCAGGGTCGTGACGGCGGTCAGGGCCAGGGCTGCCATATATACTATTGATTTTTTCATATTCTTTATTCTCCTTAATGTTTCTGATTAACCTTATTAGAATGACACCTGGATACCACCCATGATAGTACGCATCAGTGAGTAAGAAGCGAGCGACTCGGTGGAACCGTAGTCGTAGCGGGGGTCGAGACCCTTGCGGGCACTCCAGAAGCCGAGGTTCTCACCCGTGGCGTAAACGCGCAGCTTCTCCACGCCGATGCCCTTGAGCAGGCTCTTCGGCAGGGTGTAGCCCACGGAGAACGACTGGAAGTTCAGGTAGGCAGCGCTGGCCAGGAAGCGGTCGCAGGTGGCCACGGTGTACTGGTCGCCGAACTGGAAGCGGGGGATGTCGCTCTGCGTGTTGTTGGGCGTCCACGACTTCAGCAGGTCCTTGTGGAAGGCCGAGCCGGCATCGCCGTTGTCCACCCAGTTGCTCATGAAGTTGGCGTACTGGCGGTCGTAGATCTTACCACCGATCTGGTAGTCGAAGTTCACGTTCACGTCGAAGCCGTAGAGCACGAGGGTCGTTCCGAATCCGCCGTAGGCCTTCGGCAGCATCGACTCGCCGGCATAGCGGGTAGCCTCGCCGATGGCTGTGGTTGTGCCGCTCTTCTTCTGACCGGCCTTCGAGGTGTTGTTGGCAGTCACCTTGCCACCCAGGGGCGAGAGGTCCTCGTCGTACCAGTAGAGGGCCTCACCCTTGTCGTTCACGCCGGCATAGCTGTACATGAAGGGGCAATAGAGCGAGCCGCCCTCCTCGTACCACATCTGCACGGCACCGTTGCTGGCACCCGAGCTGACGGGAATCCATGTCTCGGCGAAACCGCCGTTCACCTTGATCTTCGACTCAGGCAGCTTGAGGATCTTCTCCTTGTTGTGCGAGATGTTGAAGTTCACGCTCCATGTGATATTCTTCGAGCGGATGATGTCGGCATTCAGGGTCAGCTCGACACCCGTGCTGCGCTTGTCGCCGATATTGCCGTAGTAGCCGCGGGCACCTGTCGACTCAGGCACTGACAGCCAGAAGAGCAGGTCGGTGGTCTTCTTGTTATAGAACTCGATGGTACCGGTCAGGCGGTTCTTGAACAGACCGAAGTCGAGACCGATGTTGAGCGAAGTGGTGGTCTCCCAGGTGATGTCCTTGTTACCGAAGCGATAGAACGAGGGAGTCATCTGTGTAGGCGACGAGGGCGACAGCGAGTACAAGTCGGTGTAGGCCCAATTGCCGATACCGTCGTTACCCACCTGTCCGAGCGACACCTTCAGCTTCAGCTGGTCGAGCCAGCCCTTGGTGGTCTCCATGAAGCGCTCCTTCGAGATCATCCAGGCAGCACCGAAGCTCCAGAACGAACCCCAGCGGTTGTCCTTGGCGAAGCGGCTCGAAGCGTCGCGACGGTAGGAAGCGTCGGCGAAGTACTTCTCGTCGAAGTTATAGAGCACGCGGCCGAACCAGCCCTCCACATTGTACTCAGAGGTATAGGAACTCGACTTGTACTGGAAGTTGGCGGCGGCGTTGATTTCCTTGATGTCGGGAGTGAACAGGCCCTGACCGGTAGCAGACAGATAGGTGGTCTTCGTGTCGTACCACTCATGTCCGAGCACGGCTGAGAGGCTGTGCAGGCCGAAGGCCTTGTTGAAGTTCAGCGTCTGTACGTGGTTCTGGCGATAGGTCTCCGTCTGGCTCTTGCCGATTTCACCGTTAACGCCCACCTTCGGGCCGTAGAGCTGGCTCTCGTAGTCGGAGAAGTTGGTGTGGCCCCAGGTGATGTTGCTCGTGGCGTTGAAGCGCAGCCAGTCGGTGAACTTCACGTCGATGTTGCCCGTGGCGTTCAGCTGGTTGCCCTTGCTGTTCACGTCGTTGTAGAGGTTGCTGCCCAGGGGGTTACCGGTCTGCAGGAATGCACGGGGATTGGGATAGTCTGTGCCAGGACGGCCGTAGTCGAACTGTGGATTGCCGTTGGCATCGGTACGGATGACGGGCAGACCCGTAGCGGGGTCGATCACACGCACGTAGATAGGATAGATCGGGGCGATACGAGTGGTGTAGTAGCTCAGGTTGGTAGAGCCGAGCTGATACTCGTCGTTGTTCGGGTTACTGATGGTCTTGCTGTGGGTGTAGCCGATGTTGGCACCTACGCGCAGCCACTTGGTCAGGTCGTAGTTGGCCTTCAGGCGGGCTGTGAAGCGGTCGAAGCTGGAGTTGTCGATGATACCGTCCTCGTTCAGATAGGCTGCCGAGATGTAGTAGTCGCTCTTCTCCGTACCGCCGCTGGCGTTCACCTCGTACTCCTGGCGGAAGCCCTTCTTATAGGCAGCGTCGGTCCAGTCGTCGGGCTGATACCAGTAGGCCTCGCCGGGAAGCATGCGCTTGCCCTCCGGGTCGGTGGGGTCGGCATAGTAGGTCTGCTGCTTGTAGCCCAGCGTGGCTGAGGGGTTCAGCTTGCCGTCCATGCCTACGAGCTGCTGGCCGTCGGGCACGGTGTATACCTGGTAGCCCAGGGCTTCGATCATTCCCTTGTTGGCATTGGCATTGGCCGTTGAGGCATCCTGGCCCAGGGCGTTGTGATAGTAGTTGTACATCTGGGCGTAAGCCATCTCGTAGTACTGTCCGGGGTCGGTCACCTTGTCGTACTCCTGCACGGCACGGCTGTTGGCACCCCAGCGCAGGTTCACGTTGATGCGCGGGGCCTGCTTGCTACCCTTCTTGGTGGTGATCAGGATCACACCGGCGGCACCACGGGCACCGTACAGGGCAGCCGAGGCGGCATCCTTCAGCACGCTCACCGACTCGATGTCCTCCTGCGAGATGTTGCTCAGCGAGGCAGAGTAAGGAGCGCCGTCGACGATGATCAGCGGCTCGGTATTGGCATACATAGAGGCAATACCGCGGATGTTGATGTTACCGGCACTGCTACCGGGGGCACCGGAGCCACCACGGATCTGAAGTCCGGGCACCGAACCCACCAGGGCGTTGGCCACGTTGGTCGTCACGTGCTGGTCGAGCTTCTCCGAGCCTACCATCGTGGCAGAACCCGTGAAGGCCGACTTCTTCTGCTGACCGAAGGCGACGACCACCACCTCGTCGACCATCTTGGCATCGCTCTTCAGGAATACGCGCATACCGTTCTTGGCGGTCACCGTCTGGCCCTCAAAGCCCAGGTAGGTGATCTCCAGCTGGTTCTTACCTGCGGGGAGGGCAATGTTGAACCGTCCGTTCACGTCAGTCAACATACCGGTACTCGTACCTACCACCTTGACGGCGGCACCGATAATCGGCTGGCCGTCTTCTTGTGAGAGTACTGTACCAGAAACCTTTGTCTGTGCCAGCGCACTTCCTACGCAAAGGAGGAGGCTGACCATAAACATCGTTAGTCTTTCTTTCATAAAATCTCTCTCTTTAGTTAATATTAAATAGTGTTTAAAAATCTTCAACTCTTCATTTTTATTAAGGTACGTGTACCATAATGTTTATTTCCCCCATGCGGAGGTGACGTGAAAAGGGCGGCTACGCCCATATCAGTGTGCAAAAATAATGCTTATTTTCCTAAAAAACGAATAATTTTATAAAAAAGATACATTTTGCTACTATTTTTTAGGCTGCGAGGATGCCAGCCTTGACATATATCAATCCGAAAGTTTAAAATGTGTTTAGCTTACACTTTGCTAATACTACACACTCTTTTCTTCTATTTTAGGAAGCGAGCCATCAGCATGGCTGACTACTCTAAAGCATTACGGTAGGGCGGCTGCAACCGATTATCACTACTTGTAGTTAAAAAAAATGTATCTATCCCTCTATGATTATGCTTAACAAATTGTGTATAAGAGGATTAGGCATAGACGGTTATTGGATTATCCATCTATGTACCCTCTATGTACCCTCTATGATTTGGGCTGCCGCTAATCTGTATTAAGAACACGAATTAGCACGAATTATTCATATAATCCGCCTCTTATCTAAGAACACGAATTACCACGAATTGAACACGAATTTTTCATATAATCCGCATGAATGCGATGTACCGTTTCCTTTCTTCCCTGCCGTAGGGCGTTTAGCTTGTCTAACGCCGCTTCCCCCTCCTGCCGTAGGGCGTTTAGCTTGTCTAACGCCGCTTCCTCCCTCCTGCCGTAGGGCGCTTAGCTTGTCTAACGCCGTTTCTCCCTCCTGCCGTAGGGCGTTTAGCTTGTCTAACGCCGCTCAAGGGATGACGCAGCAGGCGGCGTTTGACAAGCAAAACGCCCTACAGCAGAATGAGAAGAACATGCGAACATCTATGCCAAACCTACCGCTTCCGTTGTCCTAACGGAGGCTTCCCCGTGAGCCAACCATACTGACAGCTGGTGCCAACAGCCACTAAACCAGTACTTTGCTACGTCTAAACGTTCTTTTGCCTACAGGCAAAAGTTCTTGCGCCTGTAGGCAAAAGATTATGCGCCTATAGGCAAAATGAAACGGCATCCAGAATAGCAATAGATGGATATAGAGGGTACATAGAGGGATATAGTGCTAATCTATCTATGGCTAACAATCTTTTTTACAAGCAGTTACACTAAGTCATAGAGGGGATAGATGGTTTTAGGATAATCCAAGTGCTGTATACACTAACGGAAGGAAAATCATTCTATGTGTATCACGGGCAAAACCAGTTCTTCGGCATCCATACCAACGACGAGCTGATAGTAAACCAGCGCGACAAGGACACCATCCGCATGGTGACACCCACAAGCATCTTCCCAGAATACTACATCATCCGCGTCAACGAGTTCGACAAAGTGGCCACCACTCCACTCGACGAGTGGCTTGAGTACCTGAAGAACGGCCGCATCAAGGACGGCACCACGACTCCCGGCTTGGCACAAGCCAAGAAGAAGCTGCAATATCTGCAGATGACGCCTGCAGAGCGCACTGCCTACGACCGCCACATCAACAACATCATGATCCAGAACGACGTTCTTGAGACTAAAGTGCTCGAAGGACTGGAACGAGGACTGGAACGAGGACTGAAACAAGGACTGGAACAAGGAAGAGCTGAAGAGCGTCTTGTTAATGCACGCAAGATGAAGGCCAAAGGCTTTCCCATCAGCGACATTGCTGAGATAACAGGCCTCTCCATCGACGAAGTCGAACAATTGTGACGCGCCGAGGCAGAAAGTGAAATCGGAGTGAATTATTTTTTCGGATGCTGCAATCCACTGATTACGAAAAGGTTGCAGCCGCCCCACCCCATCCTAACACCCAAATCTCCGCAAAAAAGTCCGCATTTTTTTGGCTACAAAAAAAAAATAGAAGTAAATTTGCAGCATATATCATAATCAGTAGACATGAAAGTTATTTATATAATTTCAATATCTTAAATGATGAAAAGAAATGTATGTATTGGGGCGATGCTTATAGCCCTGCTATCGGTTACAGAGTCTATGGCACAGATTAAATTTGGGGTCAAGGGTGGAGTGAATCTGCCTAACGTCACGATTAATGACAATCCTTCATCGTCTCGTGTAATTAATAATCGCGTGGGCTTCTTCATCGGGCCGACAGCCTTATTAGACTTGCCTGTGAAGGGAATGGCGCTCGATGCAGCAGTATTGTTTGACCAGCGAGGGGTGGAAACAAAGAACCCTGACATAATAGGCAGTCGTGTTTATCTTACTACAATTACCCAGCGCCAGATTACCATACCTGTCAATATCCGCTACAACCTGACGCCCGGAGAAAAGGCAAGACTATTCGTATTCGCAGGCCCTCAACTCGGTATTAACATCGGCAAGAAAGAAAACAAGATTGACGATGGAGTATTTGTATTTAAGAAAGCGTCATTCAGCATCAACGCCGGCATAGGCGTCCTGCTCTTTCAGCACTTCCAGATCTCAGCCAACTACAACGTAGTATGCGGGAAGAGTGCCGAAATATGGAACGCCACGAATACCGACTATGCCAACCCACTGTACAAGAGCCGATTCAACGCATGGCAATTCGGCATCGGATACTATTTCTGATGCCATTCTGCCCCATGTTGCACACAAAGGGTTCTGCCCCTTTGTGTGCATCTTGCTTATGCACGCAAGATGAAGGCCAAAGGCTTTCCCTTCAGCGACATTGCAGAGATAACGGGCCTCTCCACCGGCGAGGTCGAACAATTGTGACGCGCCGAGGCAGAAAGTGAAATCGAAGTGAATTATTTTTCAAAATGCTGCAATCCACTGATTACAAACAAGTTGCAGCCGCCCCACCCCATCCTAACACCCAAATCTCCGCAAAAAGTGCGTATTTTGTTTTGCTTATTCAAATTTAAATCGTAAATTTGCAGCATAACAACAATAACTCATTTAAAATTGGCTAATATGAAGAAGATTTGTGTTTTTATGATGGCCTTGATGGTTACGGCCATTGTCGGGTGTAGTAATGAGAGTGTAGAAACCAATAACGATCCCGGTGAAGAATTGCGCGTGGACTATCGTTTGTTAGACAAGAACAGTAATGTAACAAATGAGTTTCATTATGGGGAGGAAATTGTCTTCGACCTCATCATTAGCAATATTTCAGACCACGAACTGGATTTCGAAAATGATTTAGAAATCGTTGCAACTGCATTTTTGGTGTATACTTCAGATGGTCAATATGTCAATTCTGCCTATCGCGCATTAACAAGTATAGGAAGGCCACCTGTTAAAATCAAGCCTGGAGAACAGTTTCACAGACAACAAATATGGGAGCGCGAACCCCTTCCTGCTGGTGAATACGTTTCTTCTTACAACCTTATAATGGGAGGGGAAAAGGGGAAAACCTATGAAATAAAGTTTAAAATCAACGAAAACCAACAGCTAAAATGAAATCATTTATAATTGGCTGATATGAAGAAGATTTATGTTTTTATGATGACCTTGATGGTTACAGCCATTGTCGGGTGTAGTAATGACAACTTGGATGTCAAAACCAGCCTCACTGGAGAGTGGGAACTCCGGCTGTACGACAAAAGTTGGGGAGAGACAACGGAGTTTAACCCTTACGAAGTGTCATGTCTCTTTTACGATGGCGGAACCATCGAGATGAAGAACAATTCTGATATAGATTTGTCTCCTTTAGTAAACAAGGGGAAATATTCCTATCAGGTTAATGCAGACCATACCGTCACCATCAATGGAACTGCTTTTGATTATTTCATTGAAGATAATACCCTACGCCTATACAAAGACAGAGCTGCCGATGGGCCGATGTATGTATTTAGCAAGGCCAAATAGTTTGCTTTGTATTTGCCATAATGATGCAGAGAGTGCTATCACTGTATATACTCCTGGCCGTCGCCATCCTGACAGGATGCGACGGCGGGAGCATGCCCGAGGAACTCAGGGCAGTAGACAGCATGGCAGATTCGCACCCCGACTCTGCCCTTATCTGCCTCGACAGGCTGGCAGGCCAAAAGGACAGCTGGGACAAGGCCAGCCGCATGCGCTACGAGCTGCTGAAGGCCAAGGCGCAGAACAAAGCATACATACCCTTCACCAGCGACTCTATCGCCACGATATTCACCGACTATTACGACAGCCACGGCACGCCGAACGACCGTTTGCTGGCCCACTACCTGCTGGGCTGCGTATACCGCGACAGAGGAGAATCGCCCCGAGCAGTAGACTGCTTCAAAGATGCCATTGCCACTGCCGACACCACGGCGGAGGACTGCGACTATCGGACACTGGGGGCAGCCTATGCTCAGATGGCGTATGTGTACCATCGGCAGCTCTTGCTGACGTATGAGATAGAAGCTAGACGACACGCATCTGACTATGCCTACCTGGCAAAAGACACATTCACAGCAATCTACGGTCAAGAACTCGTTGCTGGAGCATATATTCTGCTTAATCAAAACAAAAAAGCAGAAGACATACTGAAAAAGACAATGGCACTCTTTAAAAAACATGGATATGAAAAAGCGGCAGCGCGATCGTCAAACATTATGATGGCACTGTATGTAGACGACAAAGAAAAGCTTACGGAACTCAAAAGGCTAATAGACATTTATGAACAAGAGTCTGGCCTGTTCGATGAGCATCACGAATTGCCACCCAACAAACGGCAGTTCTATTATTATAAAGGCAAATACTATGAAGGAATCGGGCACCTCGACTCCGCCGAATACTACTATCGAAAAAGATATTACCCCGACATGCCTCCCGTCGCCAAAGACCCAATGTACCGCGGACTGCTCAGCGTGTTCAAAAAGCGGCATCAGGCGGACTCCATCGCCAAGTATGCCCAGCTATTCTGCGAGGCCAACGACTCATCGATAGCCATCAAGGACCGGGAGCTGACGGCTCAGATGGCTGCCAGCTACAATTATTTCAACTTTGAAAAGGAAGCCCATAAGAATGCATTAAAGGCGTACCGGTTCCTTGTTGGATTGATTCTTTCCGTATGCATCATTATCATATTGTCCGCTGTAGGTTATATGGCATCGAAGCATTATCGCAAAGTACAGAAGCTCAAGCAAAAAGAGCATCAGCAAGAGTTATCAACAATAAGCGCCATGCTTGCAGAATCAAAAAGAAAAAGCAACGAACTCAGGCAGAAATATGAACTTTCGGAGAAAAAGATTGAAAAGATCAACACACAGCACAAATCTGAAAAGGATAAGCTGACTGAACAGATAAGTATTCTAAAGAATACGGTGGAAGTGACTCAACGCCGAAGTGAACTCTCTGACCAGCTAAAGCAGTCCCAGTTATTTAAAGAAACTGGAATCATGAAGCGAATAAAGATTTTCTTGAATCATCCTCAAAGACATCTATCCGATAGCGACCTAAAGCTATTGGCAGAGACAACAAAAGAATTTTACCCCGACCTCATGAATGATATTAGCCAAACCATCGGTACTGACACTCTTGGGGAGTATGTGTGTATTCTTGTTGCTCTAAAGATTTCTTCTGCCGGCATCACACATCTTTTGGACATTACTTCATCTCAAGTGTCAAACCTCAAACAAGAAATCAACACAGCGATGTTTCATGAAAAGACTGCCCGCACCCTGTATACGAATCTATCTCAACGATACGGCATATCTGGCTTTTAAAGCAATAATTGAAACCTGTTGAATTCAAAAAGTGAAAAACGGGTGAAAAAAAATTAATAAAAGCACAAACGACTGACAGACAGAAATTTAGAATAGCAAGCCATCAATCCTCAGTGGCAAAGGTAGATGATTTTAAGGCTTTTATCCTTCATATTCTACAAGAAATAGTATATCTTTGCAACATAAAATTACTCTGATATGAAAAAGTTAATATTAATAGTATTGCTGATGACTATCTCATCAAATGCCGTTCAAATGTATGCGGAGCCTGTGGATATATCTTTTGAAACGGGTTACGTTGACCCAACTTCTGATGACGATGAAATCCAACGCTCCCCAATTATGACTCCTCGCGTTGCCATTGACGGTTACATGTTATCTTTCTTCACTCCTTGTGACGGTTGTGAGCTTCAATTGCTTGACGAGGAAGGCAATGTAGTATACAATGTGATTATTCCTGGCGGTTCGGCAACCCTCACCCTGCCTTCATATCTCTCTGGCGATTATGAGATACAAATAATCAGAGGCAATTATTTGTTCTGGGGATACATTAATATTATTTAACAATGAAGAATTCTACTATTTCCTGCTTTCTGTTTATTATAATTTCTATCAACTCTTTTGCTCAAGTTGAGACAAAATATTTTAGACCGGGCGTTAACACTATAAGTGGTTTACATAAGCACATTAGTCATGTTCAAAAGTCTGATACAAAAAGAATGCCAGCTTTTGATATATCAAAACTAAAAAAAGAAGATGCTGAAAGGGATAGTATGGATGTGCCTTTCCGTTTTGGCAAAGCTTTTAACGTTAATTATACACTTGAAGATGGACTATGGGAAGAAGTTGAAAACGGTAGACTATGGTCAATCACCATCAAATCAGAGAATGCCATTTCATTAAACTTCATATTTAAGGATTTTCATTTGCCTGAAGGTGCATACCTTTATATAGAGAACAAAGACAAGGATGTGATTTATGGTCCAGTCACACAAAAAATCATATCAAGTTCTACTGAATCATTTTTGACCGACATCATAAAAGGAGACATGTCTACTATATATCTCTATGAGCCAATTAATAAAAAAAACGAATCAACTCTTACGATTAAAAGAGTCATTCATGGTTATAGAGGCATCGCTATTAATGAAAATGGCGGGATTGTCGGAGCATCATCTTCATGCAATGAAGATATTGCGTGCTGGCCAAGCTATAATGAAGAATCTTATGCAGTTGCTCTTGTCATGCTTAGTAATGGTTATGAATTATGTAGCGGATCATTACTTATGAATACAAATTATACATTTGAACCTTATTTTTTGACAGCTTTTCACTGTTTGGACAATGACCAAAACGGCATTTTATCAAATGGTGAAATAGAAGAAGCAGAAAATTTTATGTTCAAATTCTGTTTTAAAAAGATTTCATGTAATGATGATTGGATAACCAGTAGTTATACTTATAATAAAGACAACTTTTGTTCTGCTTGGTATAATACCGACTTTGCACTACTTAAACTTAAAGATACTGTATCACAAAATCAAGCATTGTGTTGGTTAGGATGGAACAATAGTGGTAATACGCCACAAAGTGCCACCTGCATTCATCATCCAGCTGGAGATGTAATGAAAATTTCACTTGATCTGAATTCTCTTACTTCAGGGAACTTGAATAATGGGAATAATAATGCATGGTGCGTAGACTTTGATTACGGAATAACGCAACAAGGTTCTTCTGGTTCTCCCTTGTTTGATAGTTCCCATAGAGTTGTGGGACAATTACATGGAGGTCAACACAACACTGACATTTGTAGCTGGACAGACAGAGTTTTCGGTAAACTTTCTAATTCTTGGAATGGAGGTGGACACAATTATGACAGATTAAGCAATTGGTTAGACCCCATTAACACTGGTCAAACAACTATCGATAGCTACCATCCGTTTGCGATTGTAGGTAATGGGCATCTATTCACACAGGAGGTTTATCAAATAAACAACCTCCCTTCTGGATGGACAGTTTCTTGGTCTTTTTCCAGTTTATACACTTTTCCATCCGGATTGGTACAGGCAAATACCCCTTCGACAAACCAATGTACCCTTTACAACCCAAACAAGGCTCATGTAGTCGGAACATTGACTGCAACAATTTACAAAAGTGGAGGAGAATTATATGGAAGTGCGTCGAAAAATATTTCGACTGTGTTTGGATTTATCGGAACTTATTGGCAGGAGGACAATTTTAATGTGATTCCTAATAATATCCCTGAGACAAGTTTTTCTGATGGGGATACATTAATGGTAGGTCCAAAATGTGATGTATATATCAAATCGTATTTCCTCCCTGGAACAACAATTACCCATGCAGGTGCCAATCTCAATTACTGGAATTATTCACTTGACGGCTCGTATGGAATCATCCACCTTCGATTCCCTTACAAGAGAACCAACCAACATCTCACAATTACAGCCGTAGATAATACAAACCAGAGCATCTACGAATTATATCTTGATGCCATAGCAAATCCCTTACTAAACTTCAATCCTTCGCTGTTGGCAAGTTCAGATCAGCAGAGACTATACCTAACAATGGATGTTGACGATGAAAATTATAGTTCAGCAAAGTGCACCCAAACAACCGAAGCCATCAGATGGGACGTTGTGGTATGCGATGCCATCACAAGCAAAGTAATTTACAAAAACAATGTCGAAGGTTGGACAAAGGTAATTGACACTACAGGCTGGGCTGCTGGCATCTATATCATCAAAGCTCAAATTGGTGAGCATTTCGTAACTCAGAAGATTATAATTAGGTAAAAAGTTTTAGTGAAGGCACAAGAGTTAACATCTTTGTGAATCCACATGGTTTTTGTAAATTAAGCATATATTTATCCTTATTAAGCAAGATTATGCTTCAATCATTAATAATAAATGGTATTTAAAAGAATAAAATTATGAAAAGGAATTGGTTAAATCTACTATGCAGTCTGTCGCTGATTGTTGTTGGACTTTGTTTTGCCAGTTGCAACAATGACAATGAGGAATTCTTATCAATTAGTGACGATAAAGAAACCTTACCATTGGAAGTCAATATTCAGCTCTTCAACAAAGAAGGCACTGAGACAAACACCTTTGTAGAAGGTGAAAACTTTGTATTAAAAATGACAATCAGGAACACAGGAGCAGAAAACGTCCTGATAGACCGCTTCAGATATATATCCGGCCAAGACCGATTCTTCTGTACATACACCAACAATGGCAAGGAAATCGGCACCCCATGGGACGAAGCATGGGGAGACGAAGTTAACCGTCCTAATTACACTTTAAAGCCTAATGGGATTATTATCCTGCACTGTGTATGGCCAGCCAACCAAAATTATCAGTCCTTGATAACGTGGACGCAAGAGCCTAATTTAGTCATCAAAAACATTAAACCGTTATCGAGAGGTGAGTACTATATCTTATTTGATATCAAGTTGACTGACAGCATAGTTGTAAAGTGTGAGAAATCATTTAAGATAGAATAGTATTACTAAAAAACGCTGAAATCAGGACTACCACGAATACCGGCTATGCCAACCCACTGTACAAGAGCCGATTCAACGCATGGCAATTCGGCATCGGATATTGTCATGCCTGCAGGAGGAGTCCTACGCACAACAATGCCTCCCGAAGCACGTCGGACTTCGGGAGGCATTTATATTTATTAAAGGTGGGAGTTCTACTTCACCTCTATCACGAGATACTTGCTGGTAGACCAGAAGAGGTCGGGGTCGGTGATGCGGAGCACGTACTGCTTGTTGGCATCACGCTGCAGGGTGTAGGAACTGGAGGGATGGGCGGTGAGCATCTTGGCCGACTTGCTGTACAGCTTGATTTCCTTGTCGATGCGGTAGTCGATCTTGGTGAAGTAGTCCTTGTTGAAGTTCGAGCGGAGCACCTCGCCGTCGTCGAGGATGCGCTGTTCCTTGAGTTCCTTCTTGGTGCCGAATACGAACCAGGCAGTGTGCAGGTCCTTGTCCTGAGTGCTGATGGTCTGCGACTTCTGGGTGGTCTCTTCCGTCAGCTGGTTGACATTGCTGGTCAGGTTGGCCACCGTCTCGTCGAGTTCGGCGATGTGGATGTCCTTCTTGTCGAGTTCCTCACGCAGGGCCTGCAGCTGGGCTTCCTTCTCCTCCATCTGCTTCTGCATGTTCTCAATGAGCTTCTTCAGCTGGTCGCCCTTGAAGCTGCTCTCGCGCAACTGCTGCTTGAGCTTGTTGATGAGTTCCTTGTTCTGCCGCATGGTCTGCTGGATGAACTGCATGTTCTCCTTGATACGCTTGGCAGAGTTGGTGCCCTCGCCCTGCTGGGCCAGGGTGACGCGGTTCTGTGCGTCGGTAATCTCACGGAAGCCTTCCTCGATGTCGCTGAAGGTGGAAATCATGTCGTTGATCTCATTGTCCTTCTGGGCAATGATCTGGTTCAACGAGTCACGCATCTGTACGGCCGCGAGGTCCTGCCTGGGAGCCTCGTTCTTGCAGCCGGCGATGGCCAGCGTGCATACGGCCAGAATGGTTAATTTCTTCATCATGTTTAATTTACTATTTAACTATTTACTATTTATTACCATTTAATGATTTTACTATTTTACCGTTCCCTTCGAGTATGATGACTATCTCGCCCTTGGGTTCCTTCTCCTTGAAGTGGGCGATGACCTCCGCGAGCGTGCCGCGAACGCTCTCCTCATGGACCTTGGATATCTCACGGCAGACGCTCACCTGACGGTCGGCACCGTAGGTGTCGGCAAACTGCTGGAGGGTCTTCACCAGCCGGTAGGGCGACTCGTAGAAGATCATCGTGCGCTGTTCCTCGCGGAGCGACTCCAGGCGGCTTTGCCGGCCCTTCTTCTGGGGCAGGAAGCCCTCGAAGGCGAAGCGGTCGCAAGGCAGGCCGCTCGACACCAGGGCCGGCACAAAGGCCGTGGCTCCCGGCAGGCACTGCACCTCTACCCCGGCCCTGACGGCCTCGCGCACCAGGAAGAAACCGGGGTCGCTGATGCCCGGCGTGCCGGCATCGCTGATGAGGGCCACGTTCTCGCCGGCCAGCAGACGCTGGACGACGGCGGCCGACGTGCCATGCTCATTAAACTTGTGGTGCGACATGAGGTGGTTCTTGATTTCAAAATGCTTGAGCAGAATGCCCGACGTCCGGGTATCCTCTGCCAGCACCAAGTCCACCTCTTTTAATATACGGACGGCGCGGAATGTCATATCTTCCATATTGCCGACAGGAGTCGGCACAATATACAATATGCCCATAATCAGGGGCAAATATAGCAGAAAATCCCATAACAAACAAAAAAAAGCATAAAATCTTTGCAATTTTTAAAACGTATTTGTACTTTTGCAGGAAAATTCACGGAAATGACAGAAAACTTAACAGGCGAAAAGCATCGCACAGGCAGAATAGAAGTGGTGTGCGGCTCGATGTTCTCAGGCAAGACCGAGGAGCTTATCCGCCGACTGCGCCGGGCTCAGTTTGCCCACCAGAAAGTGGAGATATTCAAGCCGGCCATCGACGTGCGCTACTCGGAGGAGGACGTGGTGAGCCACGACCAGAACCACATCCGCTCCACGCCCATCGACTCCTCGGCCAGCATCCTGCTGCTCTCGTCGGACATCGACGTGGTGGGCATCGACGAGGCGCAGTTTCTCGACATGGGACTCGTAGATGTCTGCAACGAGCTGGCATACCGAGGGGTGCGCGTCATCATCGCCGGGCTCGACATGGACTATAAAGGAGTGCCCTTCGGCCCCTTGCCGGCACTCTGCGCCATTGCCGACGACGTGACCAAGGTGCATGCCATCTGCGTGCGCTGCGGCTCGCTGGCCTACGTCAGCCATCGCAAGGTGGCCAACGACCGCCGCGTGCTGCTCGGGGAGACGGGCGAGTACGAACCGCTCTGCCGTGAGTGCTACAAAAGTGTACTTAACGAGGAAAAAACGCCTTTGAGCGAAAAAACGTCCGAATAAATTTGGCCGTCTCAAAAAAACATCGTACCTTTGCAGCCGATTTCCGTCCGACATCGTTGGCAGAGGTCAAAAAAAAGGGAGATCCGTTAGCTCAGTCGGTAGAGCACAACACTTTTAATGTTGGGGTCTTGGGTTCGAGCCCCAAACGGATCACTTTAAGAAATCAGCAAGCAATTGAATATCAATTACTTGCTGATTTTCTTTTACTCCAAATGCACCACTTTTGCACCACTAAGCTTCAGTTGTAAAGCATTACAATCGCCCTAAACGTCAAGAAAAGGCATATTAACACTTGTTATCACAAGCAAGAAGCGAACTCTTTAGATGACCTTACAGATAACTCTTTTGGCAATCTATAGTTCACTTGATTATCTCCCAATAGCCTAACCTAGTTGAACCAATGCGCCGTATGAACCCTAATTCTTTGAGCCTATTGATATGCTTCTGAACGTTCTTGAGCGAAATGCCTGTCAAGTTAACCAACTCGCTTCTACTGATATTAGGATTGTCCTTAATATGAGAATATATAGCCTTTGCAGTATCAGACACCCCATTAGGCACCCTATTAGACACCCCTTCGGACACCCCTGCACCGCTTGATTTCGTTGATGGCACAGGTAGCACCAATTCAACCTCGTCAACATCCAATTTGTTCAACAGTTGTGGCTCACCCCAATTGGTATCCTTCCATGCTGCTATAATCTTGGGGAATCCAGAGCCAACATTCTCACCAAAGCCAATCATGCGAAGCATATTCTGAATCTTCGGATTTCGAGCCTTAGAGTTTCCACCTCGATAGATGGTCTCTACAGGCAACTTCAGCAGTCCAGGATTACGGAAACAAAGGCGGTCATCATGTTTCTCTATCCTCAGAATACCCGCATCCGCCATCATATCGCAGTGGATAATGGCATTCGTAAAGGCTTCACGTACAGCTTCACGTTGTGGCGTGTCGTCCTTTCTCTTCCAACCATTCTCCAGCTTAAATGGCTTTGGCAGGTCAAACTGGATCTTTGGCGAGACAATGCGGAAGAACTGATACAAGTTGTTCTCCCAAAGTCCATCGTATGTCAGTCGGTCGTGATAACGCTCATCGCCCACAAGATGGCTCATGTCCAGATAGTCCATGCGGAAGTTAGCAAACCTGTCTCTGATAGCAAGTCCTTTGCCAAACATCATCAGCCCTGCCAATGTCAAGCCCTCTCTACCAGTCTGCCTATCTTCTGTATATCCACCCAGATTTCTGAGGAAAGTCTTGTCATCAACCCTATTCCAAACATGGGTATTATTCTCCAGTCTGAACTCTGTGCGATACTGGCGCAAAGAATCCGGATCAATATCATCCATACCATAGTACTCTATCAGGATGCTGTCGTTACCGTCAGCATTAGAGTCACGTATCATAGCCTTTACCTGAGCCTCTGTGCAGTGGTAATCCCCTTCATTGTTACGCCTATACGTACCTTTATATACATTGCCGTTCAGATAGATAGGCTTTGCCATCCAGTCTGCCTGAGGAACATGGATGCAGACAATCTGCGCTCCATCCACATTCACCACCTCCACATCGCTGTCAAGAAGAATGTTCTCATTCACCTTGTCGCTGTTAAGCGTATTCCAGAAGTCAGTAATAATCTTACTTGGTTCGTCCACACCAATTATCTGGAATCGCTTACTAACGTCCTTCTCCTGCAAGTTTTCATCCACGCCCAGCAGAATCAGTCCGCCTATAGTATTGGCAAAAGCCGAATAGGTAGCCCATACAGACTTAGGCACCTCAGCCTTTGCCCGTTTGCACTCCAGAGTCACCCTTTCACCTTTCAGCAATGCTTCTTTTATTGTTTTCTCGTCCATATCACTTGCAAAGTTAATCAATTCTTTCGTATTTTTCGTCACAATGACTATAAACAAATTGCCTGTCCCCGTGATTTTCTATTCCGCTTCCTCCCATATCTTATCCAATCTCTTTGCCATGTTGTCAGAAAGAAGAATTCCGGAATGCCCTTTTGTCCAATCAGATGAGGGAATCTCTTTCTGTAGCCTTTCGAGTGAGAGACTTGGCTTGGTTCCAGGCTCCACAGGGTTCATGCATATCATATCCACATACATCCTGAGTTTGGATGAACCGGCCCAATCGTCACCAGGGTAAGGGTCAGAGGTAAACTGTCGGCTAAACACAATACCCGCCTTTTCATCGCCTGTGCGCAGCATATAGAAGAAATCACCTCTGCGAGCCTCTTCCCACTCACGGATGCTCCAATTCATGCGGAACATACCATGCATCCTATTTTCCACGCACTTCTCATAGTCCTTCTCGGTGAAAGAACTGATAGCCGAGTTCCAGCGCATCAGATAGGTCTTTGGCTCTTCCGGCATAGGCAGCACCTCAAATACTACTTTCCAGATACAACTATCGCCATTGGCATCCTCCACGATAGGCTTTCCGGCACCCTGATAGTTGAAACGAGTACCAGGCTCAATCTCAATATCGATAATCCGAGCAACACAACCATCCTCCCCAGCATCCAGTACCAAAATGTTCAGCGTACTCTTGATGGCATACGGGAACACGCCTCCATTGTAGAAATAGCAGCCATGATACGTTGTAGGCATCTCGTCAGTCACCATCACCAGATTTCCCTCTATGTTCTCCAAAATCAGGTTCTGGTTACCCTCGTTGATTTGCATCACAAGGTGCGTAACTTCTCCACTACGGACCTCATCAATCAAAGCGTTATCAACCTCTAAGGTAATAGCCATTCCGTTGATGTCCAGTTCTTTGTTCTTGTCAATCTTTGCCATATCGTTTATTATGATCTCCACATCGTTTTGCCACTATCTGCTGTCTGATTTGGATCTTCCAGCCATATCATACCTCTTTGGAAGGGTTCACTCTCTACTATAGATACTAATTCTATTTCAAAGCATTCGACAGTCAAGCATACGCTATCAAAAGTCACCTTAAACAGATTCTTGAAATAATTATTCTTCTCGACGGAAAAGCCATAGATATAATCGTTTCCTATCTCAGTATCATAATCGAACCTGATGAGTTTTGAGAACTTAAGGGTAATATCATACACCTTGTCATCATCCATCTCATAAAGAGTGTTGACCACAATGGTTAATGAGTCGCCATTCAAGTTGAATTGCTTGATGACGGCATCATGCATCTCGTAGTCTGTTCCAAACTTTTCCGTGAACAGCTGCCAGTTCTTTATTTCGTTAATTACGTTTGCCATAAATTTAACCTTGATGACTATAAATAACTATTATTATTGTGCACAAAATGGACAAGACTGATTGTACGCTCTCAACTTCTCTATTGATAGTTTGAGGGGATTATAAATCATGATTGTATCATTTGTTCTCATATTCATTGACATGATATTTGCTTGCAAAGATAGAGATTTTATTTCTAAAATAGGGCATTTTCCATTTTTATTTGTAACTTTGCAGCATCGTTCTTTGACATGCTGATATTATAGGCTCCAAAATGGTATCTTTACATTATCATAAACAACTCTGCCAGCAGTACATCGAAGACCAGGACAGTTGTGAATAGGCTCCAAAATGGTATCTTTACATTATCATAAACAACGTCGGAACACCGCCCTCAGTCCAGTAGGTGGTTGTGAATAGGCTCCAAAATGGTATCTTTACATTATCATAAACAACGGTTCGGACACGCACCCCCCTGCGCCCAGCGTTGTGAATAGGCTCCAAAATGGTATCTTTACATTATCATAAACAACTCATGTGTCTACCACTCATGCACGTCATCCGTTGTGAATAGGCTCCAAAATGGTATCTTTACATTATCATAAACAACGCCGTCAGCCTTGCGGCCTGCTGGATAGCGGTTGTGAATAGGCACCAAAATGGTATCTTTACATTATCATAAACAACTGACACGCCAGAGCTGTACGACAAGTGCGAGTTGTGAATAGGCTCCAAAATGGTATCTTTACATTATCATAAACAACGCCGTCAGCCTTGCGGCCTGCTGGATAGCGGTTGTGAATAGGCTCCAAAATGGTATCTTTACATTATCATAAACAACCTTAAAGGACACCATCATCAAGCAACTCTGTTGTGAATAGGCTCCAAAATGGTATCTTTACATTATCATAAACAACCGTGCCGGGGGTTTACCGACGGGCACAAAAGTTGTGAATAGGCTCCAAAATGGTATCTTTACATTATCATAAACAACCTTGCGCGTCGCGTCCGCCATGCGTCCCAAGTTGTGAATAGGCTCCAAAATGGTATCTTTACATTATCATAAACAACCAAGAAACAATCACCGTGGACGGGAAACAGTTGTGAATAGGCTCCAAAATGGTATCTTTACATTATCATAAACAACTGACTTTACATAAGTTGTTGAGTAATAGTATAATACAAGTGTTGTTCACAAAGAAAAAATTGTTTTATGATAATTGGAATCCCGCCCAAAAGGCGGGATTCCTTGTATCTATTTGTATAACCAACTGATCAAGACGAAGGCTTAGATATGTTGGGTTACCAAAGTATAGGGTCTTTTTAATCATTGCATTTATGAATTAATCTTCCGTCAATTATCTCAAAGTCGGTTCCTAAGAGTAAGAAATTTAGTTTTGCAATCGGCATTCGCATACCATCAGGCAAGTCCTTAAAATCAGAATCCTCAATGCCGTTTTTACCTGTGTATGATTTTACAATATTATGTCGAGTCAGACTTAGACGCTTTCGGTCCCTCTCAATCGTATTAATCCTATAAAGCCTCTTGGAAATTGTAGCAGCATCTAAATGATACTGGGCTTCAGCACTCTCTACAGAGGGGTAAATCAGAATTGTGGCATCCTTTAGGATGGTTCTGGTATGGAAGTATTCCTTACCTTTCTTGTCCTTTATTGTCTTTGGACATGGCACTTCTTTCAGACTTCCATTCTTCATCTTTTCTGAAAGAGTGAAAAGGTTATCTGATTCGTAAAGACGTTCGCCATCCTTGCTGACATATTCAAATACGCCATATGCTTCGCCAGGAGACACATAGTAGTATTGCACCTTGTCTGAGTGCTGTGGCTGGAAGACATGCTTCTTGAGCGGTTGAGCAGTCACAGCTATACAACGCACATGTCTGACCTTTACCTTGCGCCGCACACCATTCTCGACGACATAAGTATAGAAACCTTCAGCACAGGCATCCCTGAAAGGTGTTCCTTCCGGATATTGAGCCTTGAACTTCTTAAATAGTTTCTTATCAACCATTTGTTTTTCAAGGTCATCCCAACTCTTGAATCCACTTCCAACATTACCCGATTTGAATTCTATCTTCCTCCTAATTACGAAGAGTTCTTCTTTCTCATGGCTGCCGTTATCCTTCCATTTCTCTATCTTACCATAGAAAGATTGGTCGTGGATAGCTCCCCTGATGGAATTGCCTTGAGAGACGTGCTTGGCTTTAACACGTTTGATTCCTTTAGCGGTTTTCTCATAACCGATGTTGCCGTTCTCATCACGTAGCGGCACCACCTTGCCTCTTACCCGATAGCGTTTAATGTTCTTTGTGAGCGCATTGTTGGTGGCATCGTTTCGTACAAGCGTAGTATCCTCAATGTATTGAACAACCTCGTTAGGAGAGTAACATCCTAAACCGCAAAGTTTTTTTTCTCTTTCCAGTTTGTCTTTCAACTGTCGTTCTAAATCATAGTCTTTGAACCTGTGGGCTTCTTGAATCTGATACCACAGTTCCATCATTCTCTCGCGCTTTGGTCCGTATGGAATGAGTGAGAGCGTCAATGCATCAATGGCATGGTGGGTATGTCTGCTACGGTCTTTCTTCTCGTAGGCATCCTGGAAACCGAATATCTTACGGAAGACGGCAGTTGTCTGACCTCTTTGCACCACTACTCGCCCAAATACCGACTTCAGATAATGATACGCATACTTGGATATGGTTCGCGTATCGTTCAACTGGTTGTGACGAAAGTTGGGCGTAATCTCTTTGGCAGTAAGGTTCGTGAGCCGTTGGTTCCATTCGTCGTATTCCATTTGCCATAAGTGCCTTTGCTTGATGGCACTGTTCTTCGAATCAGGGTCGGCAGCTCTTGATGAACGACCTTTCCAATAGATAACTTTTTCTTCCAGATATTTCACCTTTTCCTCTATCTCACGGATGCGATGGATAATGGCAGTGCCGTCGGGAGTGTCAACATAGTAGTTTGGCAGTTCGCAAGGCAATTTGGTACCCTTGATAGTGCTGTTATATCTGGAACTGCTCAGCACCTTGTTGGATATAGAATCGTCGAACGATTGGCTGACAGGCAGAATATGGTCAACTTCTACAAGGTTGTCTGGGGAGAACAGCTCGCTCACAGTTATGGGGCGTCCTGTATAGAAATCGAAGAAACCCTGTTTTAACCATAACTTGTACTTTTCATACAACTTGTCGTAAAGTCGTCTTGATTCATTGGGATTGTAGGGCGTGAAGTTCTCGTTCTGATATAATGCGAGTCGTGCTATTGCCACGCAATCCTTTGGCAAGGCTAAATGGTATTCCTTGGCCAGATCAGTGAGAGCATCTTCGATAGCTTTGTTTTCCCGTTCTCTCTTGCTGTTATATTCTTCTATCGCCCAACGCATATTGAAGTCGTTGAGTGCTTCGCGGGCATTTTCAACAACAACGATGGTGTCAGAATCTATATCTCCATTCGCCAATAGCTTATTGACGTTCTGTTTGATTTTATAAAGCACCTTCAAAACTGTTGGGTTCTTAAGATTGCCTCTGGCAGGACTACCCAATTGAAGAATCCCGTTTTCGTTTTCATGAGCAGAGGGATAATAGGCATTGTCGGAGTGGTGGTAGAGTTTATTCAATTTGTTCATGGTGAGGGAAGGATACTTATCTGCCAACACCTTCTTTATGGCTTCAGACATGTTGACGCGTTTGTAATAGTCGCGCTTACTGCTAAAGAAAAACTCCTGATACAACTCTGCCGCTTGCGATACGACTGCTGATTGCTGGTCATTCGTCAATGCGGCCCACTCTTTGCCATAGTTTTCAGCACAAGCTTTCTTCACATCAGCAATGTCGTCTTCTTGCAGCAAATAGTCGTAGTTGTGCTCGGCAAAGGCGAGGTCTTCCATCTTTAGCGACTTGTAGTCGGATATCAATTTGTTCGTGATGTCATAGATTCTATTCTCGTTCGAGATGGCTGCCCTTTCTTTGTCTATCAGTTCCACTATCTCTTGCTCTTTCTCCTGAAAGAGACCTTCCCCCATGATACTTGGCAGATTTGCCAGCATGACGGCATCAGAATATTTGTAGCCCCTTGCCAGGAAAGGATTGATTTTCTTGAGTGCACAAAGACTGAGATTGGCATAGCCGTCTTGAATATTCTCCCACAAGGCTCCCATGCTGATGACTTTTGCGGGTGGCAGACCAAGAGCGTTCTTGGCAAAGTCCTTGATAAACTGCTTCTCGTCCGACTCATAGCAAATGTGCCAGATATCTTCTGCAGTATATTCAGTAAGGTGACCTTCTGCTTCCAATGAAAGATTCTTCCTCCTCTGGGCATGCGTCAGATGCTTCTTGGTACCTTGTATCCGTTCCGTCTCCCATGAAGGGCCAAGGATCTTCTGAAGATAATATGTGACTGGACACCCTGGCACGCTTTTCTTATCGCTATAATTGATGCTGACTTTATATTCCAACTGAGTGTGTAGTTCGTTTTTCAGCAGTTCTTTGATTTCTGCAAAATCGAAGTGCTTTTGGTTACGCACAAACAGTTTGTTGTAAATGGTCTTCCTTAAGTCGAGAGATATGCTCTCCCATCCGTTGTCACGCTTTATCTTGATGTTGTTCAGCAGTTGCCATGCAACATTAAATTCGTTGGCGGGATGGCTCTTGGCACATCTTCTCTTGTGTGGTTCCAATGTACAATACTCTACTTTTCCCTTTTGCGACTTTAGCGGTTTCTTATAGAAGATGGTTCCTTCATGCTTCTTCTCTGACATCAGGCATTTGTAAAGCTCACTCCCAGTGTCGAGTTTCTGAACTTCAAATATTTTCCGTATCTCTTCTTTTAGCTGGTTGCGAATAGGTTTATAGTCATTGTTTGCACGGATACGTATTTTATCCACTCGTTCCATTCTGGAGAAAGCAGCACCAACTGTGGGGCAGTTGTATTCCCTCATATATTGAGTAAGGCCTGCAGACAATTCCTCTTCGGATTTCTGAAGTTCAGGTTGCTCTTCATCTTCGTTATCAGTTACAATTGCCAGGCGGCTACTCTTGAATCCACGTCTAACAGCGATACTGTAAATAGCCCTTCCCAAGATAATATACGACTCTGGCTTTGAATAGTCAAGAGGCTTTGTGGCAAGTATTTCTCTTAGGCGATAGACACTCCTTACCACTTCGCCGTCAATGTCGAACTCGAAGTTTATCCATTTCATGAAAGCGACATTCTGAACAGGGAATGTTCTGTCATAGCCTTTTTCGTCATCGTCGAACCTCCATTTATTCAACGACTCCATATCCAAAGGACAACAGTTGTGCTTAATGAGCAATTTTAGGGTGGCCTGCTTTCTGCGTTTAACTGAACGGTATCTGGTTCTGGCATTACGGAAAGAGCGTCTTTGCGCGGCAGCAGAGCTGTGCCGCCCTCGTTTGTCACGTTCTGTGTTGTCTCGAATAATATCCACTCCAGACGTAATCTGTTCCATGAGGTTATCGTTCATGGTGTCTCTACAAACCATTCCTAAAGAATTGGTTCCAGGGTCAAAAGCCAATATTTTCGTCATTTTTATCAGTTTTATTTGTTTATGTCAAACATAATTCGTAAATTTGCACCCAATAAGATACCATTTTGTGAGTTACTATTCACAATAAGGCAATATCCAAGCCGAAGTTTATCTTACACTCGCGTCTCGTGAGCTTAGAGCCTCTCTTAGGAGAGGCTTTGTTTTCTACTGTCTTCGAGCCACCTCAGAGGGTATAAACTCGCTTTACGCTCTGCCTATACTCCGCCTATACCCGAATATCACATCCATCTTGTACTTTGACGAACTCATACGGAATCCATAAACTTCTTATTGTACAATTCCTCGACGCCGACTTCCAATAGCTTTGCTATCTTAGCCAAAGTTTCAATATCTGGCTGCGAGGAATTCGTACACCATTTGGAAACGGTGGATGGATTCACCCCCAGTTCTTCTGACAGCCACTTGCTGGTCTTTTTCTGTTCTACCAGCACTAATTTTAGGCGATTTACGTCTTGCATATCATTCAGATTTGTTGTTTGGGTGTAAAGTTAGTGAAAAATCTTCAATCAAAGCAATAATTACTTGTTTTTTAGAGTTTATTAAGTCAATGGAAATGAAAGATGCGGCATTTCTCCGCATCTTTCAAATATATTTCAGCTATCATTACCACCCAAGCCCTTTCTTCTTTGTTCCATCCCAGTTCGTTAACTCGTCTGCATTCTTGCTTGAGCAAGCGTCCTATTGGGCCGAGCGGCCATTACTGCCACCAATGGATTGACCACCCGTTGACAATCTCATTTCTGATGCAAGCTGGCCGATGCGGGCAACGGCAATTTCCCACTGAAATTTACCAATTCTACCAACAATGGAGTCTGCCATATCAGCGATACTGCTTGCTGCCACCTGCCGGTCGGACTCGACATGAGGATTGAGGTCGTTAAGATGGCATTGGGCAATGATGCCATGACCGATGGTTTGTTCCACATCACGACTGAAGATTGATGCTGTGCAATGCGCCCAATCTGCCAATGCCTGGGCTGCTTTCTTGACAACCGTATGAAGATAGTTCCTCTATCTCCTTACGTGCGATATTCTCTCTCAGAGTTTTCTCTGGCAGATAATGAATGTACATGACGCCATCATCCGACACAGCTATATTATCCATAGACAGCCGTTTAAACTCACTAATGCGACAGCCGAAGGCACATTGCAAGATGAAAGCGTCCTTAGTTTCCTGTAACGTATCAGGAACTTCAGTATCCTTTACCTTCAGAAACTCATCTTGAAGGAGAAATACTGGTGGGTCGTATGACTCACGCATCATCGTTCGTTTCTTGTTCCTACCCAAATGAATAAATGGAGAGGCTGAAAGTTCCCCCTTCTCTATCAGTTCATTAAAGAATGCTTGGATTTTTTTCATTTTGGTAGCAACGGTATTCTGGTCACGGCGTTCTGTTGGAATATTCCTTGCAGAGAACATATCATACAGACTCTTATGCTTTTCAACATATTTATATTCGTCAAATAGGAACTGTCGGAAATCCATCAGGTCATCTGCGTCGAATTCCGAAGGGGTGACCTTTAGCCGATGCTGGATAGTAAGAAATCTGGTGAGTTCACCTAATGACACCTTATAATGTTTCTGTCTGCCCTCGCCAAAGTCACCATCACGCAATCCGTCTTCAATGAATTTGGAAAATCTGTCTATGAGCGTAAGTTCTGTCAGAGCCTTTACATTCTTCTGAGGGTGAAGAACCTGCGATATAGCATCTTCAAATTCTTCCGCAGTAATACGAGTTTTGTCTTTGACCTCACACAATTGGCGATACGCTGTTTCCATTGCGTCAATTTCAGTGTCTATATCTAACTTTAGCTGTTTATTGTAGATACTGACATACCTATTATTATATTATTAAAGCGTGTTTAAAACGTGGTGCAAAGGTACTCTTTTTGCACCACCAAACCATATTATTGCACCACATTTTTGAAACGGTTTAATATATTTAACCTTGTAAATACCTGATTTACAAAGCAAATCATTTCAGATTTATTCCTATCTGTTTCAAATTCTGAATCCCAAACGGATCACACAAAAAAAAGAGGCTACCCGGAGCCTCTTTTTTCGTGTCATCTCACTCGCCCACGAACTTCCTGATGGTCTTGATGCACAAGTCGCTGCTTACTGGCTTCGAGAGGAAATCGTCGCACCCGGCCTGAAGGGCCAGCTGGCGGTCGCTGTCGAAGGCATTGGCCGTCAGTGCCACCACCGGCAGGTCGGGATGTCGCTCCTTGATGGCCTTGGTGGCCTCCAGTCCGTCCATAATCGGCATCTTGATATCCATCAGAACGATATCATAGCCGCCCTTTTCAACCATTTCCACAGCATCCCTGCCATTCTTGGCACGCTCAAACTGATAGTACTTCTTCAGGATGTACGTCATCAGGATAAAGTTGCTGTCATTGTCTTCTGCTACTAAAATCTTCTTCATATCCTTTAACTAATGTATTCGGTATGGTTAGCCTCTATTTCAGCCTATCATATCTTAATAATTCACAAAATTACTGCTTTTATCCGAGAAAAGCAAGCTTTTCAGCAATTTTTTAACTAATTTTGCATCACGAAGAGTAATTATAACTAGTAACTTATAAAAACCAGAATGATGAAACTTAAAGTTCTATCAAGTGCTGTTGCACTCGCCTCCGCCCTGACATTGTCGGCTCAGAGCCATGAGATGGAGGTAAAGACTGCCAAGCTTGGCGCACCCGTACAGTCAACGATGTACGGCATTTTCTTCGAAGACATCAACTACGCCGCCGACGGCGGCCTGTATGCCGAGATGGTGAAGAATCGCTCGTTCGAGTTTCCCCAGCACCTGATGGGCTGGAGGGCCTTTGGAAAGTTCGAGGTGGAGGACGACGGTCCCTTCGAGCGCAATCCGCACTTCGTACGCCTGAAGTACTCCGGCCACCGCGACAAGTACACGGGTCTGGAGAACGAGGGCTTCTTCGGCATCGGCGTGAAGAAGGATGCCTCGTACCGCTTCTCCGTCTGGGCCCGCTGCCCGGAGGGTGGCAAGTCGGTACTGGAGGTGAGCCTCGTGGACAACAACACGATGGACGAGGACCAGCGCTTCGTGAAGACCACCATCACGGTGAGCGGCAAGGAGTGGAAGAAATACACCGCCGAGCTGAAGTCGCCCCGCACCGATGCGAAGGCTGCCCTGCGCATCTATCTGCTCGCCAACGGCAAAGACCCGATTACGACCACCGACGTGGAGCACATCTCACTCTTCCCGAAGGACACCTGGAAAGGCCGTGAGAACGGCATGCGCAAGGACCTGGCACAGGCCCTGGCCGACATGAAGCCCGGCGTGTTCCGATTCCCCGGCGGCTGCATCGTGGAGGGTACCGACCTGGAGAGCCGTTACCAGTGGAAGAACTCGGTGGGCCCGGTGGAGAACCGCCCGCTGAACGAGAACCGCTGGCACTACACCTTCCCCCACCGCTTCTTCCCCGACTACTACCAGACCTACGGACTGGGCTTCTTCGAGTTCTTCCAGCTCTGCGAGGACTTCGGCTGCGAGCCGCTGCCCGTCATCTCCTGCGGCCTGAGCTGCCAGTTCCAGAACCCCGACCCGACGAAGCCCGGCGTGCATGTGGCCCTCGACGACCTGGACAGCTACATCCAGGACGCCCTCGACCTGGTGGAGTTCGCCAATGGCCCAGCAGACTCCAAGTGGGGTAAGGTGCGCGCCGAGATGGGCCACCCCGAGCCCTTCAACCTGAAGTTCCTCGGCGTGGGCAACGAGCAGTGGGACTACGACGACGCCCACGGCGGCTACGGCCCCGTGTTCACCGAGCGCCTGAAGAAATTCAACGCCGCCCTGCGTGCCAAGTACCCACAGCTGAAGCTCATCGGCACCACAGGCCCCAACAGCGAGGGCTGGGACTTCGACCTGCTGCAGCCCCGCATGAAGGAGCTGAAGGTGGACCTCTACGACGAGCACTACTACCGCAACGAGGAGTGGTTCCTCAGCCACGGCCTGCGCTACGACAGCTACGACCGCAAGGGCCCGAAGGTGTTCGCCGGCGAGTATGCCTGCCACGGTGCCAACAAGCACAAGTGGAACCACTACTACACCTCACTCTTAGAGGCTGCCCACATGACGGGCATCGAGCGTAATGCCGACATCGTTCACATGGCCACCTATGCCCCACTCTTCGCCCACGTCGACGGCTGGCAGTGGCGCCCCGATGCCATCTGGTTCGACAACCTGCGCTCGTTCAAGTCGGTGAGCTACTACGTGCAGCAGCTCTTCGCCAAGAACAAGGGCACCAACGTGCTGCAGCTGACGATGGACAAGAAGCCCGTGGCAGGACAGCCGGGACAGGACGGACTGTTCGCTTCCTCCGTGTTCGACAGCCAGACGGGCGAGGTCATCGTCAAGGTGGTGAACACCTCGAAGCAGGCACAGCCCGTCACCATCAGCCTGACAGGCATGAAGGGTGAGCGCACGGCAGAGACCATCACCCTATGCCACAACGGCATGGACGACGAGAACACCCTCGACCAGCCGGAGAAGATCACCCCGAAGAGCGGCACGCTGAAGCTGGAGGCCGGCAAGAAGTCGACAGTCATCAACGATGAGCTGCCCGCCACGGCATTCCGTATCTACAAGATAAAGAAGTAAACCTGACAATTGAGTCCACCTTAAAAAGTGGACTCAATTTATAAATATGAAGAGTCTGTTACGTAAACCCGTTTCGCTGTTTGCCTTTTCGTGCATCGTCAGCATAGGAACTCTGCTGTTGTACAACATACCGTTCTTCCGTTATGTCGCCGACAACAGCAATGAGAGTACCGGCGGCCAGGTCGCGCTGATGGTGTCGCTGGCCGTGATCATGCTGTCGCTCAACTTCATGATGACCTGTCTCACGATGTACGTCATGAGGACTGTCGGGCGCATCCTGCTGGCCGTATTCGCACTCATCAACGCCACGGCCGTCTACTTCATCCTCACCTACAATGTGATCATTGATGCCACAACCATCGAGAACGTATTCAACACTCGCTACTCTGAGGCATCGGGATTCTTCAGCTGGCCGCTGTGGCTGACAATCCTTGGCGCGGGAGCACTCCCAGCCCTGTTCTGCCTCCTGCAGCCCGTGGTATTGGGGAAGGCCAGGCAGCTGGCACTCTACTGCGGATGCTCGCTGGCCATCGCCGTTGTTACGGCATTGGCCAACATCAGCCAGACACTGTGGGTAAGCCAGCACGACACTGAGCTGGGCGGACTGCTCCAGCCGTGGTCGTATCTTGTGAACACGTGCCGCATCGTCAGCTTCAGCCAGGACGAGCAGGCCGAGGAAATCAAGCTGCCCGACGGCAGGATAGCCGACACGGAGAAGGCTGTGGTGGTGCTCGTCATTGGCGAGTCGGCCAGGAAGGCAAATTTCCAGCTCTACGGATATGGGCGCAACACCAATCCGCTGCTGTCGAAGCAGGAGGGGCTGAAAGTGTATCAGGCCACATCGTGCGCCACCTACACCACGGCAGGCACCAAGGCCATCCTCGAGCCCAAGGACAGCGAGAGCCTCTACGAGCTGCTGCCCAACTATGCCTACAGGACAGGGGCCGACGTGACGTGGCGCACATCCAACTGGGGGGAGCCTCCGATACATATCGGTGAGTACCTCACCAACGAGGCCCTGGGCGAGCAGTATCCCGGTGAGAATGTCTACTATGACGGCATTCTGCTCCAGGGGCTCCGCCAGCGCATAGAGTCCAGCCCGAAGAACAAGGTGCTGATTGTGCTGCACACCAGCACCAGCCACGGTCCAAAATACGCCGACAAGTACCCCAAGGAGTTCGAGGTGTACAAGCCCGTGGCTGAGAATGTCGAAGAGGGCCAGAAGAACCCCGGCAGACTGATCAATGCCTACGACAACACCATCCGCTACACCGACTTCCTGCTGGACAGTCTTATCAACATGCTGAAGTCCTTGGACGGCTGGAGGTCGGCCATGCTCTTCGTGTCCGACCACGGCGAGTCGCTCGGTGAGAACAAGATGTTCATGCACGGCCTGCCCATGCGACTGGCACCAAGGGAGCAATACGAGATACCATTCCTGGTATGGACTTCGGAAGGCTTCAGAAGCTACAAGCCCCAGGAAAGCCTGCCTGCCGTCATCGACCAGCACTTCGTATTCCACTCCGTGCTCAACCTGCTGTCCATACAGTCGCCTGCCTATAACAAAGACTTTGATATATTTGTATCTCAATAATGTACTCATGTTTCGGAAGTTAAAGAAGTTATTGAAGTTAAAACGCCACAGGTTCAGGACATATCACCCGTGGATGCCATACTTCTGACAGTTCCACCGCCTGGACCAACCAAGTTGTTTGACTCTTTCGACGGTCCAGCCGCAGGACTGATCATAGGGACGGCCCGATGCAGATGCGGCCCCGTCTGAAAACTGTTTGCACGGATTTTCATGCCACTGTTGCCACTAAGCGCGTTACGCGCTGACTATCAACAAATTACGCAGTGGCAACAAAACCATTTCTCTTGCCACTCTTGCCACTACTGTTACAACAGATAAACACCTGATAATCAGCGTGTTTGGCATAGTGGCAAGAGTGGCATCGAAAAAAAAGGTCGGGGTGCTCATCACGTCGGCACAGGCAGTCCAGACCGTCAGCAGTCGCTTCCAATTTTGTCCGAAACACTTCAAATTTCGTCTGAAAACACTACAAATCTTGCCTCTACTATTGTAAGAATGAATAATTATTTGTAACTTTGCCCGCAATTATATATAAAAACCAAAACGACAATGAAAAAGATTAGCAAATGGATGCTTGCCGCCATCCTTACCATCTGCGGCACAACGACAATGAGTATCTCACTGACCTCCTGTAAGGAGGCCAAGGCACAGGAGGACAACCCTGTAGAGCAGGTAGTGTCAACCGAGCTGATCCGCACCTCGCAGAGCTGGGACGGCGTGGAGCTGCCCGACTACCTGCAGGGCCGTCCGGAGCTGGTGGCCATGAAGTATGTGTTCCCTGCCGGAAAGAAACTGGGCTGGCACCATCATCCCGTGATGAACTACGGCATACTGGTGCAGGGCGAGCTGACCATCATCGGACAGGACGGCAAGGAGAAAACGGTGCATGAGGGTGAGCCCGTCGTAGAGATGGTGAACACCATCCACCACGGCGAGAACCGTGGTACGAAGCCTGTCATCCTCTATATGTTCTACCTCTCGCAGAAGGGCCTGCCCCTGGCTGTGCAGCACCCGGAGATTCCGCTGGATTGAGAGGTAGGTAAAGAAGAATAAGGTAAAGGGATTTTTCAGGATAACATTATTAAATGAAGTCAATCATGGATTTATGATCAGACTGATAATATTCGACTTTGACGGCACATTGGGTGACACCCGACGGAATATCGTTACGACGATGCAGATGACCATCCGAGAATTAGGCTTGCCTGATTGCACCGACGACGAGTGTGCTTCCAAGATAGGACTGCCTCTTGACGGCTGCTTCGAGGCACTCTATCCGAATGAGAGCAAGGAAACCATCAGGCTATGCACCGATACCTACAGGAGAATCTTCCAGGAAAACCTGCAGATGATGAAGCCACAGCTGTTCCCTAAGGTTAGGGAAACGCTGATGGCTCTGAAAGAGCAGGGACTGACACTCACGATAGCATCGTCACGCTGGCACCAGTCCTTGTCTGAGCTGACACACGACCTGGGGATAGCGGAATACATCTCTATGCTGGTAGGCGCAGATGACGTGGTGAAAGCAAAGCCCAACCCCGAACCAGTCCTGAATACGCTTTCCGCTATGGGATTCAAGACATGTGAGGCTCTTGTAGTAGGCGACATGAACGTGGATATCCTGATGGGCAAGAACGCAGGAGCGAAAACTTGTGGCGTGACCTACGGAAACGGAACTCGAAAGGAGCTTGAAGCAGCCGGAGCCGACTATCTCATAGACAGCTTTGACGAACTGACAAAATACTCAAGTTTCTGAAGCTCCGAGATAACTTTCAGTCCCTACCCGCAAGGTCACAGACAAATTATTCCTCTTTATTTTGCCTGATTCAAAAAAATAAACTATCTTTGCAGTCGGTATCAGCGTTTTTACGACGATGACGAGACTAGAACTAAAAGTGGAAATGGGCGAGGTACGACGCGCCAGAGCGTTTGCGCTCTCCATCGCCGATGATGCCGGACTCAGCGAGCGTCAGGCGCAGAACCTGCACCTGGTAGTCGAAGAGGCCGTGGCTAATATTGTGAACTACAGCGGAGCTACCATGATTGAACTATGCGCCTGGCAGGAGGATGGCAGACTCTACGTATCCTTCGCCGACGACGGCATCCCCTTCGACCCCACCCGGCATCCTGAGCCCGACCTGACGCTGCCCGTGGCAATGCGTGCCATCGGCGGTCTCGGCATTCACTACATCCGTAAGTTGACCGACGGCATGGCCTATCGCCGCCAGGACGGGAAGAACATCCTGACCGTCTGTAAAACATTAGGAGTGTGAAGAATTTGCTACCGCTGCAATATAGTAAAATCGCCAAATCGTAAACAAATCGGACTCGCTATGCGCTTGACTTGACCAAGAAATAGTAAATCGTCAAATAGTAAATATATAAAAGGTATGGAGATTAGTATTACAGAAAAGAACGACCGGCTGGTGGCATTGCTCTGTGGCGAACTCGACAATATCGCCTGCATCAAAGCAAAGAAGGCCTTGGCTCCGCTGACCCAGCAGACAGACCACGACGTAGAGATTGACTGTAGCGGACTGGAATATATCTCGTCGAGCGGGCTTCGCCTCTTTATCGGCATCTACAAGCACCAGCACGACATCGGCCGACGGTGTATCATGACCCATGTCAGCGACAAGCTGAAGGATGTGTTTGAGATTGGCGGATTTTTCATGCTTTTTGAACAGGAGAGTTAAGAGTGAAGGATGAAGAGTGAAGAATTGAAACAGCTACAGGCGGAAATCGAGCAGTTGCGGGCCGAGAATGCCGAACTTAAGAAGCAGCTCGACTATACCAGGGAGCAGTTCGTGCGCCTGATGTCGCGCAATCTCGACCTCTCCGACCGTATCGAGGGCGACCTGCAATTCCGCCAGCGCGTCGAAGTGGCCCGCGAACTCATCGACATGAATATGGAACGAATGCAGAATGCCGACCTCCGCGACGACGGACAGCTGATGGCCATCGTCGAGACCAGAGTGGAGGGAGAGCGTCTCCACCTGGACCCCGATTTCGACACTGCTGCCCTTGCCAAGGTGATAGGCGTCAGCATGGAGCGCCTCGAGAAGCTCTTCCGCAACAAGTCGATGTACCGCACCCCCCAGGCCTATATCGACAACCTCAGGCTGCTGGCGGCCATGCGCCTGCTGCGCGAGAAACCCAACTACAGCATCGCCTCCATCTCCGAGGATTCCGGATTCAAGCACGTGCGCACCATGCAGCGCAAACTGGTAGACGCCCTGGGCCTCACCCCCGCCGAATACAGGGCTCTCTACACGAGAGACTTGTAAGGAAGCCGGACCTATCACACTTTTTTTGAAACAACGAATTAAAACGAATTACACGAATTGGACGAATTAAAACAAATTACACCAATGAAACATCATGTTTTACGAATTACACGCGCTCGGCTCTGCCGCTTGCTACCGAAGGGACGCAAGAATTTAGCTACGCGCAGGCCATCGTCGCTTGCGGCGAACAATTCGTGAAATCAAAAACAATTCGTGAAATTCGTTTTAATTCGTTGTCTTTCGAAATAATGGGGAGTGGAAACTTAAGTATGGTACGAAAACTATTCTACTATGGCAATAAAGATATTGAGCGTCGACAACGAGACATCTATTGAGTTGCTGATGAAACAGTACTTCAGGCGTAAGATCAGGGCTGGTGAATATGAATTCTTCTTCGCCCGCAATGGTTTGGAAGCTCTTACTGTCATGGCCGACAACCCTGACATTGAGATTGTGCTCTGCGACATCAACATGCCTGTGATGGACGGTCTGACGTTTCTGGCTAAGGTGAATGAGATGCGCAATCCCGCTATACGGGTCATCATGGTGAGTGCCTACGGCGAAATGAAGAACATTCGCGAGGCCATGAACAAAGGTGCCTTCGACTTCGCCACGAAACCTATCGATATGGACGACCTGAGCCGGACGATCGAGAAGGCCATCGAACAGATTCACTACGTGCATGAGAGCCAGGAGGAGCATACCGAACTGGTATCGCTGAAGGAAGACCTGACCTCGGCCAGCGAGATACAGCAGTACTTCCTGCCAAGGGTGTTCCCGCCCTTCCCCGAAATCAGCGACAGACTTGACATCTATGCCTCGATGGAGGCGGCCAAGGATGTCGGTGGCGACTTCTATGACTTCTTCCGTGTCGACGACGATCACATCGCCTTGGTGATAGCCGACGTTTGCGGCAAAGGCATCCCCGCCGCCCTGTTCATGGCTGCCAGCCAGATGATTATCCACTCAAAAGGCACACAGCGCACCAGTGCGGCAGAATGCCTGACGGAGGCCAACAGCCTGCTGGCCACCTATTCCGTGGATGACATGTTCGTCACCGTGTTCTATGCCATCTACAACACTTCGACAGGCCGTCTCACCTATTGCAATGCCGGTCACAATCCGCCCCGCGTGCTGCGGGCCGACGGCACGGTAGAGCCGATACCGAAGCAAGGCAATCTCTTCATGGGTGCCCTCGCCGGTGCTGTCTATAAGGAAGCCACCCTGCAGTTGGACTGCGGCGACGCCCTGGTGATGTATACCGACGGTGTGACCGAGGCCAAGAACCTGGAGCACGAAGAGTTTGGCACAGAGCGGCTCGACGCCATGCTCTCACGGCTGCCGGGCAAGAACAGCCAGCAAGTCATCGAAGAGGTCAAGGCCGGCATCAACAGTTTCGTGGCCGGTGCCGAACAGCACGACGACATCACGATGGTGGTGCTGAAAAGGAAGTGAAAGGCAAGAGGTAACTGAATTTTCCCACTTTCCTTTTGAAACAACGAATTAAAACGAATTGCACGAATTGCACGAATTAAAACGAATTACACGAATGAAACATTATGTTTCGCGAATGACACGAATTAGCTACGCGCAGGCAACCGCCGCTTGCGGCGAACAATTCGTGAAATCAAAAACAATTCGTGAAATTCGTGAAATTCGTTTTAATTCGTTGTCTTCAGAAAAAATGAGAGGTGGGAGATCGGGAGTAATAAGAGGTGAGAGGTGAGAAGATAAAAAGCGGTATCGCCATCGGATGCATGGCTGCCCTACTGACAGGATCAGTGGTGGCGGGGCTTTATGTGCGGCATGGCGACAGCGAGCGCATCAGGCAGCTGGAATCACAACTCAGCACGCTGCGCAAGCAGGAGCAGCAGTCGGTCGTAGACCGCAGGGTGAGCAAGCAGATGGAAGAGTTAGCCTACGGTCAGCAGGCTCTCTCGGAGGAGCGTAGCCGCGAGGCTATCCGCCAGTCGGAGATTGCCCAAAGGATGACCCTGCGCTCAGAGGCCGAGCGGCAGAACGCTTTGCGGGCGCAGGCTGCCGCTGAGGCTTCGGCTGAGGAGGCAAAGGCATCCTACCAGTTGGCAGAGCATCAGCGCCAGTTAGCCGAGCATGCCCGTCAGGTGGCAGATACGCTGAATTATATCTCATTAGGGCGCACCCTCGGCTCACAGTCGTATGCCATCTACCGCAGTGGCGACACGGAGTTAGGCACGATGCTGGCATACGCCGCCTATCTCTATACCAGCGAGAACGGCGGCAATCTCTACAGCTCATCGGTTTATCAGGCCCTCACACAGGCTGCCGGGAGCAAGCGCAGTTGGAGCATCCACAATGGCAGGATTACAGGTGTCGACATCTCTAAGCAGGATGGTTGTCTGCTAACAGTGAGTACCTGTGGCGAACTGCTGCATCACAAGCTGGAGGGAAACCGGATGAAGACCAAGCGCCTTTTCGATGACCGTAACTACTGCTTCCGTGACGTTTTCTCTGCAAGAACCGGAAAGAGTTATGCCGTCAGCCATACGGGTCATCTGGTGGTGGTCGACGGTAGTCAGACACGGGTGGTCTTCCTTGAAAACATACTCCGTCCCTTCAGTCTGCAACCCATGCCCGAAGAGCGCCAGCTGCTTATCATCGGCGAGAACAGCATAGGCATGTACGACATAGCCACCGACAAAGTGATTGGCACGCGTCCTCTCGACTTCACAGTTGTCAGTACAGGCCAGCATCACGACAGGCCCGTGCTGTTCGACCATCGCGGGCGGATGCACTCGGTGGGCAGTCTCAACCATATCCGCAGCGAGAAGGTTCCCGTTTCAGGCCAGGTCACAGCCTTTGTCAGTGGCTCTTCCCAGATGGTGTACGGCATGGCCGATGGCAGCATTTGGCTTTCCCATTCTAATGGAAAGGTGCGCAAACTCGCCGGCCATCTGTCGAAAGTGACCCGGCTGAAAATGATTGACAACCACCTCTACTCCTCCAGTTACGATGGAAAAATGCTCTTCTGGATGATCAGCGACCTGCAGATACGGCCCATCACGCTGTTCCAGGCCGACTCGTGGCTCACCGATTTCACCTTTACTAATGATAAGGACTACATCTGGACGGGCGACAACAAGGGCACAGTCTCAGAGCATCTGATATCACTGCCTGTCATCGCCGAGCACATCCGTCAGCGAGTGAAGCGCAACTTCACTCAGGAGGAATGGGATTTCTATGTGGGGAAGGGAATACCGTATAGGAGAATTAAGAATGAAGAATGAAGAATGAAGAATTTGCTACCGCTCTTGTTGTGCGCCGCGTGCTTATAGTATGCTGCATGCTCTTCAGCGCGGTGGTAAATTCTCAACTCTCAATTCTCAATTCTCAATTCCTTCGCGCCCAGGGCCTGCCGCTGATACGCAACTATACAGCTGAGGAGTATGGAGGACACAACCGCAACTTCGATATTGAGATAGGCAGTGACGGCACTGTCTATGTGGCCAACTTCCACGGACTGCTCTATTATGACCGTGCGCAATGGCGGATGCTCTATACGCCGGGCATCAATCGCGTTACCGTGGTCTATCGGGCCAGCGACGGCCGGATATGGGTAGGCAGCTACAATTTCCTGGGTCGGCTGGAGAAAACAGCCAATGGCAACCTGACCATCCGGCAAGTAGGCAAGACAGGACAGTTCAAGGGTGAGGTAGTGGAAATTTTCGAGAAAGAGGGTAGGCTGATGTTCGTGGCCGGCGACAACGGCATCTACGAGATAGGACCGAACGACCGGGTGACCCTGAAAGAAAAGGCTGCCACCGACTTCCATGCCGGGGTGGAATCGGAAATCATCTCCATCGAAGCCCTGCTCAGAGGAGACCGTCAGGTCGTTCTGGAGGACATCACCCAGACAGAAGAACTGGACGGCGGACTGCTGGTGAAGGTAAGAAAAGACCACGGGCTGCTGGTTACCGACAAGGAGGGCCGTACGCTCTACACCATCACCGAGGAGAATGGCCTCTGTTCCGACCAGGTGGCCTACGTGGCATACGACGGCCACGGCATCCTCTGGGGGGCTACGGCACATGGCATCTTCGCCATCGGGCTGCCTTCAGTCTATACCTACATGCTACCCAAGGACGGTCTGACGGGCGAGGTGCGCGCCATCACCTCCTTTGACGGGAGAATATATGTAGGCGGCACCAATGGTCTCTATACCGTGGCGTCGAGGCATGCGAAGCGCGTGGCAGGCATCAATAATATCTGCTGGGCTTTATGTGAGGACCGTCAGGGACTGCTGGCCGCTACTTCCAGCGGCATCTTTCGAATTGCACACGGCGGTACCATCAGCCGTCTGACGTCCAACTCCACGGCAGCTCTGCTGGTGGATGGCGATCGAATCTATGCAGGAGAACCCGACGGAGTCTATCTCTATCAGTCGGGAACGGTCAGCCGGGTAGATGACCTGCCGCTTGTGACCGAAATCCGAAAGGATGCCGGGGGCCGGCTGTGGATGAAGAATGTGCATGGAGAGACCAGGGGCGTGGCACCTGCCCGGACCGCAGAGCCCGTCGACAGTCTGCCGAAGCATCTGCTCTTCCCTCTCGGCGATATGGAGATCAAGGCCCAGTACCGTGATGGCGACAAGGTCTGGCTCGGCAGCGATGACATTCTCGTCGTCGTGGATGCATCACAGCAAGACCTCGATACGCTTACGACCGGTCGCCGTGTGCGCTTCCGCTCCATCGTCATGGGCACCGACAGTGTGCTCTGGGGCGGCTATGGAGAAATGCCACGGTCGTTGCCCAGGCTGCGGAGCGACGAGCGTAGCCTGCGCTTTATCTATGCCGTCGACTATACACCCCTCACAGGCAAGACCATGTATCGCTACCGCATCAATGATGGCCGGTGGAGCGACTGGAGCGAGAGCCAGGTCGTGGAGTTCCTGAATCATCCCTACGGTCGATACACCCTGTCCGTACAGGCCCGTCTGGCCAATGGCTCCCTGACGGAGGTGGCCTCTGTCGGCTTCAGCATTGCCTATCCGCTGCTGATGCGATGGTACATGGTCATCGTCTATTTCTTCCTGATGGCTCTGCTGGTCTATGTCATCATGCGCTATCGCCTGAAGAAACTGCAACGCGACAAAATCAAACTGGAGCAGATTGTGGAGGAGCGTACCGCCGACCTGCGGCAAGCTCAGCAAGAACTGATACGGCAGGAGAAGATGGCCTCGATAGGACAGTTGACCGAAGGCCTTATCGACCGCATCCTGAACCCGATGAACTACATCATCAACTTCTCCAAGATGTCGATAGACCTGCTGAAGGATCTCAAGACCGATATAGAGAACAACAAGGAAGTCATCAACGAAGACGACTATTCAGACGCTGAGGATGTACTGGGCATGCTGACAGAGAATCTGCAGAACGTGGATCAGCACGGTCAGAACACCACCCGCACGCTCAAGGCGATGGAGGAGATGCTGAAAGACCGTACCGGCGGCTATATAGACATGGACTTGCTGCCCGTGCTGCAACAGAACGAGCAGACAGTCAACACCCATTATGCCAAAGAGAAAGAGCAATATGGTATACAGACCGTCTTCAACTTGCCTTTTGAAAGTATGCCCATATACGGTAATCCCGACCTGCTCGGCAGGACCATCATGGGGCTGCTCGACAATGCCGTCTATGCTGTGGTGAAAAAGGCACAGAAGAATCAGGAGGACAGGTCGTTCGATTCTGTCAAGCATCATGGGCCAGTCCCCCAAATACTCCTCTCCGCCACCAAGGCAGAAGGACGATACATCCTGAAGATCCGCGACAACGGCATTGGCATCGAGGAGACGATTATCGACAAGGTCTTCGACCCGTTCTTCACCACCAAGACCACCGAGGAGGCTGCGGGCGTAGGGCTCTACCTGAGCCGCGAGATTATCCAAAACCACGGCGGCGACATCAGCGTGGAGTCCGTCTGGGACGAATACACCGAATTTACCGTCACATTGCCCGTCAAGAGGTGAGAGGTAAGAGGTAAGAGGTGAGAGGTGTCCCACAGATCCCACAGATTCTGCTGGGAAACATACGGAGGGATAGCGACAACGTCGCTGAAATCTGTGAGATAAAAAATCTGTGAGATCAGTGAGATCTGTGTGAGAAATAAAAGAATTGCAGAATTGAAGTTGCGACAGTTATGGCAAGCATTGCCATTTCTGCCGCAATTTTCGTATATGCACCGCATGCTTCTCTGGAGGAAATCATGCTTTTTGTTGGAACGAGCCGGAAATGACCGTAACTTTGCATCGTCAATCAGACATTTGAGCGGTTCCCGTTCATCGGGAAAGCGGCTTAAGCCCAAAAGGCACAGGAAATTGTTCTTTGACTTAGTGATACAGATAACAATCAAGAGTTTTTTTATTCGCAGTGCCTCACCCGAGGCACTTACCACATCAGTTTCGCCCCTTACTGACACACAAAGGGTACACAGCTTTGAGATTATTAATAAACAAGTATAAACAAATAAAACATATATATTATGGCAAAGAAATCATTTATGGTAAAGTCCGTGCTCATGAGCATGCTTACCGCAGTTACTTTCTGTTTCGCATCCTGCACAGACGACATGGCTGAGACCAGTGCAAACAACAATGGGCAGATTCCAGAGGGAGCCGAGACAGCATTGCTGGAGCCTTACGGCCTGACCTTCCAAAACTTCGTCACCGACAATGATGTGCAGATCCTGAACAGCGACACCACGGAGATATCCGTCAGCAAGGAACTGGCCGAGAAGCTCGGCATCACGAGTTTCGTCAACCACCCCCTGGGCATCTGGCAGGCAGAGGCTCAGCTGCCTTACGCACGCCTGGCACTGGCAGAGCGAGAGGCGGGCGACCACTACATCCTTACCGTACGCCCGGCATCGGTGGCCGAGGTGGTTGGCAACAAGAAGGTGACGCTGAACACCGACATCTATGTGGACAAGACAGCCAAGGGTGGCCAGACGCGCTCCGGAGGCATCGTGATGCCGGACTATGCTGCAAAGTATATCGACAGCGATGACGTCATCCATCCTGCCTACATTCACATGACCGACCCGTTCGGCTACGACAATGGCTATCATACCGACGCCGACAAGCCCGCAGCCACACGCGGTGCCAACAGTGGTGAATACCAGTTCGTGACCGCCGACCAGCTGGCAGCGCGCCAGACGCGTGCCTCAGCCCGGTGCAGCATCATCTCGTTCCACGACAAGCTGGAGTTCGACCACAATCTGGGGAGTGACGATAACGACAACAACAAAGCAGATGACGACGGCATCATCGAGACCAGTGATGCATCTGCCAATGTCAACTTCACCTCGGAACTAGACTTCGACCTGAACTACTTCATCACCCTCAACGGCGATGTGCATTGGACACCCTTCCCCGTTCCATACGTTGAGAAGTTCGAGACTGGTCTCGACGGCAGCATAGACCTCAACTCACAGTTGACCTTCGGTTTCAAGAAGGCGTGGCAGATCAAGAAAGACAGGCTGAAGAAGAGGCTCTGCACCTTCAATGCCTACACCTTCACCTTCTGGGTGGGCCCCGTTCCCGTTTGCGTGCAGTGTGAGCCTGAGCTCTATCTGAAGGTAGACGGCGGCGTGTCGGGTGAGGCACGTGTCGGCGTGAAGTACGAGTATGCGAGCAACTTCAAGGGCGGTGTGCGCTACGAAGACGGTAAGGGCTGGAGCGCCATCAAGGAGTTCAACGAACTGAAGAACAGTGCGGAACTCATCAAGCCCGAGGCTACCGTACACGCAGAAGCAGGTTTCGGCCTCTATCTCGGTATGAACGTGATGATCTACGGTGTGGCTGGCCCGACGGCATCTGTCGGCCCGCGTATCGGTGCCTCTGCCGACTTCACCTTTTCTCCCTTCGCCGAGAAGCCTGAGGACAAACTCAAACTGGAGGCAGAACTGAAACTCACCGTCAATGCCACCGCAGGCGCCAAACTGAAGGTGCTGGGCTACGAACTGGCTGAATACACAAAGACCTTCGAACTGGCAGGCCCCTGGACGCTGGTGAAATACCCCAGCGACGGTACGGAGCACGTGGTAGGTTCTGAGAATCCTATCGACCAGTCGTGGTACAGGTTCTTAGAGGGTGCAAGGAATAGCAGCGCCGACTACCGCGCTACCATCGACAATGCGCTCAACATGCTCAAGGAGATATACGGCTACAACGACGAGCGGGCCGTGCGCGCCCTGCTGCAATACGTGGTGACCGCCGGAACAGTGGATCCGAAGCTGAGTAATTCCTATTACTTCTTCATGAAGGATATAGAGGACATCATTAACGGGGAGATCCAGCCGCGCTACGACGACTATCAGTACCAGAAGCATGCCACTGCCGGCGACACCCAGTGGATCAACGAGTTCAACTGGCGCAAGATCTGCGACAGCCTGAAGAGCAACATCAGATGGGATTCCATGACACCCGTCGACCAGGGACTGGAGGAGATCCATCAGTGGTTCCTCGACGATTTCCATCGCGAGCCGTCAATGGCATCTGCCGACGATGTGAAGTGGCTTGAAAGAGTGTACAGCCAATACTTGATTGAGAAGAATAAGCGGGTACTAAAGCAAAAAGAAGATGTGTACAAGGCTCTTCAGGATAAGTATGCTGACAAGTACGCCCAGAATGCTACCGCCTTTATGGATGCCGCCAGGCAGGCGCATCTGGACTTCTTCCTTCAGTACGACTTCTACCCCGGTGTCAACGATCCCCGTATGGAACAACTGTTCTTGACTGTCTGGGAGAAGATACAGAACGATATCAAGCAGCGCGAGCAGGAAGCTCAGGCGAAACAGCAGCAGGAGGCTCAAGCGAAGCAGCAGCAGGAGGCTAAGGCAAAGGCCGACGCCCTGTGGTCTGAGATTCTTGTGAAACTCAAGGACATGAACCCCATCCCCTTCACGAACCACAGAAAGATGTCCTACTTAGCTGCCGGTCAGGCCCGCCAGATGTTCATCGACGCTTATGGCCGTGAACCGTTAATCGGCAACAGCAGCGACATCAGCAAGCTCAACGAGATGTTCCTGGACTGCTTTGCCAAGATCAGGAAGTAAGGAAGGTCACACAGATCCCACAGATCTCACAGATTCGGCAGGCAAGCATGCGGAGCGATCGCGACAAAGTCGCTGAAATCTGTGAGATAAAAAAAATCTGTGAGATCAGTGAGATCTGTGTGAAAAATAAAAAGATTGAAAAGCTGAAGCTGCGACAGTAATGGCAAGCATTGCCATTTCTGCCGCATTTTTCGTATATGCGCCACATGCTTCTCTGCCAGAAATCGTCTGTTTTGTTGGAATGAGCCGGAAATCGCCGTAACTTTGCATCGTCAAACAGAACAAATAAGTATAACAATAAAAAATAAAAAGATTATGGCAAAGACAAGAATGATGGTAAAGCAGGTGCTCATGAGCATCGTTACCCTGGTGAGTTTCGTAATGGCACAGTATGAGGACTTCAGCCGCGTGACAAGTATCGGCGGCGGCCTCGTCAGTCAAACGGAAACGGCTTTCTGAAGATTTCCCTGGTGATAATATTTGCAGAACAAGAAAAAATAGCTTCTTGTTACGAACTGCCGCAGCAGCCGGCTCCCGCCGTAAATGATTACAGCCCCTGCCGTTGATGTCTGCGGCGGGGGCTGTGAACCGAAAAGTCAACTGTATTGCTGTAGGAAGAATCAAAGGGGACAGTGCACTTGATTCTTTTGTCACTTTGCGACAGTGAGGTATTTGGCTCTGAGCTGCATCTGCTCTTCCTTGGAGAATCCGAGCTGGTTCTCCAGGTATTGCTCCATCGAGCCGTAGGTCTGGTCTATCAGGTCGAGCGCGGCCTCGAAGTTCGGAGTGCTCACGCCCACCATAGCCTGTATGAAGTCTACGGCAGCCGCGCCGCCATCCTTGTCGCGCACCTGTTCAGAGAGTGCCTCCACCTGTTTGGCATAACTCTGGTTAGACATGTCGAAGTCCTCGACGATGACCTGCCTGCTGGCCCCGAGAGCAGCCAGGAGCAGAGCCGATCCCCATCCGCAGCGGTCCTTGCCCTCTGAGCAGTGCCACAGCGCGCCGCCCTTTGCTGCCAGCACGCCACGCAGGAACTCGCCGTAGTTGGCCTGCGACTGCGGGGTGGTCACAATGAGCGGATAGAGCTGCTTGGCCAGCTCCTGCACCGTGGGGTCGAAGGCGTACTTCAGGAGCTTTTCCGACATGCCGGGGGTCGACAGCTGTCCAGAGCCCGCACCGAACGCTTTCATAGCTTCTATGAGCATCTGGGGCATCGTGGAGAGGTGGGTGTAGGTCACACCGTCGATGACGCGGTCGGGGGTCTCGGTCATTTCCTGGTCGAAGCGGAAGTCGAAGACGTTGCTCAGGTGATACTGGTTCTGGAGGATGGCCACGTCGGCATCGGTGGCCTTGGCGAGCTTGCCGCTCCGCACGAGCATGTCGAAGCGCACGGTGCGGCCGTCCTGCATCACGAGTCCGCCCATGTCGCGGGCGTTAGCCACTCCTTCGAAGTTGATGACGCGCTGTCTTGGGGCGACAACGGGATTGTCGACAGTGCCATTGGTACACGACGTAAGCATGCCTTCGCCGCAGACGAGGGTGGCGGCCAGCACCCAATAAAATAGCTTTTTCATTGATCAAAAGCGTTTGTTATTACTGTAGTGACTATTATTTTTTGCAAAGGTACAACTTACTTTTCAAGCCTGCAAGTAAAAGGGCATCATTTTTACTCTGTGGAAGAGCCGTACGCCCCCTCTTTCGAAATTTTGGTACTGGTGATGCTTGTAATTTGGAAATTATTCGTATATTTGCACCAAAATTGCAGCACCAAAGCAGTTACATGATGAGAAGAATCGTTCTATACCTATTTATATATATAATCATGTTTTGCGCAGCCCAGGCCCAGGCCCAGGACGATGCGAAGCAGCGCCAGGTGTATGCCCAGGCAGAGAGCGACTACGAGATAGGGCGCACCGAGCAGGTTCGCGACTCACTGATGCTCTACCTGAATACCTTCGAGGGCAACCTGCGCCAGAATGCCCTGCGGCTCATCGCCCTCACCTGGCTGGAGAGCTTCGACGCGGAGCAGGCCGAGCGCTATGCCGAGATGCTGCTACAGCAAAACCCCTACTACACCCTCTCGTCGCAAGACCCGCCGGAGTTTGCCGACATCATCGGCCGCATCAAGGCAGCCATGGTTGTCACCATCACCACAGCGTCGAGCCAGACGGAGAGCATCGAGGAGGCCCCCCTGCCCGTGACGCTCATCACCGAGGAGATGATACGCGACTGCGGGGCCCGCGACCTGCGCGAACTGCTGACCAACTACGTGCCGGGCATGGTGGCCGCCGAGAATAAGGAGCCGACGGTGGTGATGCGCGGACTCCTGAGTGAGGCACAGGAGAAAATACTCGTCATGCTCAACGGTCACCGCCTGAACGACTACAGCACCAACGTGGGCCGGCTGGACTATTCGATAAGCCTATCGAAGGTGAAGCGCATAGAGGTGGTGCGAGGCCCCGCATCGAGCCTCTACGGCGGCTCTGCCTTCGCTGGCGTGGTGAACATCATCACCAAGACCGGCGCCGACATCGACGGACTGCAGGTGGGTGCTGCCGCTGGCAACCGTGGACAACTGAGGGGGCAGGCACTCTTCGGCAAGAGTCTGCCATACCTCGACATCACGGCCTGGGCCAGCGTGCAGAAGACCGACGGGCAGAAAACCCATTTCGAACAGGACAAAATTCACATAGACACTGATACGTGGGACCTTCGCAGGTGGATATGGCGCGGCGACATGACCACAGGCGTCTATAACCACAAGCCCGCCATGGACTTCGGCGTCGTGGCGAGATGGAAGGGGCTGACCTTCATGCACAACACCCACTCGTCGAACTATGTCGTGCCCGTGGACGCTGACGACTACACCCCCTTCGACTACAACCGCTATCCCGGCATCAACGGCAACAAGCCGGGCATCAGCCAGGCCAGCCATCACACCTCACTGGCCTACGACTACCAGAAGGGGCCGTGGGCGCTGACGGCCGGGATAGACTACGACACGGGCAAGTACCAGGAATACATCACGAAGGGCGACAGCGTCAATGTATTCTTCGAACCATTCTACGACAAGACTGCGGATAGGGATCTGAAGGATATGCTTGGATACTACGAATACCGTGGATGGAGCAACAGCAATCTCTCAGCCAGCCTGAAGGGGGCGTGGAGCTACGCCATCGCCGACAACCATCAGGGCACCATCACCTTCGGCCTGCAGTCGTCAAGGTTCACCTTCAGCGACTATCAGGAATACAAGGGAGTGGACTTCAGCAGAATCTTAGCATCGACTTCAGACTGGCGAAACCAGACACATCACGAGAAGAACGCAAGCGCCCACCTGCAGGTGAAGCACCGGTGGGGTCCGGTGATTGCCAACGCAGGCGTGCGCTACGACCACGTGACACGAAGAACGGGAGAGACCAACGCCGAGTTGTCGCCGCGCGCGGCCCTCATCCTGATGCAGCCCCGGTGGGGCGCCAAACTCTGCTACAGCACGTCGTTCGTCGACGTGGCCTTCAAATACAGAAACGTCGCTGACCATGAGGGCTATGAATGGCTGCGCCCTGAATACAACAGGTGCTGGCAGCTCACGCTCTGGGGCAGACAGCTGCTCAAGGGGCTCAACGCAGAGGTCACAGCCTATCACTCCACGGCGGAAGGCATGCTTCAGATGGCATGGTTCCCCAGCACCGGCCCGATGAGAAGCATAGGCATGGAGCTCAGCGCCGACTACACCGCCGGGAAGCTCGTGGTGCATGGCAACGCCTCATGGAAGCACATGCTGGAATACGACGGCAGCATCGGCGAGGAGGGAATCGACCGTACAAAGGGCGACCCCAAGTTCTCTGCCAATGCTACGGTGAGCTATCAGCTGCTGCCAGGCCTCCGGCTTCATGCCAACGCCCACTGCATCGGGAAAAGGTATCTGAGAGTCACTTCCTATATGGATGGGAACCAGAAATGGATATTCACCCCGGAAGAGGCACCCGCGGTCGTGCTGTTTGACATCGGGGCCAACTGGAACTGGCGGCGGCTGGGGGTGAATGTCAATATCCACAACCTGCTCGGCAAGGAATACTGGCAGTCGGGAAGCAGCATCACTTACAAGCTGCCGCAGCAGCGGCGCTGGCTGCTCGTAGAGCTGACCTACAGGATATAGTGGATATGTCACACAGATCTCACAGATCACACAGATTCGGCTGGCAAGCATACGGAGGGTTCGCGACAATGTCGCTGAAATCTGCGAGATAAAAAATATCTGTGAGATCTGTGAGATCTGTGTGAAAAATAAAAGAATTGAAGAGCTGAAGCTGAGACACAGATTCAACAGATTCTGCTGAAGGTCACACAGATCTCACAGATCACACAGATTCGGCTGGCAAGCATGCGGAGGGTTCGCGACAATGTCGCTGAAATCTGCGAGATAAAAAATATCTGTGAGA
>CAMHUC010000020.1 GCA_946188155.1 uncultured bacterium | reverse complement strand
AATCCACGCACAACTTATCACCAATACTTCAAGAATCTATGATACAGCAATTGATTGAACGATACAAACGTATTCGTACCGAGCGTTTCCTCGCCCAAACATACCAATATTCTTATGCCTTCGTCGGCATGGGCCAACACTCACTCACCAATCTTTATCCCGTGCTCCACTACCTTGGCGTACCGCTGAAATACATCTGCGTCACGTCTGAGCGGAAAGCCCAGCTGATAGAACGGAAGTTTCCACAAGTGAAAGCCACGACCTCGCTTGATGACATCCTTGCCGATGATGCCGTCAAAGGTGTTTTGGTCTCTACCTCTCCTGCCGCCCATTTCTCCATCGCATCGCGCGTCCTCCAAAGCGGTAAGTCATTGTTCATGGAGAAACCACCCTGTCAGACACTACAGGAACTTGATGCCCTCATAGACAAGCAGCGACTTTATGGCTCCCCCATAGCAATGGTTGGATTGCAGAAACGCTATGCTCCTGCCGTGCAAATCCTTCAAAAGCGTCTGAGCAAAGAGCATCTTATCAGTTATGACCTCCATTTTCTCACAAGCAACTATCCAGAAGGTAACGCTCTGCTCGACCTTTTCATCCATCCTCTCGACCTTGTCACCTATCTCTTTGGCAAACCAGAAATCATCACCTGCCAACAAGTAGCCCCAGCGTCCTATATCCTCATGCTCAGTCATCCACACATCGTCGGCACTCTCGAACTCTCCACCGCCTACACCTGGACTTCTGCTGAAGAATCCCTCAAAGTCTGCACATCGAAGGGCATCTACCGTCTCTCTCAGATGGAAAAATTGACCTTCGAGCCAAAACCTTCCACCATCCTTGGCGTCCCATACGAGAAGATTCACACTCATAATAGAACTGTCGAATACCTCTATGCCCGCAACAACTTCACTCCAACGCTCTCCAACAACCAAATCTATTCGCAAGGCTACTACAGCGAGATACAATCCTTCATAACATCTATTAAGCACGGCCATTCAAGTGTCCTCACTGATATTACAACAATTAAACCGACTTACGAAGTCATAATGAGCATAATAGACAGATTCCTATAAAATCCAATGGAAATACACATAGAAGGCAATCGTCGCTATTAGAGTCAGAACCTTCCGCACCTTTGTTTCTGTCATCTGACAACTCAATAGTGAGTACCCTTGCAGGTGGAACTTCCTCGGTGACGATTGAGGTGCCATTGGCATTCCTTCTTGTAGCGAACTGGGTCTTGATGAAACAACCATCTACATACCAGCCAGACAAAGCATAAAGCGTGTGGATGCGGTTTTCTCCAACTCACCCTATTTTTTCTCCACCTGCTGTAGGGCGTTTAGCTTGTCTAACGCCGCAAGGTGATGCGGTAGGCGGCGTTAGACAAGCTAAACGCCCTACAGCAGGTGGGGATGATGCTGGTCCACCGCCTGGACTCGCCGGAACGTTTTGGCAAATCGGCAGTCCAGCCGCTGGACGGTTCTTTAGGACGGGCCGTGATGCTGATGCAGCACCCGTCTGAAAATTATTTATGCGGTTTCTCTTGCCACTGTTGCCACTAAGGCATCTTACGTGCTGACTATCAACGGGTTACGCAGTGGCAACAACGCCATTTCTCTTGCCACTGTTGCCACTAAGGCATCTTACGTGCTGACTATCAACGGGTTACGCAGTGGCAACAACGCCATTTCTCTTGCCACTCTTGCCACTGCCTTGCAACAGGATAAGTAGTTGTTACTCAGTGTATTACGGCTTAGTGGCAAGAGTGGCAAGAGAAAAACATTAGAAATGTACGTAGACATCGAACCCGGCGTGTATGGGATTGGCCTTCTGTGCGAAGTAAGCCTGCCCCCCGGCAGCACTGGAGCTGACGGCGAAGGTATTGTAGTGGGTGTTGGTCAAGTTGCGCCCCCAGAGGGTGACGACCACGGGGCCGAAGTCGTAGTCGGCATGGGCACCGAGTAGGGCGTAGAACTTCTGCGCGAAGGTATTTGCCTCGTCCCACCAGGTCTTGCCCTGGCCAGTGAGGTTCAGGCCGACGGTGAACTTACCTATATGGTAGTCGGCCATGGCACTGAAGGAGTGCTGTGGGATGAAGGGCACCGAGTTGCCCTTGTAGCTAATCTGAGTCGCCATTGCTTCTGCGTCCTGATACAGGTTGAAGTCCTGATGCACATACTCATCGAACTTGGCACTGGTGAAGGCGTAGGTGACTCCCCAGTCGAGACGGTTGTCGAGGGCACGCCCACGCAGGGTCAGCTCTGCACCGAGGGAGTGGCTCCGTCCGGCATTGGTCATCATGCGGCCATAGTTGGAGCTGGGAATCATCTGGGATAGCTGCTGGTTGCGTATCTTCATGTAGTAGAGGGCGAGGTCGAGGTGGACACGACTGTCGAAGAGGTTGAGATGGGTGCCCAGCTCGAAGTTCCACGACTCCTCGGGCTTGTAGGAGATGGTCTCGTCGATGGCATCGTAGTCGGCCGCGTCGTGGCTGACGTCGTAGTCGCCGCGCATGGCGTCCTGCTGGTGGGCATAGAGGTCGGTCTGCAGGATGTCGCTGAACATCTGTATGTTGTAGCCTCCGGCGCGGTAGCCTTTGGCGACGATGGCGTATAGGTTGCCGAGGTTACTGCCCAGGCTGTAGGTGAGGCCCACCTTGGGCAGCAGCTGCGTGTCGTGGCGCGAGCGGCTGTCGCGCACGTTGGAGGTCAGGTGGTAGGTGGCAGTGGCCTGTGCGGTGCCTCCGGTCATGTTCATGTAGGCCAGTGCATCGTAGCTGATCTTCATCCAGTCGTAGTTCAGCCGGAGGCCAAGAGTGAGTCTGAGGCGGTCGGTGAGCAGGATGTTCGACTCGTGGAACACGGCGAGGTTGGCCTGCGGGGTGTCGAACGCCTCTGGCACGGCCATCTCTGCCGACATGTTGATGCCGGCCTTCTCGACAGCAGCCTGTGCCGCCTTCTCGGCAGCGGCTGGAGCCGCCTTCTCGGCAGCCGCCTGTGCGGCGGCCTCGGGCATGCCCTGGGCCATCATCTCGCCTTTCATCTGCTCAATCATCTGGGGCAGCATGCGCCCCAGCATGGCCTGCTTCATGGCATTGGTCATGGCACTGGTGATGACGCGGCCTATAGGCCCCGTGATGGCGTCGCCGAAGTAGACGGGTGCATCGGTGTGGAGCCACTGGTAGGAGCCGAAGATGCCCGTGGCGTGCTGCCAGCGGCTGTCGCCGTGGCTGCGGAGTGCGAACTCCTGGGTGATGGCGTTCATCCGCTGCTGCTGCTCCAGGCGCAGGTAGTCGGGCGTCTTGTAGTCCTGGTCCATCTGCATGCAGTCCTTCAGGTGCTGGTAGCTGGTGGTGGAGGTGAAGAGCAGGCTCCGGGTGTCGTAGCTGATGGAGAGCCCCGTGTTGAGCATATTGCGGCGGTAGCCGTTCATGATGGTGGTGGCAGGGTCGTCAGGACGGTTGCCCGGTGCTATTGAAGCCTCGTCGGCAGGGAGTCCGAAGGGATAGTACTCTCCGTATCCGAAGCCGTTCTGCGAGACCCACTGGTAGTCGGTGGTCCAGTCGAACTTCAGCCGCGTGGTAGGCTGGTAGATGAGTCGCAGCTTGCCGCCAGCCTCGAGGCTCTTGTCGTTCTTCTCGTCGAAATTCTTGTTGTCGATGAATCCTTTCAGCCCGCTGTAGAAGCCGGCAGCGCTGAAAGCGAATTTGTCTGAGACCCTGTTGTAATGGGCGGCCTCGACGTTGCGCCACAGCCCGGTGCCGATGCCCAGCCGGATGTCGGTGCCCTGATAGTTCATGGGATTCTTCGAGTAGATGCGCACCAGTCCGCCCTCGGTGTTCTGGCCGTAGAGAGTGGCCTGCGGGCCCCGGAGGATGTCCACACGGTCGAGCATATAGAAGTGGTTGTTGAAGGCAGCCTTCGACATCAGGGGTATGTTGTCGTAGTAGATGCCCACGGCGGGGCTGTTGACGCGTGAGCCGATGCCTCGGACGTAGATCGACGAGGTGAGTCGCGAGCCGTAGGCGGGCATGGTGAACGAGGGTACATACTGCGAGAGCTGTGAGAGGTCGCGCACGTTGAGCTGCTGCAACTGCTCGCTGCCGAACACGCTGCTGCTTAGAGGCTGGAGTCGCAGCCGCACCTGTTCCTTAGGCTGGGCCACGACCACCACCTCGTCTAAATCAACAACTTTACTGGTATCACTGAGAGCCTCGTCGGTGAGGACTTCTGCTGGCAGGGCAGCAGCCGTGAGCTGGCAGCCCAGTGCAAGGAGCACTATCATGGAATGTCTTTTCATAAACAATAATACAATCTTTCCCTTTTTCGGGTGCAAAGGTACACCATTCTGCCCCGCCCTGCAATCCTTATTTATATGGATTTTTGGAGCGAGAGGCGATATAGGGCGAATGCGAAATAGGCTATGAGCAAGGGATAGCCGACGTAATATAAGGTGGCGACGGAGAATACCACGTAGCAGAAGGCGCATACGGCAGCCAATCCGGCCAGGTAGAGAATGGCCTCGCCGAGAGGCAGGTGGCAGCGCACGTCGTCGACGGTGGCGATGGCCACGATAAGTATGGCCCATACGGCAGTGACGAAGAGCCCCAGGTGCCAGGGCAGCGCGTAGGGATTGAGCGAGGGATGGTAGTAGAAGTGTCGCCACATCTCGGGTGCGAAGAGCTGTATGGAGCTGTAGAGCACTGCCGAAGAAGCCACGAGCAGGCAGAGCAGCGTGGGATAGAAGGAGGGTATGTCGTTGAAGTGTACAATCTTGGCCCCCTTGCGCAGCAGTCGCCTCACGCCGTAGGCTGCTCCCACGAGTGTCGAGAAGGCCAGAGTGATGAGCAGGTGGGCATTGGAGAAGAAGTCGATGAACTGGCTGATGGGGTCGTCGGGCGACACGGCCTTGAGGAGCGTACACTCGCGCACCCACCCCTGGGTTAGCTGGTCGCGTGCCACTTTCACCCATACGGAGTCGATGGAGTCGGTGGGCACGGTGCGTATGTCGGCCACCACCAGGTGGTTGTGGCGGCGGAGCGTCAGCGAGTCGACCATCGAGAGCATGGGGATGGTGACGTCGCCGACGGTGATTTCGGAGGCCAGCACGTCGGGCACGGGCATCATCTCGGCCTGCTGCTCGAGGATGACGAGCGAGTCGGCGGTGATGACGAAGTTGTAGCCCTGGGTGTAGTGGTGGGTGGTGTAGAAGGAGATGGAGTCGAGCTGGCGCTCGGTGAGGTTCCATGCGTCGGGAGTGATGGGACCACGGTTGTAGCAGGAGATAGTGAATAGTGAATAGTGAATAGTGAATAGTGACAAGAGCAAGCCCCTTATCAATCTTTTTGTAAGCGTATGATGCCAAATACTTTTCATTATTCACTAATCACTATTCACTACCATAGACGTTCATCTGACAGTTCTTACAGTCGAATTCAAGGCGGAAGCGCCGGCCGTCTCCCAAGGCGAGAAAGAGAGGCTCGCGCCACTGTGGTCGCTGACCGCCATGACGCACACAGTAGCCCAGCTCGTAGCGCAGACAGTAGCGGCACTGCATCAGGGGGCCTTCCCCACCCTTCAGCTCGAAGGCTGTGGGGGCCTGCTCGCCATAGAAGGCTGCGGCGAGGCGGTTGGAGATGTTTGATAAAAATGAAGAATGAAGAGAGGGAAATGAAGAGTGAAGAGTGAAGAGTGAAGAATTTGCTGCCGCCGAAGTTGGGTCCACGGCTGAAGCAGGGATAGCGGCAGCAAATTCTTCACTCTTCACCCTTCGCTCGGCTTTGCCGCTTCGCTCGTCGAAGAACTCTTCACTTTCAAAAAGCTGGCGTCTCATCTCCGTGAGCACGCTGTTGGGGATGAAGTAGTTGAAGTCGGCAGGGATGTCCACGCGCTCGCACTCATAGATGGTGTCGCCCAGCCGGGACAGCTGGCGTACGATGTTCTCACGCGGAGGCTTCTGTGCGGGCTGGTGCTCGGCGGCAACACGCACGGAGCGCACTGCGCCAGAGAACTGTGCCGACAGTTCGAAGCCATCGTCAACGGCCCTTAGGGATAGCGTGACGGCAATCTTGCGCACGGCACTGGGCCGGGCGAGCAGACGGTCCATCTCCTGGTCGCTGTTGCGGTAGAGGCGCTGGCCGGGTCGCAGGCCCTGGGGCATACGGTAGGGGAAGATGCGATTGCCGGCCACCCGGTTGGCGCGGAAGCCTACGAGCTGCCTGTGCTCGTCGAGGAAGCAGAGGCCGTCGCCATTGGCGAAGCTGGTGGTGCCGGCCACATTGAAGGAGTCGCGCCGTATTTCCTTCACCGTGCCCACGAACTGGCCGATGGCCTTGGGCGTGTCGAAGGAGGCGATGGCCGGCTGTCGGCCGTCGAGGAAGTAAGTGGTATAGCCGCGATTGAAGGTGCGCCGCAGGTCGGGGGTGAAGGTGTAGGTGCATCTGCCCAGCGAGCTGCGGCAGTACTTGTCGGGATGGCGGCTGATGATGGCATTGAGCCGCTGGCTGTAGGCCGCCGTCACATTCTTCACGTAGGCAGCATCCTTCAGGCGGCCCTCAATCTTGAACGAGCAGGCCCCGGCCTCAATCAGTTCCAGCAGGTGGTCGCTCTGGTTGAGGTCCTTCAGCGACAGCAGGTGGCGGTCGCGCTCCACCACCCTACCCTCGGCATCCACGAGCGAAAACCGCATGCGGCAGAACTGTGCGCACTCGCCACGATTGGCACTACGCCCAAAGCAATACTGCGAGGCATAGCACTGGCCGGAATAGCTGACGCAGAGGGCACCGTGGACGAACACCTCCAGCTCTACGTCGGGCACCTGGCGATGGATCTCGGCTATCTCCCCAGCAGAGAGCTCGCGGGCCAGTACTACGCGCCGGAAACCGATGTCGCGGAGCCAGCGCACCTTCTCTGGGGTGCGGTTGTCGGTCTGGGTGGAGGCGTGAAGGGTCAAGTTGTGAGTACCCATCCCAATTATCCCCATATCCTGCACGAGAATGGCATCGACACGGGCATCGGAGAGTTGGCAGAGCAACTGGCGGGTGGCATCGAGCTCGGAGTCGTAGAGGATGGTGTTGACGGTGACGTAGACCTTTGCACCGAAGGGGTGGGCATAGTCGCAGAGCCGACGGATGTCATCGATGCTATTGCCTGCCGCAGCACGGGCGCCGAAGCGCTCGGCTCCGATATATACGGCGTCGGCACCGTGGTCGATGGCCGCGATGCCGCACTCCAGATTCTTGGCCGGTGCCAGCAGTTCAAGCTGTCGCATCTCTATAAACTCTAAACTATAAACTATAAACTTTAAACTATAAACTATAAACTCGATACTACCTGATATCCTCAATATTATAAGGTGTCTCCTGATAGACGTAGTAGTTCACCCAGTTGGTATAGAAGAGGTTGGCGTGTGACCGCCAGGTGACCATGGGAGGATTGTCGGGATTGTCGTTGCGATAGTAGTTCTGCGGCATGGCCACATCGCGGCGTATGTCCTTGTCGCGGCGGTATTCCTTGTCAAGCGTGTTGGGCGCATACTCCAGATGTCCGGTGATGAAGAACTCACGACCGCCTCGCGCCATGACGATGCTCACCCCACTCTCTTGCGACTCGGCAATCAGCGTCAGTTCAGGCCGTGCCACGATATCCTCGCGGCGGACCTCCGAGTGTCGGCTGTGGGGCATCATGAACTCATCGTCGAAGCCCCGGAAGATGGGCAGCCTGGGGTCGAGAGGCTTCTGTGGGAATATGCCGAACAGCTTCATCGGCAGCGGATACTTGGGTATGCCGTAGTGGAAGTAGAGTCCGGCCTGTGCCGCCCAGCAGATGTAGAGTGTGCTGGTGACGTGGGTCCTGGCCCATGCAAAGATGTCGGTGAGCTCGTTCCAGTAGCCCACCTGCTCGTACTCCAGCTGCTCCACGGGTGCTCCTGTGATGATCATGCCGTCGAACTTCTCGTGGCGCATCTGCTCAAAGTCGCGATAGAACATCATCATGTGCTCTATAGGCGTGTTCTTGGGCGTATGGCTCTTCAGCTTCATGAAGCTGATGTCGAGCTGCAGGGGCGTGTTGGAGAGCAGACGGATGAGGTCGGTCTCGGTGGTAATCTTCAACGGCATGAGGTTGAGGATGACAATCTTCAGGGGGCGGATATCCTGCGAGTGAGCGCGGGTATCGTCCATTACAAATATATTTTCCTGCTTCAGCAAGTCGATGGCTGGCAGGCGGTCGGGCAGTCTTAATGGCATCTATACTATTTACGATTTAACTATTTACGATTTACTATTTTACGATTTACGATTTGAAACACTTCACTCTTCATTCTCTACGTCGATGACGCAGACGGACACATTGTCGAGCCCGCCGGCCTCAATGGCAGCCTCGCAGAGGGCGCTGGCGTCGGCCCCCTCCTTGAGCAGCGACTCTATGCTGTGGTCGTGGAGCATGTCGGTCAGGCCGTCGCTACAGAGCATGTAGATGTCGCCCTGCTTCACGTCGTCGGTGATGCGGGTCAGGTCGATGAACGACTTCTTGGTGCCCCCTCCGATGCAGTTGGTGATGACGCTGGAATGGCGGCCGTCGCCCAGCAGATTGTTGAGCGAGTGGTCGGTGGTGAGCTGGCTGAGCAGGCCGTGGCGCATGCGGTATAGGCGGCTGTCGCCGCAGTTCATCATGAAGGTGTTGCCCTCGTAGAAGGCCATTCCCACGAGCGTGGTGCCCATGCCCTTGTACTGCTCGTCGACGCGTCCCTTGGAGTCGATGATATTGTTGATGGACTCGAGCCACTCGTCGATCATCTCCCTGAATCCTTCGGCATCCACCCCTGAGGGAATGTCGCTGAAGAAGAACTGCAGGTTGTGGAGGGCGTCGCTACTGGCCACCTCTCCGCTGTTATGGCCTCCCATGCCGTCGGCCAGGGCTATCATGGTCCGCTTGGCGTCGCTCAGCTCTATGCGAGCCTTGTAGTCGTCGTTGCGGATAAAAGAGCTTCCCACGAGGATCATGTCCTCGTTGTTGCTTCTTACGCAGCCCGTCCATGAGGCTGCCGTCACATAAAGATTCATCATTGTTAGTTATCTGACAATCACTTGAAGGTTTACATTGGCCAGCGTGAGCGTGTCGCCATTGTTGAGGTGCATCTCCACGTCGGGCTGCAGGGCGCGCTGGTTGAGCTTGGTGCCGTTGGAGGAGTGCTTGTCGGCGATGCACCATCCGGTGGCGGGGGTATACCTCAGCTGCGCATGGGTTCCCGACACGTAGGGACACTGGCTGAAGAACTGCGTGTAGGGCCCGTTCCTGCGGCCGATGATGGCACCGTTGACTCCCACGATGCGTATGTTCAGGCTGTCGTTGGCAAGGGTCAGCACCGGCACGCCGCCGGCGTTCGCCCCGGGCTGTGCGAGGCCCGTCATGGAACCCATTCCGGTGGTGCCGTCCATGCCCATCTTCAGGCTCTCCGACAGGCGTGACGGCTGTTGCGGGCTGCCCTGGGCACTGGGGGCCACCATCAGCCCGCCGCACTTGGTGCAGCGGCGACCGATGCCGACGCTTCCACAGCGGTCGCAGAACAGCAGCGCCTGGCCGCACTGGTCACAGAAATGCGAGTCGTTCTCTATCTCTTCTTTGCAAGTCGGGCAAATAATCATATCTTCTGCTTAAATATCTTCTGGTAAAATAATCTGGTAAGTCTCCTTGGTCACCTGGTCGGGCGGCAACTGGGAGACACGCATCGACAGCTTCTGTATGGTGGCGTCGAGCAGGTTGCGCATCTCGCGGGCATTGCCCCACGACTCGTCCTTGGCCATCACCATGCGGTAGATGGTGTCAAGGGCCTTGAACTCGGCGGTCGGTGAGAGTGTGTAGGACTCCTTCTGGGCCATCTGCTTGAAGATGGCGAGCAGCTCATCCTCGTTGTAGTCGTCGATATGCAGCTTGTGGGTGAAGCGGCTGGCCAGTCCGGGGTTCATCATGAGGAACTCCTCCATCTTGTCCTTGTAGCCAGCGGCTATGACGACGAACTTGCCCCGGTCGTCCTCCATGCGCTTCATCAGCGTGTCGATGGCCTCCTTGCCGTACTGGTCGCCACCGTCGCTCAGCGTATAGGCCTCGTCGATGAAGAGGATGCCGCCCATGGCCTTGTCGCACATGTTGTTGACAATCTTCGGCGTCTCACCCATGTACTTACCCACAAGGGTGGCACGGCTGGCCTCAATCACGCGTGGCGTGGGCAGTATCTCCATCGACTGTAGAATCTCGCCCATCTTGCGGGCGATGGATGTCTTACCCGTACCGGGATTACCTGTGAGGATGAAGTTCATGGCCAGCTGCTGTACCCTACCCGCTCCCATGGCGGCGCGCTGCTTCATGAACATGCTCTGCACGGCCAGTCGGCGGATGGAGTTCTTCACGGTACGCATGCCGATGAACTCGTCGAGTTCGTTGAGCACCTCGTCGAGCGGACGGGCAGCCTCGTTCTGGGCCATCGGCAGGTCATCCTTGGTCAGCTTGTACATGTCGGCCTCCTGGAAGCCAGGGTCGCTCATCAGCTTGACCAGCCGCTGGCTCTGACGCTCCACAGCTGCGTCGAAGATGCGGCGTGCCTCGCGGGCATTGCCGAAGTTCTTGTCGCGGCGCAGGTAGAGCTGCTCGAACTCGCGGTGGATGGCTGCCTGGGTGTCGTCGTCGACGATGAAGTTCTTGGCCTTGGCGAGATTGATGAAGATTTGTGTCAGCTCGTCGGGGGTATAGTCGTCGAAGTGGATGGTCTGTGTGAACCGGCTCTTCAGTCCGGGGTTGGAGTCGATGAAGTCGTGCATCTGGTCGGTATATCCCGCCACGATGCAGATGAACTTGCCCCGGTCGTCCTCCAGGCGCTTCAGCAGGGTGTCGATGGCCTCGGCCCCGAAGGAGTCACCGTCGTTGGACTTCAGTGTATAGGCCTCGTCGATGAAGAGCACGCCGCCCAAGGCCTGGTCTACCAGTTGATTGGTCTTGATGGCCGTCTGCCCGGAGTAGCCTGCTACGAGCTTGGCGCGGTCGGCCTCTACGAGTTGTCCGCGCGATACGATGCCCAGCGTCTTGAACACGTCGGCCATGATGCGGGCCACGGTGGTCTTACCCGTTCCGGGGTTACCGGTGAACACGTAGTGCTTGCCCTGGAAGGTGTTGGTCTCGCCACGGCGGATCTGCAGGTTGAGGTAGGCTGCCAGATTGGAGATTTCCTTCTTGACGCCGCCCAGTCCTACGAGGCCGTCGAGCTTCTTGAGGCACTCGGTATAGTCGACCGTCTGGGGAGCCTCGTAGGGGATGTCCTGATCCTCGATGGTCATCAGCTCCTCGTTGCTCATCTGCGAGATGCTCTCGCCCTGCAGGCGCTGGGCCTGTTTCTTGCAGATCTGGTCGAACAGCGAGCGCATGGTTCGGCCGTTGGCGAAGTCCTTGTCACGGGTGTTGTACATCTCGGTGATCATCTTCTTCGTCAGGGCCTCGGCCTGTGGGGAGAAGATGTACTTCTTGTCCTTGGCGAATACGAGCATGATCTGATAGAGCTGCTCGGGGGTGTAGTCCTCGATATTGAGGAAGTAGTTGAAGCGGCTGCGGAAACCGGGGTTGATGCGGAACAGGTTGTCCATCTCCGTACGGTAGCCGGCAGCTATGACCACGAACTTGCCCCGGTCGTCCTCCATGCGCTTCATCAACTTCTCCAGTGCCTGGGCACCCTGGTTGTCGCGGTCGCCGGCCTGGCTGACGGGGGCCAGCGTGTAGGCCTCGTCAACGAAGAGAATGCCTCCCATGGCCTTGTCGCACAGGCGGTCCACCACCTTGGGCGTCTCCCCCTGATAGGGACTCACCATCTTGGCACGGTCCACCTCGACCACGTGTCCGCTGTCGAGGTATCCGATGGATGAGAGAATCTCGCCCAGCTTCCGGGCGATGGTGGTCTTACCCGTTCCGGGATTACCCGTCAGGATGATGTGCATCGACATCTTCTCCTGCTCGCCCAGTCCACGCTCGGCGCGCTCCACGCTGTTCTTAACGGAATAGGCTATCTCGCGCACGGCACTCTTCACCTCGTCCATGCCGATAAACTTGTCGAGGTCGCTGAGGATGTCGTCCACAGAGCGCTCCTCGGGCACATAGCCCTTGATGTCGCTCTTCTCTACGATGGTGGCCTGGGCGCCACGGCTGATGAACTGCGTGAAGATGTCCTCGGCAGTCTTCATGGCCAGATGGGCATTGCCGAAGGTATCGTCCTTGATCTTGATCTGATACTTGAAGTAGCGCTTCAGCTGGTTGTCGGCCTCGGGAGAGAAGTCGGAGATGCCGTAGCGGGTGCGCAGGCTCAGCTTACAGATGTCCGTCAGCTCATTATAGTTGGGCGTCGGCAGACGGAAGGTGTACTTGAAGCGGTTGGCCACGGCAGGATTGCTCTCCAGGAAGTCGTCCAGCCCTTTGGGCAGTCCGGAGATGACGACGATGGGATTGTCGTCCCACTTGTCCATCTCTACAAACAGCTTGTCGAGCGGGTTCACCTGGTTGGAGTACTTGTCGGGCAGAAGCTTTTGAACATTGTCGAAGAATAGAATGCCGTTTTTGGCCTTTTTGATGTTATCATCCCACTTGTCGACGAAGCGCTGGTAGTCGACGGCATCCACTACCGTCAGCTTGGGCTTGTCGATAATCTTATTCTGGTAGAAATAGTCGCGGAGAATCTCTGCCAGCGCCGTCTTGCCCGTACCCGTCTCACCGATGACGATGGCGTTGACAGAGATGCGCACCTGGGCAATATCCTTACGGGAACGCAGGAAGGCGTATGTGTCGACTATCGTCTTCAGCTGCTGCTTGACGCTGTCCAGGCCCACCAGCTTGTCCAGCAGGTTCTGGCTCACCAACGGCTGCCCGCACCACTTACAGAACTTGGCGATGCTCCGGTTTTCCTTATGACAATGTTCGCAAATCATTATTCTACGTCTTTTTCTAATTGCTGGATCATCTCTGTAGGACTAAAATGGAAGTTGTCCACGTCGGGATTGCTAACATTCAGCAGACTGGGGCTATAGACTATGAAGTTGAATACGAAGATGCCCGCCAGTATGCTCCACAAGACATAGTGCAGCACGCTCTCGCCACTGATGGAGTGTACCTGGTCGGTCACATCGTCGAGCAGTCCGAACTTAGAACCCTTGAAGCGATACGACTTGGTCTTGAACGTATAGTAGAGCGGTTCGAGCAGTGTCGACTTGATGTCGTTGTCGAGCACCTCCGTTATCAGCCTGTTGTCGGCCTTCTGGTCGCCACGGAAGTCGGTCAGATGGCAGACGAGCATGTATACCAGAGTGATGATGACCACCGTCAGGTTGAAGAATCCCGGATGCGACTGGTCCATATACTTTAATATAATAATAGGTATAAGCGACGACAGTGCTCCCAGCAGTCCCCACAGGAAAGAGAAGAACACGTCGTAGCCCCGGAAGTAGGCCCGCGTGGCCACGATGATGCCCGTCATGCCTCCCAAGGGTAGTCCGATACAAAGGAACGAGTGACCCAGCAGATAGGTACGGTCGTCCACGCCGAAGATCAGCATGAGCAGAATCCACAGTCCGGAAAGGCTGTAGAACGTTGTCCGCCACACCTTCTCCTTTCCCCGGGCCCGCGTCCAGCCGTCGCGTACATTCTTCACCCGGCTGGCCGTCTCTTCCCGTGCATCCATGAAGCGTTTGTAGTAGGTCTGCGTGCTGTCGATCTTTCCAAGCGTGTTGAGCCACTCCTCCAGCGTATGCTCGTATGCATACTCGCCGCTGAAGTCGGCAAAGGGGTCCTCGTGATAGAACACGGAGAGCCATTGGGTGAAGGCGCCGTTGCGCATCTCATTCCTGATCTGGGTGAAGTTGCGCGGGTCGAGCTCACGGCCGTCGGTAAGCTCGGTGCCGTCGGGCAGGAGGTAGACAGGCGTCACCCCCAGGATGCGGCAGAAGCGATAGACGGCAGTCTTCACGTCGTAGGCCCCCAAGCGCTCACGGTTCTCCTCGCTGTTGAAGTCGAAGCAGTGGTTTGCCTCGCTCAGCACCTCGGCCCAGCCGTGCAGCTGGGCGAAATAGAAGAAGCGCCCGTTCCTGTCGGTGATGTCCGACATCTCCTTGGCAAAATCCTTCTCCGAGAGGTGCTCGGCATTCTTCAGCCGCTCGCGGAGCAGCTCGCCCACCTGCATCGGGGTGTTGGCAAAGCGCAGGTCGTAGGCCGCGTTGCGGTCCAAGTTGTAGAGCACCTTATAGGCCAGGTCCTCCGAATAGGGCTGGTCCTTAGTCAGGATGCGCAGACTCTCACAGGCCATCTTGTCCTCATGGCTGTACATCCAGGAGAGCAGGCGCCCGTCGGTCAGGCAGTGCCAGTCGTCGTCGGTCAGCTTCTCCTTACCGAATGTCCTGACAATCTCCGAGACGGTCGACGAGGGATACTTGCCCAGCAGGGCGATGTCGGGGTCGATCTCATAGACGAGCTTCATCACCGCCACATGGGTATCGGGATGACTGGAAGGTGTGAAGTAGGAGCGCAGTCGGCTGACGTTGCATTTCGTGTGCGACTCCAGGTAGAGGAACAGCGAGTCGTTGGGGTTGGCCAGCAGTATGCCGTACTCCTCCATGTAGCTTAGTAATGAGATGGCTATGCTGTGGGCATCGTCGCAAGGTGCTCCCTTGACATCCTTGTAGGGATAGGTGGGTTCCATGGCATAGACGGATGCCATCAGGCCTGCATGCTGGTCGACGGGATACTTGTTGACAACGATATCCTTGACGATGGTGCTGAGCTTCTCGTTGCCACATTGCTCCAGCCAGGAGGCGATTCGCCCGTTATAGAGATAGCCGATGGCCAGGCGCTCGTTGTCGAGCAGCAGTGGCACCAACTCGTGGATATTGTCGGCCACGAGGTTCTTGTCCGGGTCGACGATGAAGCTCTTATACTTCAGGAACGGGGAGCTGAGGTCTACCTTCGGATTCTCTCCCTCGAACCATTTCTCCACCTCGTCGTACCCCCAGCGGTTCAGCGGGTTGACTACCGTCATGCCCTGCACAATCATCCGCACCCGCTCGGGCAGCTCGTTCAGGTGAGGCAGGCGCCCCTCGTTCTTCTGGCGCATCATCACGCGCTCATTACTGCTCATCGGGTTGCCGCCCAGCCAGAGGGCCATCAAGGTGATACCCAAGGAGTAGAAGTCGGCAGCAGGCGTAATCTCCACCACGCCGTCGATCACGTCGGCATACATCTCGGGAGCTGCATAGATGGGCGTGCGGGCCTGCGTGGTGCGGTGGGCCTTGCCGTCGTTCTCCAGCATGCTCGAGATGCCGAAGTCGCCAAGCACCACTTCTGTATGCTCCGGGTCGCGGAAGAAGAAGTTGCTGGGCTTGATGTCCTTGTGAAGGATATTGTTCTCGTGGATATAGGCAAGGGCAGCTGCGGCCTGGAGGGCTATGCGGCGGAACTTTTCCATGTCGCCGTTGAGCTTGTAGTCGCTCATCGTGCCGCCGCGCAGGTACTCCATCAGCTCGTAGTAGCGGTTCTTACCGTCCACGTAGGTCTTGCCATAGTCGTAGAGGCTGACAATCATCTCGAACTTGAAGTTGTAGATGGTCTGCAGCAGCTTCTTGTTGACGTTGAACGAGGGATAGTAGACCTTCAGCACATACTCCTCGCCATTGCGCTCCACCAGGTACACCTGTGCCTCACCCGAATTCTCGCTGAGTACACCCTTCTTCCTGTATCTGACACCCTTCAGCGTGAAATAGTCACCTGTCACCTCTTCCGGCTCTGGGATAGCACTATTAGAAACCATGGTGGTGTCCATAGCAAGGGCCGAATCGTTCATCGGCTGATCGTCGGCAGGCCTGAGCGTACGTTCGGTAGTTTCATCAGACGGCATGGACAGGTCTGCCGATGACTCCACATGCAATGTCTGGTCTACAAGGGGATTCTCATCCGATGGCGTATTATTGGGAGTTCTAAGAGTACTCATTATATATCGTCTTTAATTTCTTTACGTGAATTCTTGCCGAGTATAATCCATTTGCCGCCCAGCTGCGGCTTGGCACAGCCGCAGGGACTGGAGTGCAGGGCGTGCTTGAAATTGCACTCCCATGCCAGGCGGACACCCTGAGGCTTGCAGGCCATGGCATAGTTGCGCACCTTGGCGGGCTGCGGCTGCGGCTTCTGGGCCATCTTCTCCAGCAGGGCAGCCAGCTGCTCCAGCCGCTCATGCTTCTTGGCGTCGAGCACCTTCTTGTCAACGGGTTCCCCGCCTCTGTCCGGGATGACGGGATTGACCACGCCCCTGTCGCGTGCCAGCAGCGTGAGCACCCGCTCGCGCAACTTGCTGTTAACCTGGAAACGCACCTTGTCGCGCTCTGAGCTGATGGGGATCACCATGTCCATCTGCTGTAGCTCCTGTGCCAGCTGTTCCATCTCCCGGTATTCGGGTGTGCGCTGCAACTCCTTGAGCAACAGCTTGGCCTCCTCGGTCAGAGGGGTGCCGCAGTGCTTGCAGAAAGAGAAGTCGTTGAGCGTGTGACAAGTGGGACAGACGATGCCTCCGCGCGGACTTCCGCACTCGGGGCAGAAGGCTTCCTTGCCCGTCAGATGGGCGCCGCAGAAGGAGCAGATGTCTTGGCGGATATAGTGGTGACAGGTCTCGCAGAAGTCTGCGTCGGGGTCGATCTCCGCTCCGCAGTTGGGACATTTGACGACACCTATCGGCTTGCCGCACGAGGCACAGAAAACAGCCTCGGGCTCATTCATAGTACCACAGTAAGGACATTGGACTCCGGCTGCTGCGCGAGCTTGCATGCGCTGCTGGGACTGCCTCTCGGAGGGCTTCTCCATCGCCAGTTCCTGATGTTGCAACTGCTGCGCGCCAGCGGCTTCTTTTGCAGGGTCGAGAGTAATATCTTCGTTCATCATATATGATTTTTAACTTTAGTTAGGTGCAAAGATAATAAATTTATCAATACAAACAAAAAAAACCGCCGCAAATTTACATTTACGACGGCATTTTTATACTTTCAGACCTGTTTACCACAGCTGTAGGCGCTCGGATTCGGGGATAAACATTTTGTCGCCTTCCTTCACGCCGAAAGCCTCATACCATGCCTTGATGTGTGGCAGGGCGCCATTCACGCGCCAGCGGCCCAGGGCGTGGGGGTCGCTCTTCGTGCGGTTGCGAATCTCAGCCTCTGTAATGTTTCCCGCCCATACGCCGGCGTATGCCAGGAAGAAGCGCTGGTCGGCGGTAAGTCCGTCCTTCACACCGAGGGGCTCGCGCTTGGTGGCGTTCTGATAGGCAGCCCATGCCACCTGCAGTCCTCCGTGGTCGGCCAGATTCTCGCCCAGTGTCAGCCGACCATTGCCCTTCAGGTCGGGCAGCACGCTGATGTTCGAGAAGAAGTCGGCATACTTGTCCGTGCGGGCTGTAAAGTTCTTTGCATCAGCAGCCGTCCACCAGTCCTTCATGTTTCCATCCTTGTCGAAACGGCGGCCTTGGTCATCGAAGCCATGAGTCATCTCGTGGCCAATCACCACGCCGATGGCCCCATAGTTAAAGGCATCGTCGGCCTCCATGTCGAAGAACGGGCGCTGCAGAATGCCGGCGGGGAAACAGATCTCGTTCGTCGTGGGGTTATAGTAGGCATTCACCGTCTGGGGGGTCATATACCAGTCGTCACGGTCGACGGGTTTGCCTACCGTATGGTCTATGCGCCAGGCATTCCAGAATCGGTGGCACTCGAGGATGTTGTCGTAGTAAGATTTTTCAGGGTCTATCTGGAGCTTCGACATGTCGGTCCACTTGTCGGGATAGCCCACCTTCACATAGAAGGAGTTCAGCTTCAGCAGGGCGTTGACCTTGGTGGAGTCGTCCATCCAGTCCTGGGCGGCGATGCGCTCGCCAAGGGCTATCTGCAGGTTCTTTACCAGCGTGAGCATACGCTTCTTGGCGGCTTCGGGGAAGTACTTCTCCGAGTAGACCTTGCCCAGGGCCTCGCCCATCACGCGCTCCAGCTGACCGGTGCTGCGCTTCCACAAGGGATGGTCTTCCTTGCGGCCCGAGCGGACGCGACCGTTGAAGTCGAATTTTTCGGCCTGGGTGGCATCGCTCAGGTAGCTGGCGGCACCGTTGATGAAGCCCCACTCCATCACGTCGCGATACTCGGCAGGCTTGATGCTGCCCACCAGCTTGTCGGCACCTTCGAGGAATGCCGGCTGGCCGACAACCATCTCCTGCAGATACTTCGTGTCAATGCCCTGGGCATTCATCACCTTCACCAACGGCAGATGGGGATAGTTTTGTTCAAAGGTCTGGAGCGTCATCTTGTTGTAGTTGGCCTCGGGGTCGCGGAGTTCTGTTCGCGACTTGCTGACCTTGGCCAGAGCCGTCTCCACCCGCATAATGTTCTGCATCTTCTTCGTGGCTGCACCTTTGCTGAAGCCAAACAGCTGGAACATCTTGACTACATGCTTCTTAAAGGCTTCACGGATGTCGGCCGTAGCCTTGTCATTGTCCAGATAGTACTCCTTCTGCCCCATCGACAATCCGCCCTGCGAGACATTCAGGATATTCTGGGTGGCATTCTTCTCGTCGGCTCCGAAACCGGCCACAAAGAACTCCTGCTCACCGTATGGCGCATACTCCAGCTGGATGGCCAGCAGCTGCTCATTGGTCTTGGCACCTTCAAGGCGCCTGATGAGAGGCATCAGCGGTGCCACTCCCTCCTGGTTGCGGCGGACGGAGTCCATCGCCAGCCGGTAGAGGTCGCTCAACTTCTGCTCCACGCTACCCTTCTCGTAGCGATTGCCCAACAGTTCCGTCAGGATGCCGTTGATGCGATTGTCGTTGTCCTCCTGCAGGCGTTCGAAGCTACCATAGCGGGAGTAGGCAGCAGGCAGGGGGTGATTCTTCATCCAGCCCCCGCAGGCGTACTCATAGAAATCGTCTCCAGAGCGCACACTTGTGTTGAGGTCGGACAGGTCGACACCTGTGCCGAGCTGTCCTTGCGCCATGGTCATCAGCGAAATTGATGCCATTGCCATCATTGTTGCAATTCTTTTCATAATCGTATGTTCTGTTAATTAACCGTTATCGAATCCATTTCCTCGCTCAGCTTCTCCCAGCGGTCCACCTCTTCGTCGAGACTCTGCTTGACGGTGGTGTACTCCGTCACCAGCTCCATGTCCGAGGCATTTTCGGGATTCATCAGCAGCGAGTCGAGTTCCTTCAGCCGCTGCTCCATCTTCTCTATCTTTGCCTCCGACTCCTTGACGGCCTTCTCGGCACGCTTCAGCCGCTTCTGCTGTTCCTTGTGCTCGGCATAGGAAAGGGATTTTGAAAGGATGTCCCTATTTGTCCCAGGGGGTGGGACACTTTGTCCCACCGGTTGGGACGTTTTGTCCCAGGGGGTGGGACTATTTGTTTCCTTGCCAAGCTCGTTGAGTTCGGTGATTTGCTTCGCACGGAGGAAGTCGTAGATGCCTCCAAGATGCTCTCTGACACGCCCGCCCCCGAACTCATAGACCTTCGTCACCAGTCCGTCGAGGAACTCTCGGTCGTGGCTGACGATGATTGCCGTTCCGTCGAAGGCCTTGATGGCCTCCTTGAGCACGTCCTTCGATGGCATGTCGAGATGGTTCGTGGGCTCGTCGAGGATCAGCAGGTTCACAGGCTCCAACAGCAGGCGGATCATAGCCAGTCGGCTCCGCTCGCCGCCACTGAGCACTTTCACCTTCTTATCCGACTCTTCTCCGCCGAACATGAAGGCACCGAGGATATCGTTGATGCGGAGGCGTATCTCGCCCTTCGCCACGTTGTCTATCGTCTGGAAGACGGTCAGGTTCTCGTCGAGCAGCTGGGCCTGATTCTGGGCGAAGTAGCCGATCTGGATGTTGTGCCCTATTTTCAGCTCACCGGTATAGGGTATCTCACCCATGATGCACTTCACGAGCGTCGACTTGCCCTCGCCGTTCTTGCCCACGAAGGCTACCTTCTCACCACGCTTGATGGTCAGCGTCACGTGGTCGAATACCGTGTGGGGGCCATAGTCCTTTCGTACTTCGTCGCAGATGACGGGATAGTCGCCGCTGCGCAGGCAGGGCGGGAACTTCAGGTGCATGGCCGAGTTGTCCACCTCGTCAATCTCAATAGGCACCACTTTCTCCAGCTGCTTGATTTTCTGCTGAACCTGGACAGCCTTGGTGGCCTGATAACGGAACCGCTCGATAAACGCCTTCATGTCAGCCACTTCCTTCTGTTGGTTCTCGTAAGCCCTCAACTGCTGTTCACGGCGTTCCTTGCGTAGCACGACGTACTCGTCGTACTTCACACGATAGTCGATTACCCGTCCGCAGGAAATTTCCAGCGTGCGGTTCGATACATTATTTATAAAAGCACGGTCATGACTGACGAGCACCACCGCACTCGACGACTGCGCCAGCAGCTGCTCAAGCCATTGTATCGACTCGATGTCGAGATGGTTAGTGGGCTCATCGAGCAACAGCACGTCGGGCTTCTGCAGCAGAATCTTTGCCAGTTCTATACGCATGCGCCAGCCGCCGGAGAATTCCGACGTGGGCCGGTCAAAGTCGGTGCGTTCGAAGCCCAGACCTGTCAACGTGCGTTCTATCTCTGCCTCGTAGTTGCCTGCGCCCATCATCATGTAGCGCTCGTGCTCTGAGGTGTATTTCTCTATCAGCTGCAGATAGCCCTCGCTCTCATAATCAGTACGCTCAGCCAGCTGCCGGTTCATCTCCTCCAGGCGTTCCTTCATCCGCGTAATGTCGGCAAAGGCCTTCTGGGTCTCTTCCCTCACCGTTGTGTCGTCCTGGAGAATCATCACCTGGGGCAGGTAGCCGATGCGGCAGTCGTTGGGAATACTCACGTTGCCCGACGTCGGTTTCTGCTGGCCGCAGAGAATCTTCAACAGGGTCGACTTGCCTGCACCGTTCTTACCCACAAGGGCGATACGGTCGCGATCGTTGATGACAAAGCTGGCATCCACGAACAGGGGTTTCACCCCGAATTCCACTTTCAGTCCTTCTACAGATATCATCGTTTGTCAATAAACTTATAGTCTTGGAATTGTTCTGCCGGGAAGCGCAGTATCTCGTCGGTAATGCCTCCCGACCTGAACTCGCTGATCTTGATCGTAGTCCAGATGAAGGCAATCTTGATGCGCACCCGGATGGGCTCGTACGTCTGGGGCTTCAGCAGGACCTGCGCCTCCTTGATGCCTTTCGTGCCCTTCTTGGCCTTCAGCGTCACCATCAGTCCTTCCTCATGGTTGGCGATGCTGTAGTCGAAATTGTCGGGTTCAAACTTGAACTTACTCGAATACTTGTCCGACTTGTTCTTGCGGGCGTTGTGAATCTCCACCTCCCGTTTCCGTTTCTTATTCTTCCTGACGGTATATACCGTCACGCCGTCGTTCCAGGAATCGGTCTTGGCATCGGAGAACTTGCTCTTCTTGCCCTTGAACCATATCTGGCCGGCCGTCTTGTAGATGCCTGTGATGTTCACGTCGTAGCGAAGCGTGGCCCCCTGCTCTCCGAACACCTGCTGATAGGCATTGGTGAAGATGCGGCGCGCCTGCCGTGAATTGGCCGTCTCCTGGGCCGACACCTCACAGAGTGCCGACACTAACAGCATGAGCACTAAAAAAATACTATTTCTCATTAATATAATCATTTTGGGCTGCAAAATTACACAATTCTCACGGATTATTTGTATTTTTGCACGGAAATTATTCATTTTGATATGGAAAAGAACATATTTGCCAGCCTAATAGCCACTCGACTCAACCTGAAGGAAAGTGGCGTAGCCAATACGATAGCGCTGATCGACGAGGGCTGTACCATCCCCTTCATCGCCAGATACCGCAAGGAGCGGACAGGGGGCTTCGACGAGGTGCAGATAGCCGCCATCAGCGACCAGTACGAACGTCTGAAGGACATCCAAAAGCGCAAAGAGACCGTCGTCAAGACCATCATCGATCTCGGAAAGATGACACCCGAGCTGCAGAAACGCATTGACGACTGCTGGGAAAACGCCGAGCTGGAGGACATCTACCTGCCCTTCAAGCCCAAACGACGGACCCGCGCACAGATAGCTCGCGAGCAGGGCCTCGAACCGCTTGCCCAGCTGCTGATGCTACAGCGCGAGCGCGACCCCGAGGCTGCCGCACGGCGATTCCTGCATCCTGAGAAGAACGGTGTTGCGGCAGTAGCCACCACAGCAGAAGCCCTCAAGGGTGCTCAGGACATTATCGCCGAAACCGTCAGCGAGGACGAACGGAGCCGACAGCAGCTGCGCGGCGCCTTCAGGCGACAGGCCGTCATCATCTCGAAGGTGGTCAAGGCCAAGGCCGACACCGATGAGGCAGCCAAGTATTCCGACTACTTCGACTGGCAGGAACCCCTGCGCCGCTGTACCTCCCACCGGCTGCTCGCCATGCGAAGGGGTGAGGGCGAGGGCATCCTGCGTATCACCATCTCACCCGACGATGATGAATGCGTGGAGCGACTGAAACGCCACTACGTCTACGGCAACACCGCTTGCGGACGTCTGGTGGCCGAAGCCGTGGAGGACGGCTACAAGCGACTGCTCAAGCCCTCCATCGAGACAGAATTCGCAGCCCTCAGCAAGGAGAAGGCCGACGATGAGGCCATCCGCGTCTTTGCCGAAAACCTGCGGCAGCTGCTTCTGGGCGCACCACTCGGACAGAAACGCGTGATGGGCATCGACCCCGGATTCCGAACAGGCTGCAAGGTGGTATGCCTCGATGCACAGGGAAATCTGCTACACCATGAGGCCATCTTCCCCCACCCGCCTGTCAACAAGCGCATGGAGGCGGCAGTCGCCGTGGGGAAAATGCTGAAGAAGTACCAGATAGAAGCCATCTCGATAGGTAATGGTACCGCCTCGCGCGAGACCAACGACTTCATACGTGACGTATTGGCCGGCCGGTACAGCATCCCTGATTCTGCAAAAATGCCCAGCAGGCCGAGTGAAAATGCTGCTGCCGTTCCTCAACTCTTCGTAGTATCCGAAGACGGCGCATCCGTATACTCTGCCTCCAAGATAGCCCGTGAGGAATTCCCTGATGAGGACGTCACCGTGCGTGGAGCCGTATCCATCGCCCGACGGCTGATGGACCCGCTGGCCGAACTCGTCAAGATTGACCCCAAGAGCATCGGAGTGGGGCAATATCAGCACGACGTAGACCAGTCGAAGCTCAAGCACTCCCTCGACCAGACCGTCGAAAGCTGCGTCAACCAAGTAGGCGTCAACCTCAATACCGCCTCGCAGCATCTGCTGATGTACGTCAGCGGGCTGGGACCCGCATTAGCCAAGAATATCGTGGACTACAGAAGGGAGAATGGAGTCTTCACCTCGCGCGCCCAGCTGAAGAAGGTGCCCCGGCTTGGTCCGGCGGCATTCCTGCAATGTGCTGGATTCCTCAGAATACCCGATGCGAAGAACCCGCTCGACAACTCTGCCGTACACCCGGAGAGCTACGCCATCGTGGAGCAGATGGCCAAGGATCAGGGTTGCCGCGTGGTAGACCTTATCAATAATAAGGAGAAACGCGAGGCCATCGACATCCAGCGATACGTTACCAGTCAGGTAGGCATGCCCACACTCACGGATATTCTCAGCGAACTGGAGAAACCGGGCCGTGACCCGCGAGAGCACATCGAGGAGTTTGAGTTCGACAGAAACGTATCCTCTGTCGACGACCTCATCGAAGGGATGGAGCTACCGGGCATCGTCACCAACATTACAAACTTTGGAGCCTTCGTCGACATCGGCGTACATCAGGACGGGCTGGTACACATCTCACAGATGGCCAACCGTCGCATCAACCATCCGCTCGACGTGGTGAAACTGCATCAGCACGTCCGAGTGCGCGTCGTAGAGGTTGACCGCAGGCGCAATCGGATCTCACTCAGCATGAAGGGAGTCCTGCAATAGCAGGCCTCCCTTCAATCCTATCCCTGGCGCTTGCTCAGATAGATAAACACTCCTATCACCACAAGTGCCACTACGGCTATGATATGTAGCAAATCCATATTCCTCTCTTTTAGTTTTGCAGGAACGTAAGTCTACTGTCGTTCTTACAACAGCTCCTCGATGTCCTTCTCAAAATCCTTCGGCTCCGTAGTAGGCGCATAACGACGTATAGTCTCGCCATCCCTTGATACGAGGAACTTGGTGAAATTCCACTTGATGTCGCTATCCTTCTCCACACTCGTGCTGATAGTCTTGAACAAGGCCTTGGCAGCCTTGGCCTTCAGACCGTTATACTCTTCCGTGGGTGCCTGGCTCTTCAGGTATTCGAAGATGGGTTCGGCTGCAGGGCCATTCACGTCAGTCTTCTTCATAATCTGAAATGTCACCCCGTAGTTCAGCTGGCAGAACTCTTCGATCTGGTCGTCTGAGCCCGGGTCCTGCTCCTTGAACTGGTTGCAGGGGAATCCTATAATCACCAATCCCTTGTCCCTATACTTCTTGTTCAGTTCTTCCAAACCAGCAAACTGGGGGGTGAAGCCGCATTTGCTGGCCGTATTGACTATCAGCAGGAGCTTGCCCTGAAACTCTGAAAAATCAATCTCCTTACCTCTACTCGAAAGAGCTTTAAAATCATAAATCTTTGTCATAACCCTAAGTTTTTTGTTGTCAGCGTCGGCCTTTTAGGTCGTTCGCGATGCAAATATAGGGTTAATAATTAATATCACAAGCTATTTGCCCAAAACATTAAGAACATTTAACCAACTGTCACTTTAATATGAATGCATCAATCTCACGTGCTATAGCCTCGTCGTAACCATACAGGTCAGGCCATGACTCCACTTCCCCAGTCCTGGGATTGGGATAAGCGGTGAAATAGATAATATGTACGGGAACGCGGGGTGTCACTTCACGATACGTCAACAGACGGTAGGGCTGCGGGTCGTCAGCATGCTCCTCAAGATACCTGATACCTTCATCAGTCTCGGGAGGTATGTCCATAGAGATTCTCAGGCGGTCCTTCAGCTCATCGTCGGCATCAGGCATCAGAAAGCATGCCAGTTCAAACGGCTTCTCAACCCTTACACACCCGTGAGAAAGGGTTCTCCTTTCGCGGCTGAAAGATCCGTGGTTGTTGGTATCATGGAGGTAGACCGCGAAGTTGTTGTTGAAACGGAACACAATGCGCCCTAAGGAATTGCCTGCACCACCCCTCTGGCCTACTCTCAACGAACCGGAATGCAGGTCGGAGGCAGTAACCTCGGCCACATGGAGCGTGTCACCAGTACTTCGTCTGACGATGTAATAGTTATTCCGATTGAAATAAGTGGTATCGCCAGCATGTCGAGCTACATCGCTATCGACAATTTTCTGCGGTATAATCCATTCTGGATTAACTTGGAAATAGCTAATCAGGCTATAGAGCAAGGGTGTCTTTGTGGATTTTGCGCCACAACAGATGCGCATATCCAAAATGGAGTCTGGTCTGATGGTCCAGAGTTGTTGAGCTGGGATATTGACCACGACACGGCTCTCATTCGTGTCGCACATTTCCATCTGCCATCGACAACGCTCCATGTTAACGGCAAGACGCCGACGCTCTGTCTTATCTATACTTTTTACAAGTTTCGCCTGAAGAGCCTTGTAGATATCGCTCTTAGGTTCCGATTCGAGCAGCCAGGCCAGTCTGTCGCTGGCAGCCAAATGACTCTCTGCCTCACTATAGTCGGGCATCAAAACATCATGGTCGAACAACCTGACGTAGCCCGAGCTGTCGGGTTTCATCTGCAGACGGTTCAGAACCTTATCGGGGCGCATGAATCCGAAACGCTGTCCCGCGGCGTAATCGACATAAGCCTTAGTCAGGTTCTCTTCCAGCCGTATCAGCAATTCATTTATATTCTGCCCGACAGAGTCGAACGCCAGCGAATGGACAATGGAAAGATCTTCAGCTATCTGTGGTATGAAAAAGGCCGAGGTGTCGAGTCCGTTACGGGGCAACTCACGACGGAGGATGGCCAGTAATGAATCAGCATCGGCTGAGACCCCCATTCGGGTGAACCAATTACCCTGTAAGGTAGAGTCCATCTCGTATACATAAGTGCCAAATGCTGACAGTTCTGCTTCTGTTGGCTGTTGTTGCTTTTGAGTGCATGAGAATAGCAGGACACAAACAGTCCAAAGTACAGGGACTCGTCTCATAAATAGTTGATTAATGTCAGAAAGGAGAGGTACTGTTGTGAGCACCTCTCCTTGACTAGTTGTTGACAGAACCTCCGACGATGTCGAGAAGTTCGGAAGTAATGGCTTGCTGTCGGCTTTTGTTGTACTGAAGGCTCAGTTCACGCAACAGCTCGTCGGCATTGTCCGTAGCCGTCTGCATAGCTACCATTCGTGCTGCATGTTCTGAGGCATTGGAGTCGAGCAGGGCCGTGTAGAGCATCAGATGGGCCATCTTGGGGATGAGCTCGGTAAGTACGGTCTCCATGTCGGGCTCCACGATGAAGTTATCGTTCAGCGGCTTCACTTCTTCCTGCTCACGGCTGCTCTCCCGCTGGCCTCTCTGTTTGAGATACTCCTGGCTCTCCTTCGTGGCGATGACGGTAGTGAGATCGCGCTCGTGGTCACGCTGCAACTCAGACTCGATATCGATGGGCAGGAAGGTCTTGCGCGTGAGCACCTGCGATCCTGCACTCTTGAAGTGGTGATAGACGAGCTCCACTTTGTCAATCTCACCATCGTAGAACTTCCGCCCCAGCTCCATAGCAATCTCGATGCATTGAGCCACGTTGGGCTTATCGGCAAGAGCCGAGTAGTCACCCTGAACGTTGAGCCCCATCTTCTTGGCCTTCTCGTAGACTTTGCGCCCTATGGGATAAATCTCCACATTGTCGCGCCCTATCTTCTCTGCGTATGCATCGACGATGTGGGTCATCAGCCTGATGGTGTTGGCATTGAAGCCACCACAGAGCGATGAGTTGGACGAGAACACCACAAGGGCAGCTCGCTTGACGGGGCGCTCCTGATCGAACACAGTCTGAGCTTCGGCCTCGGCGGCAAGGAACGACTTGAGAATGTGCTCCAGCATGGTCTCGTAGGGCAGCATGTTCTGAATAGCAACCTGTGCGTGATGCAGCTTGCTGGAGGCCACCATCTTCATAGCCGACGTTATCTTACGCGTGGAGTTGACAGAGGCTATGCGGCCTTTAATTTCTTTCAGGCTGGGCATAGGCTATCAGGCTTTATACGTTCCGGCGATGTCGGTCATAGTGGCCTCGATCTTCTTCGTAGTATCATCATCGATTTTTCCGCTGGCGAGTGTCTCGATGACCTCGGGACATGCAGAGCGGAGCTTGTCGAGGAACTGATCCTGGCACTGGCGCACCTTATCGATGGGCACTTCACGCATCAAGCCGTGAACGCCGCAATAGAGGATGGCTATCTGCTCTCCAACGGGCATCGGGCTGTACTGCGGCTGAATCAACAGCTGATTGTTCTTGCGGCCGCGGTCGAGTGTCATCGCCGTAACAGCATCCATATCGCTGGAGAACTTCGAGAAGGCCTCGAGCTCACGGTACTGTGCCTGGTCAATCTTCAACGTACCGGCTACCTTCTTCATCGACTTGATCTGTGCAGAGCCGCCCACACGGGATACTGAGATACCCACGTTGATAGCAGGTCGGAAGCCCTGGTTGAAGAGGTTGCTCTCAAGGAAGATCTGACCGTCGGTGATGGAGATCACGTTAGTAGGGATATAGGCCGACACGTCGCCAGCCTGCGTCTCGATGATAGGCAGAGCGGTGAGTGAACCACCACCCTTGACATGGCCTTTCATGCACTCGGGCAGGTCGTTCATCTGCTCGGCCACCTCCTGCTGCTCGTTCATCTTGGCAGCACGCTCGAGCAAGCGACTGTGCAGATAGAACACGTCGCCAGGATAGGCCTCACGTCCGGACGGACGGCGCAGGATGAGCGACACCTCGCGATAGGCAACAGCCTGTTTCGAAAGGTCATCGTAGACCACTAGTGCGGGCAGGCCCCGGTCACGGAAATACTCACCGATAGCAGCTCCGGCAAACGGTGCATAGTACTGCATGGCGGCAGGGTCGGCAGCGGTGGCAGCCACTACGATGGTGTAAGGCATGGCCCCGTGCTCCTGAAGGGTGCTTACCAGTGCGGCAACGGTGGAAGCCTTCTGACCGATGGCTACATAGATACAATAGACAGGCTTGCCTGCCTCATAGAAACTCTTCTGATTGATGATAGTGTCAACAGCGATGGCGGTCTTGCCCGTCTGACGGTCGCCGATGATGAGCTCACGCTGTCCGCGCCCGATGGGAATCATCGAGTCGATAGCCTTCAAGCCTGTCTGCAGCGGCTCCTTCACGGGCTGACGGTAGATAACGCCCGGAGCCTTGCGGTCGAGGGGCATCTCGAAGGCATTGCTCAGATCGATATCTCCCTTGCCATCGATGGCCTGTCCCAGCGGATTGATTACACGGCCGAGCATGTTGTCATTCACACGGATGGAGGCAATACGCTTCGTTCGCTTGACAACCATACCCTCCTTGATGCCCGAGGTGGTACCCAGAAGCACACAACCGACGTTGTCCTCCTCCAGGTTCATCACGATTGCCATCGTACCGTTCTCAAACTCCAGCAGCTCGTTGGCCTCGGCATTGCGGAGTCCGTAGATACGGGCCACACCGTCGCTGACGGTCAGCACGGTACCCACTTCTTCGAACTTCTCCGCATTGGAGATACCCTTGAGCTGGTCGAGCAGTACTTGGGACACTTCGCTTGGTTTAATCTTATCTGACATAATGTAATTTACGATTTACTATTTTAGTGTATTAAGAATGCTATTGAGTTTTGACTTGACACTCGCATCCATACGGTATGTGTCGTATTCAAGGATAAATCCGCCGATGATATCTGGGTTTACCTCGGTCTCAAACTCCACAGTTCCATTAGTCTTACTCTCCACCATCTGGCGCATCTTCTGCTCTGTAGCAGGCGTGACGGCAGCAGCGGTGATGAGTCGGCCACGGATGACGTTCTTCTGTTGGCGGTAAAGGGTGACGTACGAATTGGCGATGAATTGCATCACGTTCTCACGGTCTTCCTTCAGCACGAGTCCGATGAAGGCCTTGGTCAGACCGCAGGAATTCTTGCCGACGGCCGTCAACAGCAATTCCTGCTTCTTGTCCTTCGAGAGCATCGGATTGTCAATCGTATGCCGCAACTGAGGCACTTCAGCATAACTCTTGGCAAGCTGCTGCATCTCGGTGTAGACGGCATCCTCGATCTTCGCATCGGTAGCGCTCTTCAGAAGCGCCCTGGCATAACGAACCGATATGACTCCTATATCCATACGCAATTACTACTTAGAAGAAACTTCATCCAGCATACGGTCAATCAAATCCATCTGTGCCTGATTGCTCTTGAGATTCTGCTTGAGCACCTTCTCGGCAATCTCGACACTGAGGGTAGCTACTTGCTTGCGGATGTCGGCAATAGCGGCCTTCTTTTCCTGCTCGATGGCGACGCGGGCGTCTTCCATCAGACGGGCACCTTCGGCACGGGCCTTGTCCTGGGCTTTCTCTACGATGGCATCGCGGGTCTCGGCTGCTTCCTTAAGGATCTGTGCCTGCTTCTCGCGTGCCTCCTGCAAGATGGATTCACCTTCTTTCTGTATATTGGCCAGCCGCTCATTGGCCTCGTGCGCCTTGCGCAGCGAGTCGTCGATGAAAGCCTGGCGCTCCTTCACCATCCCTGTGATGACAGGAAAGCCGAACTTCCACAGTAGGAAGAACACCACGAGGAACGTGAGTGTCATCCAGAACAGCAGACCAGTACTCGGAATCAATAAATCCATACGCTGTTTTTGATTTTCGATTTACTCATTTTCGATTTACGATATATTTCCTTGTGCGACTTTCTTTCCCCGAGCGTTTAGTCAATCGAAAATCGAAAATCGCTAAATCGTAAATATCCTTAGATGCAGAGGAATGCAATCACGGCTGCGAACAGAGCAACACCCTCGATCAGGGCGGCTGCAACGATCATGTTTGTGAACAGTTTGTTCATCACCTCCGGCTGACGGGCCATGGCATCCATAGCCTGACCACCAATTCTACCAATACCAAGACCTGCGCCAATAGCTGCGAGACCTGCGCCAACTGCGGCGCCTAACTTTGCAACACCTTCTGCTGCCAATAATGCTGTAATCATAATTTTGTAATTTTTTAATTATTAATGTTTTAAATGTTTATTATTCATGTTCTGGTTCAACTCTCGCCAGGCCGATGAACACGGCTGATAGCATGGTGAACACCATCGCCTGGATGAAGCATACCAAGCACTCGAGGCACATCATGAAGATGCTCATGATGACGCTCAGGGCCGACATCGACAGTTGTACGGCGACGGCCTGGGATGCAACGAGGAAGATGATGCACGTAATTGCCACGGCGATGGCGTGTCCAGCCATCATGTTGGCGAAAAGTCGAATCATGAGAGCGAATGGCTTCGTGAAGATACCAACGAACTCAATTACGGGGATGATAGGTATCGGCGCCTTCAGCCATGTAGGCACTTCGGGCCAGAAGATGTCCTTCCAATAATGCTTGTTGCCCGAGAACTGCACGATAAGGAAGGTGCAGAGGGCAAGGAAGAATGTCACGGCGATATTGCCAGTCACGTTTCCTGAGCCTGGAGGGAACGGTATGAGGCCCATCACATTGCACGTGAAGATGAAGAAGAAGCAGGTGAGCAAGTAGGGCGTGTATTTCTCGTAGCCCTTGCCTACTCCCGGCTTGATAATCTCATCCACCACGTACATCACAAGCATCTCGACGAAACCGACAAATCCACCAGGGGCATTGTCCGATGCCTTGCGGTTCTTGTACCAGCGGGCACTGAGCAGGATGCAGCAAAGCAGGATGATGACATTGATGAACATCACGGCAACCGTCTTGGTGATGGAAAGGTCGAGCACGGGCTGACCGTTCTCAACTATCTTGCCTGCGTTGTCACCCTCCGTCGCAATGGCCAGGTTGTAAGGCCCCTGGCGCAGTCCGCTTGCATCGGCATGATGTTCGAACTCCGAGGAGGAGAACACGTGCCAGCCGGTGGAACTGTTGACGATAACGGGCAGCGGGATGACGACGGCTGTCTCGCCCTCGCCTGTCACATGCCATTCGTGTGAGTCCTTGATATGCTCAAGCACAACCTCCTTGGCAGAGAAGTCTTCCGCCCTCATCGCCGGCACCAGTGCGAACATGAGCAGTGCCACGCATAGCAGTCGTAATTTCAATTCATAATTCATAATGCATAATGCATAATTAGTGTCTTAATTTCAGCGTTACTACCATCGTTATCGCGTACATTATTAATATAGTAGCAGCGAAGCGGATGGCATCTTCTCTATTATCGGTGAAGAATACGTAGAGCCCGACTATCGTTGCGACGAGCAGCATACGTATCGTTGCCATGATCAGATAGAAGTGAACCAGATGTTCGGGCGAGTGCCGCTTCACGACATCATAGCCTTTCACATAAGCCACGCCTAACAGGGTGAAGAAGAAAAGACAGAGTACGTACTCCACTATTCCTCTTTGATTTCCACGCAGAGGGACACCTGATTCTTCTGTACCTCCACGAATCCACCCAGTATCGGCAACTGCTGCCTGTCATATTCCACGACCCCTTTCGTCAGGGTAGAAATGATGGGCGCATGGTCGGAGAGTATCTCGAAGTTACCCTGTGTACCGGGCACTTTCACGCTCTCTACTTCACCAGTGAATTCTATCTTCTCGGGCGAAACTATCTTTAGTCTTAACATAATTTCATTTTACAATTTGACTATTTTACTATTTTACCATTCATTCCGAACTGTCCAATCGTGAAATTGTCCAATTGTCAAAATGACTACGCTTTAGCAGCCTCCAGAAGTTTCTTCGCCTTCTCCTTCGCATCCTCGATGGTTCCCACATTCAGGAAAGCCTGCTCAGGCAGATCGTCGACCTCACCGTCGAGAATAGCGTTGAAGCCCTTGATCGTATCTTCGATAGGCACCATCACGCCAGGCAGCCCCGTGAACTGAGACGCCACCGAGAACGGCTGTGAGAGGAAGCGCTGCACCCGCCGTGCACGGTTCACCGTCTGCTTGTCCTCATCAGAGAGTTCATCCATACCGAGGATGGCGATGATGTCCTGCAACTCCTTATAACGCTGAAGAATCTGCTTTACGCGCTGGGCACAGTCGTAGTGAGCCTTACCCACAATCAGCGGGTCAAGGATACGAGAGGTAGAGCCCAGGGGATCTACAGCCGGATAGATACCGAGTTCGGCAATCTTACGGTCGAGCACCGTCGTGGCATCCAGGTGTGTAAACGTTGTGGCAGGAGCTGGGTCGGTCAAGTCATCGGCAGGCACATATACGGCCTGTACAGAGGTGATAGACCCCGTCTTCGTAGACGTGATGCGCTCCTGCATGGCTCCCATTTCTGAGGCCAGCGTTGGTTGATAGCCCACGGCCGAAGGCATACGGCCCAGTAGAGCCGACACCTCAGAACCTGCCTGCGTGAAACGGAATATGTTGTCGATGAAGAACAGGATATCGGCAGCGCCGCCATCCTTACCACCACCATCACGGAAGCCCTCGGCCACCGTCAGGCCGGAGAGTGCCACAGAGGCACGTGCCCCTGGCGGCTCATTCATCTGTCCGTAGACCAATGTTGCCTGCGACTTCTTCAATTCCTCCGGGTCGACGAGACTCAAGTCCCATTTTCCTTCATCCATCGCCTTGCGGAACTTCTCGCCATAGCGGATAACGCCCGACTCAATCATCTCGCGAATCAGGTCATTGCCCTCACGGGTACGCTCCCCCACGCCTGCGAACACGGAAAAACCGTTGTGTCCCTTGGCGATGTTGTTAATGAGCTCCATGATAAGCACCGTCTTACCCACACCGGCACCACCAAACAAGCCAATCTTACCACCCTTCATATACGGCTCCAGCAGGTCAATCACCTTGATACCCGTAGCAAGAATCTCCTTCTTTGTGGAGAGTTCCTCGAAGGTGGGAGCCTCGCGGTGGATGGGATAAGCACCCTTCATGTCGAGTTGTTTCATACCGTCGATGGGCTGACCGATCACGTTCAGCATTCGACCCTTAATCTGATCTCCGGCAGGCATCTGAATCGGAGAGCCCATCGGGATCGCCTCCAGTCCACGATGCAGTCCGTCGGTATTGTCCATAGCCACGCAGCGCACCGTGTCCTCGCCGATGTGCTGCTGCACCTCGACGATCAGGTCGCGCCCGTCACCACGGTCAATCCGAAGGGCATCGTAGATTTTCGGCAACACTTTCTCCGCATCTTGGCCTTCGGTATCAAAATAGACGTCGATGACCGGGCCGATAATCTGCGAAATGTGTCCTGTAATTTGTGACATACGCTGTTAATATTTAAATTGTTGCTTCTTGTTTTAAGTTTTTAAGCCGATTGCAAAGTTACGAATTATTTCGCAAACAAAAAAACTTTTTGCAGAAATATTTTTAAAATTGGATATAATCAACAAAGAAAGTGCCAAATTACGTATGTAATCTGACACTTTTCTCATCTTTTATAACATTTCATTTACGTAATGCAATATTATAATTGTAGAAACGCTTGTTGCCCGTCACATCTTCAAGCACCTTGATGAACGGCGGGAAATTGCCCGTCTCCTGTTCGGCGACACCTTTCGTTTCCAGCAGCACCAGGTCGCTGACGGGTTGGATGAAAGTGTCTATCTGGAAGTACTGTCCTTTCCAGATGAGACTCTTGCGCCGTTTGCGGATGGTCACCCGGTAGGGGTCGGCTTGCTGAAGCATCTGTTCGTATAGGTTGTTGTTCACCTGTCGCTCCGTCTCAATGGCCTCCTTGTCTGAGATGTGCTTCGTAGTGCGGTGGATATTGATTACCTTGCTCTTCCACTCCCTCCGCCTGAGGCGCACCTCGCAGCCGGGCTCAGCCACCAGATAAGTCTGGGTGATGTCGCTCTCGCTGCATTCGGGGATATCACCGATGATTTCCACACGATATACGCGCTCGTCCTGCACGGGCTGGGGAAGTCCCACCACCTTGGCTATCTCCGTGATGACCCGGTTCAGTTTGTTCTCGAAGTCATCGTGGTTGTTGATTACCCTCAGATGCGGATGACCTGTCCAGGCATTGATTACCTTCTTATCCAGTTCGCGGGCGATACGAAGCCCCTCCTCGTTCATCTGTTCATAGCGGGTGGCATTGGTCGCTGTCGTATAGTATTGTTCGGCTCCGTCAGCTGCCGAGACGAGGTGCAGCACAGCATCGTAGCGGTCACGCAGCTCGTTAGAGTTGGTGCCGGCCTTCTGCGTGATGTCTTCCCACATCTCGGGAGTCATATAGGCCGAGATGTCCATCGTTCCACGGTCGCATACAATCAGCACAGGCTTCTCGCAGACTTCCGCCATCTTGAGGAACTGGTCCTCGAATGCCATTTGAGTTTCCAGGATGGCACGTTCTCCTTGATAGTAGAGTTGACGGTTGGGCGTCAGGTAGTTCCACCCCGCCGTACTGTAGATCGTTGGCACCTCAGGCACGTTGAACACCTTGTAGCCGAATCCGGAGAAATACTCCGTAATCTTCACCAAGGCAGTAGTCTTTCCTGCGCACGGTCCACCCGTCAGCACGATTTTCTTTATCTCAGGCATAGACTAAATGCTCAGTTCGTCGAGCACTTTGATGAGCTTCTTGTTGAAGGGCTTGTCGGTACGGATACACTCTGAGAAGGGGACATAGACCACCTCGTTGTTGCGCACGCCAACCATGACGTTGCGCTGTCCCTGTAAGATAGCCTCGATAGCTCCCACACCCGTACGACTGGCCAGGATGCGATCGTGAGCTGAGGGTGAGCCGCCACGCTGCAGGTGTCCCAGGATCGACACGCGCACGTCGAACTCGGGGAATTCCTTCTTCACACGGTCGGCATAGTAGAGGGCGCCACACTTGGGACTCTCCGACACAATCACGATACACGATTTCTTCGACTTGCGTATGCCTCGCCCCATGAAGGCAGCCAGCTGGTCTTCCTCCATCATCTCTTCTGGAATGATGGCAGCCTCGGCTCCGCAGGCGATGGCTGAGTTCTGTGCCAGGAAGCCTGCGTCACGGCCCATCACCTCCACGAAGAAGATGCGCTCGTGAGAGTTGGCCGTATCGCGGATACGGTCCACGCAGTCCATGATGGTGTTCATCGTCGTGTCGTAACCGATAGTGGAATCAGTGCCGTAGAGGTCATTGTCGATAGTGCCGGGCAGACCGATTACGGGGAAGTTGAACTCCATGCCGAAGTTGCGGGCACCCGTCAGCGAGCCATTACCGCCGATTACCACCAGTGCGTCGATCTCCTCCCTCTGGCAGGTCTCATAGGCCTTCTGCATACCTTCCATTGTCATAAACTCCTTCGAGCGGGCTGTCTTCAGGATTGTTCCGCCCCGGGTGATGATACCGCTCACGTTTTCCGTCGTGAATGTCTTCACCTCACCCTTGATGAGTCCGTCGTAGCCACGATAGATGCCCTTGATGTTAAACTGGTTGTAGATACCTGCACGCGTCACCGCACGGATGGCTGCATTCATGCCTGGAGCATCACCTCCTGAGGTGAGTATTCCGATTGTTTTAATCTTTGTCATACTATATTAATTAGTTATACATATATATTTCTGCCCAAAGAACTGCCAATCCGACAAGCCATCCAAGCAACATTTTCGGTGATATGTGCTTCAGATACCAAATGAGCCTCACCTGCTCCATCTTCATCAAAGCTATACCACAAACTGACCCTACAGACAACAGACAACCGCCGGCTGCGGTCGAAAAGGCAATAACTTTCCAGTAGGTTCCGTTCATAACAAAATTGCTCATGTAGTCAGAGTCCACCCAAAGTGCAGTCTGCGCATTTGACAGAACAGGATAGAGCGAAATGTCGCTGATAGCAATTGTGAAAGTGTCCACCAAGGCACTCAACAGTCCGGAGAGAATGCCTACCACCCACACATTGTGAATATTGTAGTCAATCCATGCTGATACATCGCCGAACACGCCGGTCTCCATGGCGACCCCCATACCCAGCATAATACCCATCACAAATAGCATCTGCTGAATGGCACCATATTGTAGGGCCTGCGGCAGTCGTTGCTCTGACAAGCGGTCGGCAGTCATCAGCTTCCGGTTGAAGGCTTCATTGACCACCCACAGCACGCTCAGCACGCACAAAGCCCCAAGGAAAGGCGAGAGTTGGGTGATATTATGGAATGTAGGTATGAACCATAGTCCACCGATACCTACGAAGAGCATCACGATGCGCTGCCAGTTGTTCAGGTTGGTATCGTCGCCTCGATAGGGCATTGGCGACCATTGTGTGTCGAGCCTTTCCGGCAATTCCATGTTGATAAGTACCGTCGGAATGACCCATGCGAGAATAGCGGGCAATGCCAGATAGGCCGAGAAGTGAGTGGCCGTCACGGCACCTTCCTCCCAAAGCAATAGTCCCGTCGGGTCACCAATCACAGTGAAGCAGCCACCGCAGCAGGCAGCGATAACTATGGCAGAGCCTATCAACCATCGCTGTTGCCGATTCTGTACAATCTCACGCATCACGACAAGCATCATTGTGGCTGTTGTCAGGTTGTCGAGGTTGGCTGAGATGACGAAGGTCGCAAGCGTGATAGTCCAGAGCAGACGCTTTGAGTTACGGGTTTTAATCCACTTCTTCACGAAATCGAAGCAGCCGTTGTTGCTCAGTATCTCAATGATAGTCATTGTGGCCAAAAGGAACATGACGACACTTGCGGCTCTCCCCACATAGGACAGGAATATCTCGTTGTAGATAAAGCGCTTCACAGCCAAGCTTGATGCCTCCTCGCCAGCCAGGAACTCTGAATAGTCATGTGGATGCTGATCCATGACGAAATCTGTGCCCCAACAGATATAGACCACCCACCCTACCGTTCCGATGAACATCGCGATGGCAGCCTTGTTCACACCTGTCAGATGGCCGGTGGCTATCAGGAGATAGCCAAATATCAGCATTAGAACTATTATAAGTGTCATCTCTATCAGTAATATTTCAGTCCTGGCTTCGCACAATGCTCTGGTGCATCAATGCTTGACTGGGCACAAAGTTACAAATTAATTCCCAAACCACCAAGATTTCCGCAGAAAAAAATGAAAAGGTAAGGCCAATCCGTCAGACTTTTCACCTATTCGCCGTCGCGCAGACCTGCGAGATGATGTTTATATGCCTTGCGAAGCTTGCGAACGGCCTTGTCACGAATCTGGCGGACCCGCTCTCGGCGAAGTTCCATATCCTCGGCTATCTCGGCCATTGTCTCGTGCTCCTGCCCGATACCGAAATAGGCATTCACCACCCTACTCTCCCGGGCATTCAAAGAGCCCAGTGCGAACTCCACAGCATCCTCGATGGCTTCGGAATGAATGCGTGCGTCGGCCATTGGTGAGTCTTGATTAATCAGTACGGAGAGCAGACTCATGTTCGACTTGTGCCCCAGAGGCGCATCCATACTCAGCGGCATGCTCTGCTGTTTGGCAGCACGGTCATTGACTCCCTGGGGCACTTGGTAGAGACCCACTTGCTGGGCAATTGCTTTTTCTATCTGCTGGCGGATATGTACTACGGCATAGTTGACAAAACGGGTGCCTCGTGAGGCATCGAAATGCGAGGCGGCTTTCATCAGGCCAATGTTTCCCTCGCCAACAAGGTCGTCCATCGTCAGACCTTTGCCCTTGTACTGGGCAGCTATGGTTACAACGAAACGGAGATTTGATTCTACCAAACGGTTCAGGGCCCGGCTACTGCCTGCCTTGATTTGTTCCGACAATCGGCACTCTTCCTCTGCTGTTAGCAGTTCCGTACGCCCTATCTCGTCAAGATACTTATTAAGGGAGGATTCTTCCATATCACTTTTTGTTTGATTCATATCCTTCTCGGGGGAAGGGCTTGACAAATTTCATTTCACGTTCAATACGAGCCTGACGCTTACGCATATAGGCTGAAGGAGCCTTGCTGGAATAGACGCGGGGATTAGGAAGCGTGGCGGCAATAAGTGCGCATTGGCTCCTTGTGAGGTTGAGGGCATCAGTATGAAAATGCTCTACCGCTACAGCATCAGCCCCATAAATGCCGTCACCCATTTCAATGGAGTTGAGGTAGACCTCCATGATCCTCTGTTTCGACCAGAGCAGCTCTATTAGAGTTGTAAAGTAGACTTCAAAACCCTTCCTCAGCCAGGAGCGCCCCGGCCATAGGAATACATTCTTGGCCGTTTGCTGCGAGATGGTCGATGCACCCAGCTTGCGCTTTTCCGGATGTTTCATATTACGGATAGCAGCATTCTCTATGGCCTTATAGTCGAAACCGTGGTGCTTCAAGAAGTTGGCATCCTCACTGGCCATTACAGCGACAGGCAGCGAGGGCGATATCTTGTCGAGCGATACCCAGTGGTGACACAGTTTAAGATCACTTCCGTCTGACAGCTGCTGGGCACAGCGTATCACCATGAGCGGGGTAATCCAAACAGGCACAAACCGAAGCACCACCACCGCGAGGATGGTGGTGCTCAAAAAGAGTGCTAACACCCAGTAGAGTGCTCGTCGCAGAAATTTCAACAGTTCACCTTATATTAGTTTGCCTGAGCTTCTGCGGCCTGGATCATAGCCTGCGAGGCATACATATACACTTCGACGCGGCGGTTCTGGGCCTTTCCGGCTGCGGTAGAGTTGTCGGCAACAGGATTCGACTCGCCATAGCCCATGGTGCTGCGTATCTGGTTGCTGCCTACGCCCAGTGACAGCAGATAGTCGGTCACTGCCTGAGCACGCTTCTGCGACAGGTCGAGATTCTTCTGCTGGCTCTGCTCGGCAGTAGAGTTCTTCCATCCGGCATTGTCGGTATAGCCTTGCACGGCTACGTCGCAGTCTGCATTGTTTTTCAGCACGGTAGAGAACTGTGTGAGTGACGACTTGGCGGTGCTGCTAAGCGTAGAGCTACCCGTAGTGAAGAGGATACCAGAGTCGAATGTCACCTTCACAGCCTGCAAACCGTTAGCATCAGTAACCGACTCCACCTGAGCGTTCTGCACGGCCTCGGCCTCCTTCTTGGCCTTGTCCATCTTCTTGCCGATAATCACACCGGCACCTGTTCCTACGGCTGTACCGATGGCAGCACCGATGGCTGTATTACCAGCGATATGACCAATCAGCGCACCAAGGGCTGCACCGCTGCCGGCTCCAATCAAGCCACCTTTGGCGGTATTACTCATTCCACATCCTGCAAGCACCAGTGCTGCGCACAGTGCGACAGCAATTGACTTCAAACTTTTCATCTTTTCTTCTATTTTTATTTGTTAAACGTTTAATTTTTCAAAACAACGCTGCAAAGATACGAATTAATTTATAATTCATCATGCTTAATTCATAATTTTTATGTAATTTTGCACTCAAATTTAATTTTAGACAATATAGCAATGGCAAAAGAATTAAAAGATTTAACGAAAAGGGCCGACAACTACAGCCAGTGGTACAACGACCTGGTGGTGAAAGCAGATATGGCAGAACAGTCTGCCGTGCGCGGATGTATGGTTATCAAGCCCTATGGCTATGCCATCTGGGAGAAGATGCAGCAGCAGCTCGACAAGATGTTCAAGGAGACCGGTGCACAGAATGCCTATTTCCCCATGCTCATCCCCAAGTCGTTCCTCAGCCGCGAGGCCGAGCACGTGGAAGGCTTCGCCAAGGAGTGTGCCGTGGTAACTCACTATCGCCTGAAGGCTACCGAGGATAAGAGTGGCGTCGTGGTAGACCCCGCAGCCCGTCTCGAGGAGGAGCTCATCATCCGCCCCACCTCCGAGACCATCATCTGGAACACCTACAAGAACTGGATCCACTCCTGGCGCGACCTGCCCCTGATGTGCAACCAGTGGTGCAACGTGATGCGGTGGGAGATGCGCACCCGCCCCTTCCTGCGCACATCGGAGTTCCTCTGGCAGGAGGGCCATACGGCTCATGCCACGCGTGAGGAAGCCGAGCAGGAGGCCCAGCGGATGCTGAAGGTGTACGCTAAGTTTGCCGAGGAGTGGATGGCAGTGCCTGTCATCCAGGGGGTGAAGAGCGAGACAGAGCGCTTTGCCGGTGCCCTCGACACCTACACGATTGAGGCCATGATGCAGGACGGCAAGGCCCTGCAGAGCGGCACCAGCCATTTCCTGGGTCAGAACTTCGCCAAGGCATTTGAGGTCACATATCTTAATAAGGAGAACAAGCCTGAGTATGTTTGGGCTACGTCGTGGGGAGTGTCCACCCGCCTTATCGGAGCCCTTATCATGACCCATAGCGACGACAACGGCCTCGTCCTGCCGCCGCGCCTGGCTCCTATTCAAGTGGTTATCATCCCCATCGCCACCAAGCCTGAGCAGATGGAACTGGTCAACAAGGAGGTTGGCCCCATCATGGAACAGCTCCGGAAGAAAGGTATCAGCGTGAAGTTCGACGATGCCGACAACAAGCGTCCCGGCTTTAAGTTCGCCGACTACGAACTGAAGGGCGTGCCTGTGCGCCTCGTGTTGGGAGCCCGCGACTTGGAGAACGGCACCATCGAGGTGATGCGTCGCGATACTCTGGAGAAAGAGACACGTCCTCTCGAGGGAATCACAGAATACGTGGAACAACTGCTGGAGGATATTCAGAAGAACATCTTCGACAAGGCACGTGCCTACCGCGATGCCCGCATCTACGAGTGCGATGACTATGAGGAGTTCAAGGAGCGCGTGAAGGATGGCGGTTTCTTCCTCTGCCATTGGGACGGCACTGCCGAGACCGAGGCAAAGATCAAGGAGGACACTCAGGCCACCATCCGTTGTGTGCCCTTCGGCTTTGAACAGACGCCCGGCACCGACATGGTAAGCGGCAAGCCCTCAAAAGCCCGCGTCATCATCGCCCGCAGCTACTAATATTCTCTCACTCAAATAAGCCTCCTGCCAGATCTTGTCTGGCAGGAGGCTTTTCATATATCGCTATGTTTCTTATTTGTTGTTCTGCTCGAATATCTTGTCGGCAGCAGACACCTGACTGGGGATGCCGACACGTTCGCCCAAATGGCAATCCTGCATGGTGACAGGCTCCGTGTTTTCGAAACTCAGGCCATGATTGACCACCTCGGCACTGACATGGCTAAACGTCAGGCCGTAGAGGGGCTTGGCTTGCGTACCCTGAAGCACGATGGCAGTTCCGTTTACTTTTCTGGCAGAGAGACCGTCTACATGGATATCGCCGACGGAAGAGAAATGGTGATTGTCAAGCCCCTGTCCAGCATACATCGAGGTGACGTAGAACAGGTCGAGCACTTCGCCCAACTTCACATTATTTATATATATACGCCTGACAAAGCCGCCGCGGTCAGGATTGGTCTTCACGAAGATGCCCCGCTTGCAATAGCCGGCATAGTCGCAGTCATCGACCACAACATTCTGCACGCCTCCCGACATCTCGCTGCCTATGACCACAGCATGGAGGCCCTTGAAGTGACAACGGCGTATGAGGATGTTCTCCGACGGGCTGTCCATGCTCCATCCGTCATTGTCGCGCCCACTTTTGATGGCTATGTTGTCGTCGCCATTGTCGAAGTGGATATCCTCGATCAGCACATTGCGGCTCAGCTCCACGTCAATCCCGTCGTTGTTGACGAGTTTGGCATCATAGCGTATGCCACGCATCAGTATGTTCTCCGACTTCAGCAAATGAATACACCAGAAGGGGGCCCGACAGATGAATACGTCGGCAATGGTGACATGCTGACATTCGTAGAATTGCACAAGTGGAGGTCTCAGATAGTGGCCCGCGCCAAAGCGACGCTCTGCTACCGGCAGGCCTCGATGGTTATAGTCGCGACTGAGCTGTTGGTCTGCTTTCTGCAAGTCATGCCAGGTAGCAAAGGTGTTACCCGCATCACCATCGATAGTACCCCTGCCGACAATAGCCACGTTGCGCAGCCCTCTTCCGTAGATAAAAGGCGAATAGTTCCAGAGGAAAGTGCCCTCCCAGCTTGTCTCCACCATTGGCAGGTAGGCTTTGGGGTCAGCGATGAACCTCAGTGTTGCTCCCTCGCGGATGTCAAGCGTCACATTGTCGGCCAGATGCACCGGCCCTTTGCAAAGCCACACGCCAGGAGTCAGTACGATGCGCGCCCCACCCTTTCGGCTGGCATACCTGACAGCCTTCACGAATGCCTGGCGACAGTCGGTTGCGCTGTCGCCACGGCCTCCGAAGCGTGAGAGCAATACCTCGTTCTCGCTAATCGTGGCACCACTGACGATACTGAGGATAGAGTCTCGCAGGGTTGAGCCCTCTGAGGTAGTGCCTGCTGCGACGGCTGACTGCGATAACAGCATGGCCAGTAGGATTACCGTTAGTCTGCTATTCATTCTATATTCTTACCTAACCATTAATACTTCACAGTTCGTCGCACTCCTTGAGCCATAGTGCCGAAGAGGCATCGCTCGGCATACGCCAGTCACCACGCGGCGAGAGACTCACACTGCCAACCTTCGGCCCGTCAGGGAGGCAGGAGCGCTTGAACTGCTGGTTGAAGAATCGGCGACAGAATGTCTGTAGCCATCGCTTGATGGTGGCATCGTCGTATGTCTTTTCGAATGCTTTCTGAGCCAGCAGGTAGATTTTCTTAGGTGAGAATCCCCAGCGCAGGAAGTAATAGATGAAGAAGTCGTGCAGCTCGTAAGGCCCCACCAGGTCTTCTGTTTTCTGTTTGATGTTGCCCATCGCATCGGCAGGGATGAGTTCCGGCGAGATAGGCGTGTCGACAATGTCGAGCAGCACCTCGGTGGCCATTTCTCCTGATATGTAGCTCACCAGGTATCGGATAAGTGTCTTGGGCACACCTGCATTCACGCCATACATCGACATGTGGTCGCCGTTGTATGTAGCCCAGCCAAGGGCCAGTTCCGAGAGGTCGCCGGTGCCTATCACGATGCCGTTCACCTGATTGGCCACGTCCATCAGTATCTGCGTACGCTCACGGGCCTGACTGTTCTCGTAGGTCACGTCGTGCTTCTTGATGTCGTGGCCGATGTCCTCAAAGTGCTGGGTGACGGCCTGGGCAATGCTGATCTCGCGGATGGTGACGCCCAGCGTCTTCATCAGCTTGATGGCATTATTGTAGGTGCGGTCGGTAGTGCCGAATCCTGGCATGGTAATGCCGATGATGCCCTTGCGGTCAAGCGAGAGCTTGTCGAAGGTCTTCACCGTGACGAGCAGGGCCAGTGTGGAGTCCAGTCCGCCACTGATGCCGACAACGGCCTTGCTGGCTCCGATGTGGTAGAGTCGCTTAGTCAGCCCTGCCACCTGTATGCTGAGTATCTCCTCACAACTCTCCTGCATGTCTACATTTTTGGGAATGAAGGGATGAGGGTCAACGCTGCGTATGAGTTCAAAATCGCGAGGCGTGGTAAGCTTGCAGCCGATATGCCGGGCATGCGAGTGGCGCTGTGCATTGATAAAGGTAGTATTCTGGCGGCGCTCCGTGCGCAGGCGCTCCACATCCACCTGTGCCACCTGTATCTGAGGCTGTATGGAGAAGCGCTCGCCCTCAGCGAGCAGGTGTCCGTTCTCGAACACCATCGCATTACCGCCATAGACCACGTCCTGGGTTGACTCACCGAACCCGCAGCTGGCGTACACGTATGCGCTGATGGTACGGGCACTCTGCTGGGCAAGCAGCGAGCGGAGGTAGCGGTGCTTGCCTATCAGCTCGTCGCTGGCCGAGAGGTTGAGTATGATGTCGGCTCCGGCCAAGGCCAGGTTGTTGCTCGGCGGTATGGGCGCCCACACGTCCTCACAGATCTCTATGCCGAACTTCACACCGTCGCAGGTAGTAAAGATGACTGGCTCCGCACTGACGCTGACCGGCCCGCCGGCCAGATAGATGTCTGAAGGATTCAAGTCTTGGGCAGAGGCGAACCAGCGCTTCTCGTAGAACTCTCCATAGTTGGGCAGATAAGTCTTGGGCACCACGCCCAGGATGGAGCCGTGCTGAATGACGACAGCACAATTGTAGAGCAGCCCGTTGATGACCACGGGCATTCCCACTACTGCGATGATGTCGAGCTTGAGGGTGAAGTTGAGAAGCGTCAGCAGGCCCTCCTCCGCCTTGTCCAGAAGCAGTTGCTCACGGAACAGGTCCTGACAGGTATAGCCCGTCAGGCAGAGTTCTGGAAACACAATAACCTCTACGCCCCTGCCCTCTGCCTGGGCAATCAGACTTTCTATCTGCTGCACGTTGTAAGTCACCTCGGCCACCTTGATGGCTGGCACGGCAGCGGCCACTTTGATTAGTCCGTATTCCATGCTTTTAATATTATAATATGACTGATAATAGTTTTCTTATTTATATACCTTCCCGCATCAATTTCTCCACATCGACATCGTCATTGCCCCCTTGCAGGAGGTCGGACTCCTTAGGAATGTCGGGCACCACCATCACAGGCTCGCCTTCAATCTCGTCGAGCATCTCATGGTTCTCATCCTCAGCCGAGGGCATATCGTCGTGGACCATCGAATCGGGCACGAAGTCAACGGGCCGATAGACGGGGGGTCTGTAGATATATCGCCTGCATCCCGCCAAGGTCAGCGTGAGCAGCGCTGCGATTGCCAATGTCAGTAGCTTCCTCATATCGATTGGTGTTTTCAATTCTTCTATATTTCAGATTCTTACCACCTGCTTCACTCCCTTCACCGTCCGTAGCTTCTTGATGAGGGCCTCCAGCCGGGTAGTGTCGTCGATCATCACTTCCAGGTTGCCGCTGAACAAGCCGTCGTGGGAGTCGATGTTGATGCTGCGCAGAATCAGCTTCTCGTCCTTCGAGATGATGCTGGTCAGGTTGTTCACGATGCCGATGTCGTCGTTGCCGATGACGCGCAGCGTGATAGAGTACTGCGATGCCCCCTTGCCACTCCACTTGGCTTTCACGATGCGGTAGCCGTAGCGCCTCCTGAGCTCGGGAGCGTTGGGACAGTCGCAGCGGTGGATCTTGATGCCGCCGCTGATGGTGACGAAGCCGAACACCTGGTCGCCATAGATGGGCGAACAGCAACGGGCCAGTTGGTAGTCGATGCCCTTCAGGTTGCGGTCGATGATGAGCACATCGTCGGAGACTTGAGGGCTGAGATTTGAGATTTGAGACTTGTCCAGCTCAAACTCCGATGCCGAGCGGGCCACATTGTCGCCCGTGGGCACCTTCTCGCCGTCCTTCAGCTCGATGTATTTCTCTATCACGTCGTTGGTGTCGAGCACACCCTCGGCCACCTGCTTGTAGAAGTCGCTCACCTCCTTGAACCCCATCTTCTTGATGACGTGGAACATCGTCCCCTCCTCCATCTCCAGCTTGCGGTTCTTGAACTTGCGCTCCAGCATCTCCTTGGCGAAGAGGCCCTCCTTCACCTGCGTCTCCTTCAGGGCCAGGCGTATCTTCGACTTGGCCCGGGAGGTCTTCACAATCTTCAGCCACTCCTGGCGCGGCTTCTGGTTGGCCGAGGTCAGTATCTCCACCTGGTCGCCGCTCTTCAGCTCCTGGCGGATGGGCACCACGCGGCCGTTGATGCGCCCGCCGGTACACTGGTTGCCCACCTTCGAGTGGATATGATAGGCAAAGTCGAGCACCGTGGCCCCTACGGGAAACTTCAGCAGGTCGCCCCGAGGGGTGAACACGAACACCTCGTCCTCATAGAGGTCCATCTTGAACTGGTCCATCAGGTCGGCACCCTCAAGCTTCCCGCCCGGGGATGAGGGATTTGAGGAGGAGTGCTCCAGCATCGTGCGGATGTTCGCCAGCCACTCGTCGACTCCTGCGTCGCCTTTCACCCCCTTGTAGCGCCAGTGGGCTGCCACGCCCCGCTCGGCTATCTCGTCCATCCGCTCGGTGCGTATCTGCACCTCCACCCACTTCTGCTCAGGCCCCAGCACGGTGATGTGCAGTGACTCGTAGCCGTTCGACTTCGGCACCGAGAGCCAGTCGCGGAGACGCTTCGGATTGGGCTGATACATGTCGGTCACTATCGAGTAGGCCTGCCAGCATTGCATCTTCTCCTGATCCTCCGGGCAGTCGATGATGATGCGGATGGCAAACAGGTCGTAGACACCCTCGAAGGGGCACTTCTGCTTCTTCATCTTCTGCCAGATGGAGTGTATCGACTTCGTGCGGCCCTTGATGTGGCAACGGATGCCTGCCGCCTTCACCTTCTCCTCCACGGGCTTGATAAACCGTTCGATATAGGCATCGCGGGCAGACTTCGTCGCACTGAGCTTCTCGCGGATGTGATAGTAGGCATCGTGCTCCAGATACTTCAGCGACAAGTCCTCCAGCTCGCTCTTCAGTTTGTACAGTCCCAGCTTGTGAGCCAGCGGAGCGTAGAGATAGGCCGCCTCCTGCGACACCTCAGTGCGCGCCTCCACGTTGTCTGTGTCGCGTATCTGCCGCATCAGGTTCACACGGTCGGCTATCATTATTAATATCACGCGCATGTCCTCGGCAAATGACAGCAGCAGGTTCCTGAAGTTCTCGCTCTCCACCGAGGGGTTCTTCTCGTAGAGCTGGCGGATGCGGTCAATGCCTCTCAGAATGCTGGCCACCGACGCCCCGTACTGTTGCTCCACCTCGTCAATCGAGATGCGCCCCTCGTCCACGTCAGGCGTCAGCATCACGGCCTGGACGGCATCACCCTTCAGGCCAATCTCATCCACCAGAATCTCAGCCGTCTGACCAGCCAGTTTCTGCTTCTCTTCGTATGTAAATGCGAATTCTTTCGCCATAATTCCATAAATTTACGGGCAAAGATACAAATTTCTTTCGATTTATGCACTTTTTTCCAAAAAAGTTAGTACTTTTGCGCTACATTTTTAACTAATCGCCTAGAAATATGTTACAAGAACAAGACTTAAAGCAGATTGCACAGAAGGGTATCACCCCTGAGCAGATCGAGAATCAGTTGAACGAATTCAAGACCGGCTTCCCATTCCTGAAGCTGGAAGCAGCGGCCGGCATCGGCCGGGGCATCATCGCCCCCAGCGATGCCGAGCGCAAGCAGTACGTAGAGGCATGGAACGCCTACAAGGCCGAGGGCCGGAAGGTGGTGAAGTTCGTGCCCGCCTCGGGTGCCGCCAGCCGTATGTTCAAGAATATGTTCGCATTCGTGGATGCCGACTACGACGTGCCCACCACCGACTTCGAGAAGAAATACTTCGACTCGATCGAGAAGTTCGCCTTCTACGAGGCTCTCGACGCCGTCTGCCAGAAGAACGAGGGCAAGGGCATCAAGCAGCTCATCGCCGACGGCAACTACAAGGCTGTGGCCGCCAACATGCTCAAGGCCGATGGTCTCAACTACGGCCAGCTGCCCAAGGGCCTGCTCCTCTTCCACAAATACCCGGAGGGTCCCCGCACACCCATGGAGGAGCATCTCGTAGAGGGTGCCCTTTATGCCGCCTCAAACGGCGAGGCCCACGTCCATTTCACCGTCTCGCACGAGCACATGGAACTCTTCAAGCAGAAGGTGGCCGAGAAGGCCGACTCGTTCGCCCAGAAATACGGCATCAAGTACGACATCAGCTTCTCCGAGCAGAAGCCATCCACCGACACCGTTGCTGCTAATCCCGACAACACGCCGTTCCGCAACGACGACGGCTCGCTGCTCTTCCGTCCCGGTGGCCACGGCGCTCTCATCGAGAACCTCAATGAGATTGATGCCGACGTCATCTTCATCAAGAATATCGACAATGTGGTGCCCGACCGCCTGAAGCCAGAGACCGTGGAGTGGAAGCAGATTATCGCTGGCGTGCTCGTCACCCTGCAGAAGCAGGCCTTCGAATACCTGAAGGTGCTCGACGCAGGAGCTTCCGATGAGCAGCTTCAGGAAATGGCAGATTTCGTCAGCAAGTGCCTCTGCACCGATGCCAAGGACAACAAGGTGGATGCCGACTACCTGCGCCGCAAGCTCGACCGCCCCATGCGCGTATGCGGCGTGGTGAAGAATGTCGGCGAGCCTGGCGGCGGCCCATTCCTCACCTATAATCAGGATGGCACCGTCAGCCTGCAGATCCTTGAAAGCTCTCAGATCGACACCCAGAACGAGGCATACATGAAAATGTTCACACAGGGTACCCACTTCAACCCCGTCGACCTGGTGTGCGCCGTGAAGAACTACAAGGGCGAGGCCTACAACCTGCCGGAGTTCGTTGACAAGACAACCGGTTTCATCTCTTCTAAATCGAAAGCTGGTAAGGAACTGAAAGCCTTGGAGTTACCAGGACTCTGGAACGGTGCCATGAGCAACTGGAGCACCGTATTCGTAGAGGTTCCCCTCGGCACCTTCAACCCCGTGAAAACTGTTAACGACCTGCTGCGCGACCAGCATCAGTAACACTTCCCGTCTTACGACTACGTATTTAACGGATTGACAATCAGCGGCCTTGCTTCTGAATACCAAAGAATTCGTTTAATACGTAGTCGTAAGATTCTTTAAGTCATTAATATAATGCGTGTCCGTATAGAAAGCTTCACGCAATTAACAATATATAGTTCACAGCATGAAACTTGTAAAATCCCTCATTCCCTTACTGCTATTATCCGTCAGCCTGAATCTCAGTGCCCAAGGACTATATACACGCGAATACTCCGACAAGGCACTCGTCAAGAAAGCCCAGAAGTGGCTCAGAAAGGGTGAGTGGCGACAAGGCTTCAACAAGGCCGACGCACACCCCTCCGTCAACATTGTGGAGTTCTATCGCCAGTACCAGAAGAATCCCGACCAGTGGCAAGCCATGTTTCGGTGGCTCCAGCAGACCGACCTTACTGCCATACCCAAGGGCAAGCACCCCATTCCGGGCACTACCCTCACGGCAAGCGTAGAGGACTCTGAGAACGGCCCCCTTGAGAAACGGCAGAGCGAGAGCCACTTCCACCACATCGATTTCCAATGGTGTGTCAAAGGCATAGAGCGATTCGGCATCATCGACCACCTCACCAGCAAGCCCAACTGTGCTTGGCGTGACGACGTGGTTCACTACACCTACGACCAAAAGCGCGCCCTCTTCCACGATTCCAACCCCGCAGAGTTCTTCATCTTTTTCCCTGGCGACTGGCATATCGCCAAAGTGGCTAACGACACCCCCGACCAGACAATCCGCGTCATCGTTGTCAAGGTCGACTATATTGCTGATGAGGATTAGCCTACGCGCGCGTATAGTATAAGGATATGGCAAAAACATGTGTACCATCTGTACCACCTGCCACAAGAGAGTGGCAGGTGGTACAGATGGTACACATGTTTTCTGCATATAACAACTATAGCTATAACGAGTAGGACAGGCTGCGTATAACACAAAAGAAGCCTACTCCCGAACATAGGGAGCCTACTATTGAGCAAGAGAAGGCTCCTGTTGAGCAAAGGAAGCCTCCTGTTGAGCAAAGGAAGCCTACTATTTGACAAGAGAAGGCTCCTGTTGAGCAAGAGAAGGCCGCGCTTTAGGCAAATGGAACACGATCTTACAACGAAAGTTAGTCTGCGTGAACGATGACCTTGACCTTAGAGATGCGGTGCTCGTCAAGTTCTGTAACTTCGAAGGTGAAGTTGCCAAAGTCGAGGCGCTCGTGTAGCTCCGGGAAGTCGCCCTTGATCTCCAGCAACAAGCCGGCCAGCGAATCAGCATCGCCAGCCACCTGCTCGAATGTCTCACCATCCAAGTCAAGTATCTTAAAGAAATCGCTGAGCAACGTCTTGCCCTCGAAGATATAGGTGTTGGCATTGATACGTACATAGCTCTTCTCCTCCTCGTCGTACTCGTCATTGATTTCACCGACAATTTCCTCAAGAATATCCTCAAGCGTAATCAGGCCACTGGTGCCGCCGAACTCGTCGACGACAATGGCGATATGGACCTTGTTCTCCTGGAACTCACGAAGCAGGTCGTCGATTTTCTTCGTCTCAGGCACAAAATATGGAGGCCGGATGAGCGACTGCCAACGGAAACTGGCAGGCTTGGAGAGATGGGGCAGCAAGTCCTTGATATAGAGGATGCCGCGCACATTGTCGATAGAGTCCTGGTAGACGGGTATGCGGCTGTAGTTGTTTTCTACGATACACTGTATCACATCGGGAAAGCGGCTACGGAAATCGAGGTCTACGATGTCCTGCCTACTGGTCATCACCTCCTTCGCCGTCTCATCACCGAAGCGCACGATGCCCTCCAGCATGTTCTTCTCGCCCTTGAGTTCTTCCTCGTCGGTGAGTTCAAGCGCCTGTTCCAGGTCATCGACGCTCAGCACGTGGTTTTCCTTCTGTACAACCTTCTCGGCCAGGATGCCTGAGCGCAGAAGGATGCTCGAGAGCGGCCAGAACAGCTTGCGCAGGAATAGGATGCTGCCGCAGAACGTTCTGCACATGGCCAGTGCATGCTGCCCGCAGTACACCTTCGGCATAATCTCACCAAAGAGCAGCAGCAGAAACGTCAGCAGCACTGTGATGACCAGGAACTGCAGCCACACGGCATTGCCGAAGTGGACGGTATGGTCAAAGAAATAGTTGCAGAGCATGATGATGGTCACATTGACCAGATTGTTGGTAATCAGGATGGTGGCCAGCAGTCGCTCAGAGTCCTCGCGGAGCAGCAGGATTCGTTTGTCATTCTCGGAATTGCTCTCCTCCAGCTCGTTGATATCATTGGGAGAAAGGGAGAAGAAAGCAATCTCTGAACCGGAAGCGAAACCCGAGAAGATCAGAAGGATGGCAGCAAGTACTGCCGAAAAGATGGCTCCCACGGAGGGAGCCATGATGGTTACTTCACTGAAGATTTGTTGAAGATAGTCCATATTACATGTTTAGAATGGTACAGCCTCATCTGATGTGCTCACCACATGAGACTGCTGGGCAGAGGCAGGCTGCACTTGCACGTCGGGCTCACTGGCCATAGCAGCCGTCGGCGAGCTAACAGGTCTTGGCGAGAGCATCTCCATGTTGTCCGCCCAGATTTCCGTAACGTAGCGACGCTGACCCTGCTTGTCGTCGTAGGATGTATAGCGCAGGCGACCTTCAACATAAAGCTTATCGCCCTTATGAACGTATTTCTCCACAATTTCAGCCAGTTTTCTCCAAAGGATTACGTTGTGCCAGTCCGTACGATCGGGAACTTGCGTTCCGTTCTGAAGGGTATACCCTCGTTCGGTAGTTGCAAGGCGCAGCCTGGCCACGGCCACTCCCTGTTCAACATAGCGCACTTCGGGCTCTTGCCCGACATTTCCGATAAGCATTACTTTATTCATAGTCATTAATATTTATAGGTTTCACAATAGCTACTTGGCTAACCCCAGAAAGCGGAACTTGAAATTCTTGCCTTTTGCCGACGGGAACTGGCTACGCTCGTCAACACGATCGCGAAGATAATCGACGATACGGTTGTAGCAGTCCATACCCGATTCAGCCTTCACGTTGGCAATGAACTGCGTGTCACGATACTGAAACTTTCCCGTTCCTGGCACCATGAGCACGCGCTTGAAGTCTATCATCCCTTCATACCAGCCCGGACGCTCCTCGTTCAGCCGTATGAGAGCCGGCGAAGCAGGCTTGGTGCCACCGGCTACCATGCCGGCGTGTACGGCCTTCTTGTCCTTGAAATCCTGCATCGATGCTGCCTCCGTCTTGATGATAATGAAATACACGCGTGTACGCACCTTATATCTTTTGGGATAATATACGTCGCTGGCTGCATATTCACGAATATCAGCCTCAAGTACGGGGTTCATCCCAATTTCTTCTATAGAGCTTAAAAAGGCAATAGCCTCATCGACAGTGGCCACAAGCGTTTCACGGTCGAAATATCTTAAATACAAATTCATTTGAGAACAATGTTTTCATAAAAAGAGCGGAAAACGGGACTCGGACCCGCGACCCCAACCTTGGCAAGGTTGTG
>CAMHUC010000019.1 GCA_946188155.1 uncultured bacterium | reverse complement strand
AAGTCAACAGTTACGAACAAGTTCTCAGCCTCAGTATCCTGGATACGCAGCTTGATATAACCGTAGCGAACGATCTTGCCGTCCTCAGTTACGAGGTCAACACGGATCAGCGGCTCACGGTCGATAGTGTTACGGTTCTGAGTAGCCAGAGGATTACCATCAGCGTCAACCTCGTTAGGAACGAAGATAGCACACTTCTTGTCGCCAGCCACCTTCTGGTGGATGTGAACAGACTCACCGGTGGTATTCTTACCCTTCTTATAATCAATAGCGGTATACTCATAGTGGAGGCCAAGAGCATCCATCATATCCTGAGTCATTACCTGATCAGATACAGACTGTCCATAACGAGCATAGCTCATGAGGTCGTAGTGAGTCTCAACGAACTTGCTGAGGTCGATCTCACCATTCCAAGCAACACCGTGAGTAGCAGGCATAGGAATAGCACCATAGCTGTCCTTGTCATACTCGCTGGCAGCCATTGTAGCATCCTTTGAATAACCTACAGACTCATAGAGGTGGTTCTCACGAACGAAACCGCCAGCTCTATTATACTGTACATCGGTCCAGTTGTGTGTACCAACGAATGAACCTTCGTCAAGAACAACATCAGGATCATTATCTGCCAGAGCAACGATATTGATACGAGCAGGAACAATCACTGCATAGTCAGAAGTAACAACAGTGTCCTTAGAGGCAATCTCTGCAGCCAGGAATGGCAGTGGAGCTTCAGCGTTAGGATTGATAACCCATGCGCCCTTTGCAACATCCCAATAGCCACCATAATTGCTAGTACCATAAGCATCCTGATGACCATTCACATCATCTGTGTGAGCATCATCCCAATCAGGATTAACCGTAAACCATGACCACCAGTTCCACCAGTTTGAAGGATCAGCATTATAGTATGTACCCTTAGTATCATTATCATATGCCCACTTATAGAACATATTCCAAACAACATCGTTGTCTACTGTGAACGGAACAGAAAGGATACCATTATTCAGAATATTAGTCTTCCACTTGCTGCCTTCACCATCCTTAGTATAAGTGCCAGAAACGGGAGTAGCGGCAATCTTACCTGTACCACCACGAGTGTAGACAGGTGCATCGTTCTCGTAGAACGAAATAGCAGCACCCTCGATGTCAGCAATAGAAGGATTGATGTGATAGTTTGCAATAGCAGGCATCTTAATAGTTACAGGTGCAGGCTGTGCAGACCAATCAGCAACAGTCTGATTTGCAGCGTTATAGAAATCCATCTGTCTCAGAGAAGCCTCCTGATCAGTAGTCCATGAAACACGAGCGCCTGTATCACCAAGCTTCTTGATAGGCCACAGACCTGTAGAAATAAGAGCAGAAGCAGTAGAAGTCTTTTCAGTACCATCATTACTCTCAAGAATAACATGAGTATAGTTACCCTTCTTATCCTTCAGCTTAACAGCCATAACCTCGTCAACAGTTACCTCGACAACCTGGTCGCCAAGGATAGTACCTGTAGGATCGGTCACAGCATAAGAGAACTGATAGTTCTTAACAGGCTCAAGCTGAGAAGTCTTCAACCAAGGCAACTCGATAGCCTCGAGACCCTCCCAATAGAAGTTGGGCTTCAGAACAACACTTGTGAGCTTCTTCAAAACGAAGAGCTTGATAGCGTCGAGAGAATCGTTCACCTTAGTGATCTCATCGCTCATCGGCTGGAACTTCTTCTGGAGCTCCTCGATAGCAGCGTCAACTTTCTCATCGAGCTTCTTAACAGCCTCGTCAACGTCAATCTTAGAGAGCTTCTCTTTCAGGTCAGCGACCTCCTTGGCAAGAGCTTCAACCTCGGCATTGTCCAAAACCTTGCCCTCAAGATCTTTAATGCGAGCCTCATAAGCCTCAAAAGTCTTGAGCTGGTTGTCGAGAGTAGCAACTGCTGCTGCTGCGATAGCCTCAGCATCCTCCTTGGTGATGAAATCCTTCATATCACCAGTGATGGCAGCCAGCTTACCTTCGAGCTCAGAGAGTTTCTCGGCGTCAGCCTTGCCAGCGAGAGTGTCGCTCAACTTAGCCAGGTCACCCTGAATACCCTCAAGAGCAGCGAGCTGTGTCTCCAGAGCAGAAATCTTACCAGCAAGTTCGGTAACTTCCTTCTTCAGAGCCTCGAGCTCAGCATTGGTCTTGTCCAGATCGCTCTGGTTAGCCTTAGCAGCTACAGCCTTGTCGATAGCATTCTGCAACTCAGACTTGGCAGCAGTCAACTGTGCAGTAAGTTCAGACTTAGCGGCATTGATGTCAGTACCCAGCGCAGCCTTCAAAGCGGCGATGTCCTGAGCATTCTTCTGAATGTCGTCGTCGTAATCCTTACAAGACACGAACATACTTACAGAAGCAATCAGGAATGCTCCCATAAGCAGTTTACTGAAAATCTTTCTTTTCATACGATTAATAATTTAAATTAATAAAAAAATTAAGTTGTTATACTTCTTTTCTTTCTTCTTTCTTCTCTCAAATCCGGCGCCACGAGTAGGCGTTAAGGCATACGGCAGCGCACTATGACTCCTGCGCGGAGCTGCATTTTTGGTGCAAATATAGACATATTTCTGAAAACTTGCAAACAAAATCGAATATTTTTTTAAAAAAAAGCTGAAATCTTGCGGTTTTACAGGCTTTTCCCCCAAAAATCTCCGAAAATGCGGCGAAATCTCATTGTATATCGGGGTTTGCACACGTCCCTTATGTCATTGTTTCTGTTTCGTAGTCAAGGTCCTCCTATACCTTATTATATTATTAACATTATAGTCTTACTCTTCATCATTGACAATCTTACTTTCAAGGAACTTTGCGTATCCTAGCAATAACCTAACATCGGCATTATTTCCGGCCTCAATCAGGTGAGCAATAGTGTAGAACGGCACGCTACAGCGACCAGGAGCAGGACAAGTTGAGGCATGTGAATGTCATCTATCATTCTGCACTGTGCTTATGCTCAAGATACTCGATATAATACTTACCGACAACACCTATCATGAGGATAGCACATAGCCAGAACAATGTCTGCCATTGTGAAGAAGTGAAGATCTCATTCATTTTTTCTTTTCTTTTTTATTATTCTTATTTTCTTCTGATCCAATCAGTCTAAGACTGAATATGACTACAATCGCAATGATAACGATAGTCAATAAACTGAAATACCAGTCCCAATTAGAGAATCCAGACAGCCAATTAGAAATAACTATAGCAGTTACAACGTATTTAGCTATATCCAGAAGCCACTTTCCCAGCTCTTTCTTCATTTCGAATGCAAAGGTAGTATTTTTTTTTGAAATACAAACGAATCAGGACATTTTTTTGCTAAAAGTCTGCATTCTTCGGTGTCCTGGGGAAGGGTATGACGTCGCGGATGTTCTGCATGCCGGTGACGAAGAGGATGAGTCGCTCGAATCCGAGACCGAAACCGGCATGCGGGCAGGAGCCCCAGCGGCGTGTGTCGAGATACCACCAGAGGTGGGTCTTGTCCATTTGCCGCTTGTCGACCTCGGCCATGAGCTTGTCGTAGCTCTCCTCTCGGACGGAGCCTCCGATGATCTCGCCAATCTGGGGGAAGAGGACATCGGTGCCCTGCATGGTGGGGCCGGGGGCGATACTTCCTTTATAGCCGACGGAGGAAGTACCTCCGTCTACTGGACGGTTCTGCTTCATGTAGAAGGACTTGATGGCGGAGGGGTAGTCGGTCATGATGACGGGCTTCTTGAAGTGCTCCTCCACGAGGTAGCGCTCGTGCTCGGAGGCGAGGTCGTCGCCCCAGTTGCATGGGAACTCGAACTTATGGCCTCCCTTGATGGCCTCCTGAAGGATGCGGATGCCCTCGGTGTAGGGCAGGCGGACGAAGGACTCTTTGAGCACGCCTTCGAGACGGGCCAGGAGGGTCTTGTCGATCATCTGGTTGAGGAATGCCAGGTCGTCCTTGCAGTTGTCGAGTGCCCAGCGGACGCAGTACTTGATGAAGTCCTCCTCGAGGTCCATCAGCTCTTCCTGGTCGATGAAGGCCACTTCGGGCTCCACCATCCAGAACTCTGCGAGGTGGCGCGGTGTGTTGGAGTTCTCGGCACGGAATGTGGGGCCGAAGGTGTAGATGGCTCCGAGTGCGGTGGCCCCGAGCTCACCCTCGAGCTGTCCGCTGACGGTGAGTGACGTCTGTTCGCCGAAGAAGTCATCGTCGTAGATGATCTTTCCTTGCTCGTCCTTCTTCAGGTCGTAGAGGTTCTTGGTGGTCACCTGGAACATGTTGCCGGCTCCCTCGCAGTCGGAGGCGGTGATGAGGGGTGTATGGAAATAGAAGAATCCATGCTCATGGAAATAGGTGTGTATGGCCATGGCCATGTTGTGGCGTATGCGCATCACGGCTCCGAAGGTGTTGGTGCGCAGACGCATGTGGGCGTTCTTACGCATGGCCTCGAACGACTGACCCTTCTTCTGCATGGGGTAGTCGTTGCCGCAGAGGCCGTAGATCTCGATGGCCTTGGCCTGTATCTCGGAGCTCTGGCCGGCTCCCTGGCTCTCGACGAGGGTACCGGTGGCGCAGATGCAGGCACCGGTGGTGATGTCCTTGAGGGAGAGCGCGGGGACGGCGGAACTACTGCCGTTTACGGGACAGAGGGCGGGGTCGACGACGATTTGGACGTTCTTGATGGTGGAGCCATCGTTGAGGGCGATGAAGTCGACGGCCTTAGAGGAGCGGTGGGTGCGTACCCATCCCTTGACGCAGACTTCCTTGCCATATTCAGTGCTACGGAGCACATCGATTATCTTTGTTCGTTTCATACTATATGATGGAGTAGGAAGGAGTAAGAAGGAGTAGGAAGGAGTAGGAAGTCATTACTTCTGCCATCCTCGTTGCTACCGTCCTCGTTGTCCTTTACCATACTCTGATTTAAACATTATACCTTTATATAATATTGGGAGTCTTGGGAGCTGACGGAACCGAAAGAGTATTGACTTTCTACTTCTTCCTACTCCATCCTACTCCTTCCTACTCCTTTTTTATTCATAAGCTCCCATGCGGAGTCGGTCGACTTCCTCCTCGGTGAGGTAGCGCCAGTCGCCGCGGCGGAGGTTCTTCTTGGTGAGTCCTGCGAACTGCACACGGTCGAGCTTGGTGACCTTATAGCCGAGCGACTCGAAGATACGTCGCACGATGCGGTTCTTCCCGCTGTGGATCTCGATACCCACCTGCTTCTTGTCGGTGGGATGAGCATACTGCACGTCGTCGGCCCTGATCTCGCCATCCTCGAGCTGTATGCCCTCCATGATCTGCTGCAGGTCGTGAGCGGCACAAGCCTTGTCGAGGTAGACATGGTATATCTTCTTCTTCAGATACTTCGGATGGGTGAGCTTGGAGGCGAGGTCGCCGTCGTTAGTGAGCAGCAGCACACCGGTGGTGTTGCGGTCGAGGCGTCCTACGGGATAGATGCGCTCCGGGCAAGCCCCCTTGACGAGGTCCATCACCGTCTTGCGCTGCTGTGGGTCGTCGGAAGTGGTGACATAGTCCTTCGGCTTGTTGAGCAGCACATACACCTTCTTTTCGATGGTGACGGGCTGGTCGTGGAAGCGTACCTCATCGGTGCGTAGCACCTTGGCACCGAGTTCGCTGACGACCTCTCCATTGACCGTGACGACACCAGCCTGTATGAACTCATCGGCCTCACGTCGGCTGCACACGCCGGCATTTGCCAGGAACTTGTTCAGACGGATGGGCTCGTTGGGATCGTAGTTCAGCTCCTTATACTCGATACGCTTCTTCATGCTGTACTTGGCATTCGGATCGTAGTCGGCCGTACGGGGGCGGAAGCCTCCGGGACGCTGCGTCTTGCCATAGCCGCCCTGCTGACGGGGCTTGCCGTAGCCGCCCTGCTGCGGACGCTGCTGGTAGCCGCCACGCTGCTGGTAGCCACCCTGCTGACGAGGCTGGTAGCCACCCTCGCGCTGCTGATAGCCTCCCTGCTGACGAGGCTGATAGCCCCCCTGCTGACGAGGCTGATAGCCGCCGCGCTGCTGGTAGCCACCCTCACTGCCCTCGGCATTGTAGGGCTTATAAGGCTTGTATGGCTTCTGATAGCCACCCTCGCGCTGCTGGTATCCCCCACCCTGCTGACGGTTGGAGTTATAGCCACCGCCATAGTTGGGGCGCGGACGGTAGCCAGGACGCTGCTGGCCACTGCTGGCCAGTCCTGCTCCGAAGCCCTCGGGCCGGAAGCTCTCCTCGTCGTGCTTCTGGTAAGCGGGACGCGTGGTGTTATGTATACGTGGACGCGGTGAGCGTCCGGGACGAATCTCTCTCTGTTCTCTCTGAAAACCTTCTTTTTGCGGCTCCTGCTGAGCGTTGGTGTCTTTGTTCTCGAAATCCATTTTTAGTTTTGCTAAATAAATTCTACTACCTTATATTATATATCAAATGCCCGTATAAGTAGACGGGGTAATGGCCTTCAGCTCCGCCTTGACGTCGTCGTCGACCTCAAGCGTGTCGATAAAGCTGGCAATGGTTGCGGCGGTGATGCCCTCGTTGGTACGGGTGAGAGCCTTGAGGGTCTCGTAGGGATTGGGGTATCCCTCACGCCTCAGGATGGTCTGAATGCCCTCGGCCACCACGGCCCAGGTGTTGTCGAGATCCTGCTGCAGCCGCTTCTCGTTGAGGATGAGCTTGCGCAGTCCCTTGAGGGTGGACTGGAAGGCGATGAGTGCATGCCCCATCGGCACGCCGACGTTACGCAGCACGGTAGAGTCGGTCAGGTCGCGCTGCAGGCGGCTCACTGGCAGCTTGGCTGCGAGGAACTGCAACACGGCATTGGCTATGCCCAGATTTCCCTCGCTATTCTCATAGTCGATGGGGTTCACCTTGTGAGGCATAGCACTCGAGCCGACCTCTCCCGCCTTGATTTTCTGTTTGAAATAGTCCATGGAGATATACATCCAGAAGTCACGGTCGAGGTCGATGACGATGGTGTTGATACGGCGCATGGCATCGAAGATAGCACCGAGCCAGTCGTAGTTGCTGATCTGGGTGGTGTACTGTTCACGCTCAAGTCCGAGTTTTTCGGCCACGAAACGGTTGCCAAACTCGCGCCAGTCGTAATGAGGATAAGCGACGTGGTGGGCGTTGAAGTTGCCTGTGGCGCCGCCGAACTTCGCAGTGACGGGCGTGTCCTTCAGCGAGCGGAGCTGTTCCTCCAGTCTGTAGACATAGACCATCACCTCCTTGCCGAGTCGCGTCGGCGAGGCAGGCTGTCCGTGGGTCTTGGCAAGCATGGGGATGTTCTTCCACTGCTCGGCATAGTCGTGGAGCTGTTCGATGAGTTCTTCGAGCAGGGGAATGTAGACATCGTCGAGAGCCTCCTTGATGGAAAGGGGCACTGCGGTGTTGTTGATGTCCTGGGAGGTGAGGCCGAAGTGGATGAACTCCTTGAAGGGGACGGCGGAACTACCGCCGTTTACTGGACGGAGGGCGTCGATGCGCTCCTTAATGAAATATTCGACTGCCTTCACATCGTGGTTGGTCACCTTCTCGATGTCCTTCACACGCTGTGCATCCTCTGGTGAGAAGCTGCGATAGATATCGCGGAGCGGCTCATACAGGCTATGGTCGAAATCTGCCAGCTGTGGCAAGGGGAGTTCACAGAGTGCGATGAAGTACTCTATCTCAACCCTGACACGATAGCGGATGAGTGCATACTCCGAGAAGTATTCGGCCAGCGGCTCTGTCTTGCTCCGATAGCGGCCATCAATAGGCGAGATGGCTGTCAATAACGATAAATCCATTCTTTAATTCAATGTTGATAATTATCTATTCTCTCTACTACGTAGTGTGTGGTGTGGGCGTTGACGGATTCGAACCGCCGACCCTCTGCTTGTAAGGCAGATGCTCTAAACCAGCTGAGCTAAACGCCCCCTTCTATTTGCGGGTGCAAAGGTACGTAGAAAAAATGAATCTGCAAAATTTTCCCGGGAAAATTTTGCAGATTCACCAGGGCTTTTTCATTTAAGTCTTTCATTTGACAGTCTTTTTATGGCCACACGCGAGGCTTTGCAGCCACGAAGATGCTCTTATGGTAACATTTAATGCCTATTCCCCATTCTTCCGTTGCTTTCGTTTCTGATCCTGTCTTTTCGGGCATGGCTGACCAGCCCAAGTCTCAAGACCCAGGCCACAATTTGTCACCAATCCCTGAAGTGTTCCCTACATAGCCAGCAGGCTTATTACGTAGTCAAGGCTGTTTGCTGCCTTCCTTCTGACATCAGTCAGGCTGCACTTTCCCTTTCCTTCGACAGGCAGGTGTTTTCTCATTGCCACGTTCTGGAGAAGCAGCACGATTCTCTGCATCGTGCCGAGGTTTCGCGCCGCCTCCTTGTGCTTGCGCTTGATAGCGTCCTGGTGCAGGCTGGTGTCCAGCGTCCAGTGCTTCTGCGCATAGTCGTGCAATCAGGAATGCCAGACAGGAACTCCATGAGTTCCGTGCTGAGAGGTCGAGACTGACCTGCCTGCAATAGTTCTTCCATATTGAAACAGGCAATGGTGCCTCCCTAAAAAAGACAAAAAATCACGCAAATATTTGGTAGTCAGGAATTTATTTTGTACCTTTGCATGCAGAAGGGCGCGGGATAAACCTTTGCTCCGAACAAAGACCCGCGCCCTGCAAAAAATAAAAAAATATATTTCAATATATTAAGGTGCCTACCCGGCGGCGAACAGCCGCCTTCAGGGGCGCGTAGAGACTATACCAGCATCGCAGGGAACTTTTCACACTCCACATGCAGATAAAAGCTTCTGAGCGGTTTAAATGAAAGACTTAAATGAAAAAGCCCTGCAGATTCACTCAGCTTACAGCTGGTAGAGGTCGTTGGCGGCGATGAGATCCACCTTCATATCGGCCAGCACCTTGTCGCACACATCGAGGTCCGTAGGCCTGATGACGACGTGCGCCACGTTGCCGTTGGCAAAGGAGTACATATACTCTATGAAGATACCCTTGGCAGACAGCTCTTTGAGCACGACTGCCAGTGCCCCCTGCGTATTAGGGCAGACGAATCCGATGACGTCGGTGAGCTTGACGGCAAAATGGGCATCCTTGAGCACCTGATATGCCTTGTCGGGATCAGAAACGATACAACGCAGGATGCCGAAGTCGGAATTATCGGCAATCGACATTGCAGAGAGGTTGATGCCGGCATTGCCGAGGGTCTCTGTCACCTCAGTCAGACGTCCGGACTTGTTCTCGAGGAACACGCTTAACTGTTTTGCTTTCATACGATTGATGTTTTTTAAAAGGGAGTTAGATTCAAATCTGTCGGTTATCAATCACGCGCTTGGCCTTACCGGTGGAGCGCTCGATGCCCTTAGGCTCTACGAGTCGCACCTTGAATCCCAGTCCGATGACGCTGCGCAGCTCGCCTTCGAGTTTCTTCTGCAGTCCAACCATCGTGGCCATGTCGTCGGTGAAGTATTCTTCCTTGACCTCCACCTTCAGTTCCGAGGTATCCGTATTGTTGACACGGTCGACGATGAGTAGATAGTGAGGCTCGAACTCCTGCTGCTTGAGGATGACATCCTCGATCTGCGACGGGAACACGTTGACGCCACGGATAATGAGCATATCGTCGCAGCGGCCCAGTATGCGGTCCATGCGCACCAGTGTACGGCCGCACTCGCACTTGTCGTAGTGGAGGGCGGTCAGGTCGTGGGTACGATAGCGTAGCAGCGGCATGCCCTCCTTGGTAAGGTGTGTGAAGGTCAGCTCGCCGAGTGTCCCCTCCGGCAGCGGCTCACCCGTGTTCGGGTCGAGAATCTCAGGATAGAAATAGTCCTCATTAAGATGCGTGCCGTGCTGGCACTCGCACTCGTAGCCGACCCCCGGCCCGGCAATCTCGGAGAGTCCGTAGATATCGTAGGCTTTGATGCCCAGTGTCTCTTCCAGCTTCACGCGCATCTTCTCCGTCCAGGGCTCGGCACCGAATGCGCCAATCTTCAGCATAAACTCCTCCCGAGGCCACTCGCACTCCCTCATGGCCTCGCCGAGGAACATGGCATACGACGGTGTGCAGCAGAGCACGGTGGCCCCAAAATCATGCATCAGCGTCATCTGCTTCTGGGTGTTACCCGACGACATCGGGATAACCGATGCACCGATGTTCGTGGCACCGTCATGTGCCCCGAGACCTCCGGTGAAGAGCCCATAGCCATAGCTCACCTGGAAGATGTCATCCTTCGTGGCTCCGTATGCTGTGAACGCCCTGGAGATGGCTTCAGCCCACATGGCGAGGTCCTTACGGGTATGAAGTACGACGACGGGCTTTCCTGTGGTGCCCGACGAGGCGTGGATACGCACAATCTGCGACATCGGCACGGCAGCCAGCCCGAAGGGATAGTTGTCACGCAGGTCAAGCTTGTTGGTGAACGGCAGCTTGACGATGTCGTCGATACTCTTGATGTCCCCCGGTTCGAGTCCCATCTCCTGGAACTTCTTCCGGTAGAACGGTGTGTTGTGATACACATACTCCGCCATCTTTACCAGACGGCGACTTTGGATTTCGCGAAGCTGTTCGCGATCCATACACTCAATGCTTTGATTCCAAATCATAATACTTTAGTTCTGGGTTGTGCGGCGCAAAGGTACTGCTTTTTTTCGAACTGACAAAGAAAAAGCTTCGGAATTTCTTCCGAAGCTCTCTTTTTGTGGGCGTTGACGGATTCGAACCGCCGACCCTCTGCTTGTAAGGCAGATGCTCTAAACCAGCTGAGCTAAACGCCCCTTTTTCGTTTTGCGGGTGCAAAGGTACTCATTAAAATGGAGAATGGAGAATGTAGAATGGAGAATTGTGCATTCCTTGACATTTTTTAACAGTTTTAACCTAAGAGGTGCTCGATATCTGCCTGTGGGAGTATGCAGAGGATGGCCTTGCCGTCGGGGGTATAGTTGACATTGGAGCATGCGAAGAGGGAATTAATAAGGTTCTCCATCTCAACATCGGACAGTATCTGGCCGTATGGTATGGCAGCGGCACGAGCTAAAGAGAGATGGAGTGACTGGGAGATGGAGAGATGGAGCGACTGTGCGGTAACGGTATCATGGTCTGCGGCTTCGGCGACGAGCTGCTGTACAAGTGCTACGGGACTGAGTCCCTCCAGTCCTACGGGGATGCCATTGACGGCAAACGAATTGCCACCAAGGTTGCTCAGGTCGAATCCCAGGGCGGCAAGCTCGGAAAGGATGCGCTCCATGACGACAGCCTCGGCCGGCGAGAGCTGAACAGTCTCCGGAAAGAGGAGGCGCTGGGAGGGGGCAGCAGGGGGAACTGCGCAGCTAGCGCAGTCTACTGAACAAGAGACGGAGGGGGCGGGAGAGGCAGGGGCAGAGAGGCCAGCGTACTGTTCGAAGAGTATCCGGACGGAGGCCCGGTGCTGGTCGATAATCATCAGGCCCGACTTAACGGCGGTCATAACATACTTCCCTTTATATTGATAATGTACGGGCGACTTCTCGTCGAGCAGTGTGGATGGCGTCAAGGATGCCGGAAGGTCAAACAGGTCGCCCGAGGTCTCGGTAGGCTCTGCTCCGTGCGCCTCCAGGCCGTCGTAGAGAGACTGCCATGAAGAGGTGGCAGCAGAGGTGCCAGAACTGCCATAAGATGAATACCTGCCCTGCTTATCGGAAGAAGAGGCAAAGGGATTATAGTCAGGATTATAACTCACCTTGGGAGCCTGGATATTGTCGCGCTCAGGGTTGTAGGGGGGAATATCAGGACGCCCGACCGTATCGAACTCAATGGTCGGAATCTCACAGAACTTGCCAATGGCATCGCGTACCGCAGCCACCAGAATCTGCCAGATGCCCTGTTCGTTCTCAAACTTAATCTCCGTTTTCGTAGGATGGATGTTGACGTCTATGTCGGAGGGATTAATGTCGAAATAGATGAAGTAGGGAATCTGCATACCCTCCGGCACGAGCCGGTCGTAGGCCGTTACGACAGCCTTGTGGAAGTAAGGATGCTTCATGTAGCGGCCGTTCACGAAGAAATAGTCCTGCCCACCCTTCTTGCGTGCAGCCTCCGGTTTGCCTACGAATCCGCCGATGCGGCACATGGCGGTATTGGCCTCTACGGCGAGCAGGTTCTGCCCATACTGCCGGCCGAACACATCGGTGATACGCTGCAATAGCGTGCCTGGCCTCAGATTCATCAGCTCGGTGCCGTTGCTATGGAGGGTGAAGTGGATGTCGGGATAAACGAGCACGATACGCTCAAAGGCTGTCAGGATATTATTGAGCTCGGTGGCGTTGGTCTTGAGGAATTTGCGCCTTACAGGTACGTTGTAGAACAGGTTCTCCACCTTGAAGTTGGCCCCCACAGGACAAGCCACCGTCTGCTGTCCCGTCACCTTCGAGCCGGCGATGGAGAGCAGCGTACCCAGTTCCTCACCCTGCAGGCGGGTCTGTAGTTCCACCTGTGCCACAGCGGCTATCGACGCCAGGGCCTCGCCCCGGAAGCCCATCGTGTGGAGGGCAAACAGGTCGTCGGCTTTCAGAATCTTTGATGTGGCATGGCGCTCGAAAGCCAATCGCGCATCAGTGGACGACATGCCCTTGCCGTCGTCGATTACTTGTATGGATGTACGTCCGGCATCGAGCACCAGCACATTGATATGACGCGCGCCGGCATCCACGGCGTTCTCCACCAGTTCCTTGATGACAGAAGCGGGTCGCTGAATCACCTCGCCAGCAGCTATCTGGTTGGCAACGGAGTCCGGGAGGAGGTGGATGAGGTCCATTGTTGTTTACTGTTTATAGTTTACGGTTTACAGTTTATAGTTTACGGACGACGCTTGGGTCGCCAGTTGAAGATGTCGTAACGATTGAGGGGGCGCACATAGTCGTACCAGGCAAAGCCAGGCAGATGCTTCCTGTCGGCAGGTATCTGATTGGGCGGATACATGGTGCCGCTGGTTTTCGGTGTCCACACACTCTGCAGCTTACGGTCCTTGAGGAACATCCTCATCTCGGCCGTCTCCTGATAGTTATATATAATAGGTACACTGTCGCCCTCCTCGAAGAAGTAGCCAATGAGCACGTTGTCCTTGGCCCGAGTCTCGTGGATCTGTCCGTCGATGAAATAGGCGAACATCTCCTTCGACGACACCTGGTTGTAGCACGCCGTATCACTCTTCAGCTGCTGGGTGGAGAAACAGTTGCCGATGATATGGGCATGATCGATGAGGGAGTCCTTCATAAACACCTGTATCTCGTCGCCCACCAGTTGTTGGTTGACATTCCAGACGATAGGGTCACGATACATCGTCATGCAGGAGTCCAGTGAATTATACACCAGTGAGTCGCAGACGGCCTGCACGTCGGACCGGTATGCTCTCACGTGGTGGAAAGCATGTATTTTACGATACACGGAGTCGGTCTCGATATTGAAAGTAACAATCTTGAACGTATCGGCATGCATATAGAGCGAGTCGCCCTGCGAATAGTCGATAGCCACTGCGGAGTCGGTACAGATGGCATAGCCCGTGGGCTCCCAGTACTCGCCGTAGTTGCCCGTGAGCTTGTTCTTATTGACGGAGTCCACATAGACAACATTGCGGAAGGCTTGGCTGAATCCCTGCTTGCTGTCGTAGTAGACACTATCGCCCACCATCGACTTTCCCTGATTGGCCAGCACCGACCGGTTCATCAGTATGGCCTGGTCCTTACGGGTGTCGTAATAGCCCTGTTCGGAATAGATGGTGCTGTTGCCCGAGGTGATGTGCGACGGACCAACGATATGTGCGATGGAGTTGGCGTTATCGTAGTAGAGCGTGTCGGTGGTCAGGTAGAACTTTGGCGACTTCATCTTCACGTCGTAGTTGAACACCGACATCTTCGTCTCCGTGTCATACTCCCCCCAGTCGGAGGTGAGTGTCGTCTGCCCGTCAATCATCTTTCCACCCTCGAAGAAGTAGGCGTTATGGTAGAGGCGGTCGAAGTCGAGCGAGTCGGTGTACAGTGTTGTCTTTCGGTTCTTCAGCACCACATTGTAGCGTGCGCGCGCCATCTGCTCGTTGCCGTCGTAGTAGGCATAGTCGGATACCAGTGAGAGGGTGTCGCCCTGGTACATCTTCACATTCCCGAAGGCCTCGAAGGAGTTGCTGGCCTCGTAGAAGTAGGCACTGTCACAGTAGAGACGGGCCCCTACGTGGGTGAAGTGTACCTTGCCGTTGAGGATTGTGGCGTCAGGATTCTTATACTGATCGAAGTGCAGCACGTCGGCATGCACCAGGTAGATGCGGTCGTCCTTAGGCTGGGGCTTGCGGGCAGGGCGCTTCTTGCGGGCCTTGCCCTTCTGGGCATAGGCGGGCGGACTGACGAAATACGTCAGTATACTGGACGCGAGGCAGAGGGCTGCTCCAAAGACCAGGAGGAAGAAAGCTCTACTTAATCCAGCCTTCATATTCAAACTTACAGTCGTGGTAGTTGTCGTTCAGGCGGGTGTATACGGTCTTGATCTTGTCGACCACCCACTGGTGGAGCTTTTCGTCACGCCGTTTGCCCAGCACCACATTCTTCATCACCTGGAAATCCTCGGTGATGGTAGCCTTGTGACCCTCCACACGGTTCTTCAGCTTGGCAATGACGCAGACAGTCTTGCCCCGCTGGTTGATCATCTGGAAAGCACGGGATATCTGGCCTACCTTCATCGTGTCCACTACCTTGGCAATCTCTGGCGGCAAGTCCTGCAGCTGGAAGCGCGAGGTGGCCTTGCCCGTCTGCATGGCATTGGTCGACATCAGGCCTTTGTTGTTCCTGGTGTCCTTGTCGTCGGAGAGCAGCGAGGCAGCATCCTCAAAGGTGAACTTGTCAGCCCTGATGTCATCGGCGATGGAGTCGAGCCTTGCGATAGCCTTGGCAATAGACTCATCGGAGACGACAGGCTTCTTGAGGATATGCCGCACGTTCACCTTGTCGCCGCGCTTCTCCACCAGCTGAATGATGTGGAATCCGAATTCCGATTCCACGATCTTGGAAATCTTCTTGGGGTCGGTCAGGTTGAAAGCCACGGCAGCGAAGGCAGGATCGAGAGTGCCTCTGCCCATCAGACCCAGTTCTCCGCCCCTGCGTGCCGTACCGGGGTCTTCGGAATACAGACGTGCCAGTGTCTGGAATGTCGACTCACCCTTGTTGACGCGATCGGTATATTCTCGGAGTTCCTCTTTCACGCGGTCAATCTCCTCAGGCTCTATACGCGGCGTAATACAAACTATCTGGACCTCCACTTCCGTCGGCACGAAGGGCAGACTGTCCTGGGGCATTTCGGCAAAGTATCGGCGCACCTCGGCAGGCGTGACGGCGATGTCCTCCACCAGTTTCTGCTTCATCTTCTGCACTTTCTGGCGGTCCTTGAAGTCCTGACGCATCTGCGCCCTCATCTCCGTGATACTCTGGTGCTTGTATTCCTCCAGACGCTCACGAGAGCCGTCGACCATCTCGAGCCAATAGTTAATCTGCTGTTCCACCTCCTGTGCCACATCAGCATCGGTCACCTCGATACTGTCGATGTCAGCCTGATGGAGGAACAATTTCTGAACGGCAATCTGCTCGGGGATGGTGCAGTCAGGGTCGCCGCCCCACTTCACGCCCTCCATGGAGGCCTGCATGCGCATAGCCTCCACATCGCTCTTGAGTATAGCCTCATCGCCAACCACCCAGACCACCTCGTCGATGATGGCATGCTGGGGCGGGGCCGCTACGGAGTCGTCGGGAGCCGGGCTGGACAGCCCGGATATTCCGGATAGCCCGGATAACCCGGACATACCGGATATTCCGGGCAATCCGGCATATTTAGGAATGGTGGCAATTCCCAGTAGGGGAACTGCCACAAGGATAGCCAAGATAAGATTTCGCGTCTGCTTCATTGATGCTTATTTACTGTTTTCAACACGTCTTGATTGACAGAGAACTTATAGCGCTGCCTCAGGTCGTAGACCCAGGCTTTCTCCAGCATGTCCTGATAGTCCTCCACGACATCCAGACGGACGTCGTTGTAGTTCTGCGGCTTCTTCAGTTTCTTGCCATAGACGCCGGAGAAAGGGAAATCCTTCGGCGAGGTATTCTTCTTTGCGCTTTCAGCCGACGACACCTTGAACACCTGCTTGTCGACAAGTGGATTATCGCCCATCTTAAAGATGCCGACCTGTGCCTGCACCTGCTGCACGGAGTCCCGATTGAACGTCTGGCGCAGTGTCTCTGCCCACTTGTCGAAGGGAACCTTCTTCACGGCCTTCTTCACGGCTTTGATGTCGTCCTTCGTCTTAGTATAATAGGCAATGCCACGGTAGCGGGGAGCATCCCACACGTAGTCCTTCTTATGGTCATTAAAATAGGCATCCAGCCCAGCCTCGTCGGCAGCGGCCTTGTCCCATACCTCACGCTTGCTGATCTCATAGAGCAGCAATCCGTCGTGATACTCCTGCATCAGGTATTTCATGTCCTTATCGGCAGCGGCCAGCGAGTCGGCCCTTTCGTCCATCACCGACTGTGGTGTCAGCGTGCCGTCAGACTCGGCCACCGTCTGAGTGATACGTTCCTGTGCTATACGATCCCTTACGCCCTGCTGTTCGATGCTCTGCACAATCTGTGCCTTCAGCGAGTCGAACGGCTCCAGCTGCTTACGGTCCTTCATCAGGATGACGTGCCACCCCACCGGCGACAGCACCGGCTGGCTCATCTGCCCTTTCTCCAGGGCGTAGGCAGCCTCCTCGAACTCCGTGAACGTCTGTCCGGGACCTATCCAGGGCAGCAGACCTCCACGTGCTGCCGAGCCCTTGTCGTCGGACACCTTCTTGGCCATTTCCCCAAAGTCCGCCCCACCCTTCAGTGCGCGGTAAACGGAGTCGATTCGCGCCTTGGTCTTATCCTGCTCGGCCTGTGTAGCCTTGGTAGAGAGCTTCAGCAGGATATGGGCGGGCTGGACGAGTCCCTTGGGGCCTATCTGCTCCTTGGCACGGTCGTAGAGCTTACGAGCCTCCACCAGCACGTCGGCATCCGTCACCATCGTGGGCCGTACCTGCTGGTCGCGGTACATCAGGTATTCATCGCGGAACGCCTTTGCCGTGTCGAGTCGGGCGGCGAGGGCAGCGCACACTTTCAGCTTGTAGTTGATGAACAGGTCGGCATATTCCTCGACGGTCTTCTTGTCGATGACATCGGCACCATTGTTCTTATTATATGAATATTCAAACTCCGAGCGAGGCACCGCCTGGCCGTTGATGGTCATGATGACGGGGTCGGCGATGAAAGACTGCGCAAATAGCGCAGTGTACTGGACAAAGACGAAGAGAGACAGAATGGTTTTCTTCATTGTCATTTTAATCGTTGGGGCGGCTGTAGTTAGGAGCCTCGCTGGTGATGGTGATATCGTGCGGATGGCTCTCGTTGACACCGGCATTGGTGATGCGCGTGAACTTGGCATTGTGTAGAGCCTCGATGGTAGGAGCTCCACAGTAGCCCATGCCCGAGCGCAGGCCGCCGGTGAGCTGGTAGATGACCTCCTGCACCGTTCCCTTATAGGGCACGCGTCCCGCAATCCCTTCGGGCACCAGTTTCTTCACCTCCTTGGTGTCGCCCTGGAAGTAGCGGTCCTTCGAGCCGTGCTTCTGCTCCATAGCCTCCAGGGACCCCATGCCCCGGTACGACTTGAACTTACGTCCGTTGTAGATGATGGTGTCGCCAGGACTCTCCTCCGTACCGGCCACCAGCGAGCCGATCATCACGCACGAGCCGCCGGCAGCTATGGCCTTTACGACGTCGCCAGAGTAGCGCAGTCCACCGTCGGCGATGAGGGGCACGTCGGTATCCTTCAATGCGCTGTAGACATCATAGACGGCACTAAGCTGCGGCACGCCCACGCCAGCCACCACGCGGGTGGTGCAGATAGAGCCCGGCCCGATGCCCACCTTCACGGCGTCGGCACCATTCTCATAGAGCATCCTGGCAGCCTCGCCGGTTGCCACGTTACCCACCACAATGTCGATGCCGGGGAAGCACTTCTTGGCCTCCACCAGCTTCTCGATGACCGACTTCGAATGGCCGTGGGCCGTGTCGATGACGATAGCGTCGGCACCGGCATCCACCAGTGCTTGCATGCGGTCGAGGGTATCACTGGTGACGCCCACGCCGGCAGCCACCCTGAGTCGGCCCTTCTCATCCTTGCAGGCCATGGGCTTGTCCTTGGCCTTGGTGATGTCCTTATATGTAATCAGTCCCACCAGGCGGTTGTCCTTATCCACCACGGGCAGTTTTTCTATCTTGTTCTCCTGCAGGATCTGCGCAGCAGCCGAGAGGTCGGTCTGCTGATGGGTGGTCACGAGGTTGTCCTTCGACATCACCTCGTCGACAGGACGGTCCAGTCGGCGCTCGAAGCGCAGGTCGCGATTGGTGACGATACCCACCAGGCGACGGTCGTCGTCGACCACGGGAATGCCTCCGATATGATACTCCGACATGATGTCGAGAGCCTGTGCCACCGTCGACCCCAGAGGGATGGTGATGGGGTCGTAGATCATGCCATTCTCAGCACGCTTGACGATAGCCACCTGCCGGGCCTGGTCCTCAATCGACATATTCTTATGGATTACGCCGATACCGCCTTCACGGGCGATGGCGATAGCCATCTGTGACTCCGTGACGGTGTCCATGGCGGCAGTCACGAAGGGCACGTTGAGCTGTATGTGGCGCGAGAAGCGGGTTTTCAACTCTACCGTCTTGGGCAGCACTTCCGAATAAGCGGGAATCAACAGGACGTCGTCGAATGTCAGGCCGTCCATCACAATCTTGTCTGCAATAAATGAAGCCATAAAAATCCTTTCTTTAAATATTGCGTGCAAAGGTACAAATTTTAATTAAGAATTAAGAGTTAAGAATTAAGAAAAATACCATTTGCGGCCATTTTTTTCTTAATTCTTAACTCTTAACTCCCAATTCTTAACTCTTATCTCTTAATTCTTAATTCTTTTAGTTCGCCATCTCCGAGAGGAACTTGATGCGCACCAGACGTATCTCGTCCTCCGAGTACTCGTCGCCCAGCTCGTCCTGGGCCACGCTGAGCTTGTCGGTGTCCGACTCGGCGAAATAGTCGTAGATGTCGTCGACGTGGTCTTCGTCCATCACCTCGTCGAGGAAGTAGTCGATGTTGAGCTTCGTGCCGCTGTAGACGATGGCCTCCACCTCGTCGAGCAGCTCGTCGAAGTCGATACCCTGGGCATTGGCGATGTCGTCGAGGGCTATCTGGCGGTCGATACTCTGGATGATCTTCACCTTCAGCATCGACTTCTTGGCCACGGTGCGCACGCGCAAGTCCACCTGGCGCTCTATCTCGTTCTCCTCGCAGTATTTCTTAATCAGCTCCACGAATTCCTTGGCATAAGGCTGCTTCACCTTGCCCTCTCCCACGCCCTGGATGTTCTTCAGCTCCTCAAGGGTCACAGGGTAGTCGGTGGCCATCTGGTCGATACTCACGTCCTGGAAGATGACGTAGGGCGGCCGCTCCAGCTTCTTCGACACCTTCTTGCGCAGGTCGCGCAACATGGAGGCCAGCGTCGGGTCGAGGGCTCCGGCAGTGGCGTCGCGGTCGCTACTGTCCTCATCCTCATTGAACTCGGCATCCTTGACAATCATAAACGACTGGGGGTTCTTGATAAACTTCTTGCCGGCAGCCGTCAGCTTCAGCAGGCCGTAGTTCTCCACCTCCTTCTTCAGATAGCCCATCAGCAGCGCCTGGCGGATGACGGGGTTCCAGATCTTCTCGTCCTCGTCCTCGCCGATGCCGAACTCCTCCATCTCGTGGTGCTTGTGGGCGATAATCTCTTCGGTCTCCTTACCGATGATGAAGTCGATGACGTAGTCGCTGCGGAAGTTCTCCTTGATGAGCTGTATCACCTTCAGTACCGTCACCAGCTGGTTCATGGCCTCTATCTTCGTCTTCGGGTGCAGGCAGTTGTCGCAGTTGCCGCAGTTCTCACGGTCATACGTCTCACCGAAATAGTGGAGCAGCATCTTGCGCCGACAGACGCTGGTCTCGGCATAGGCAGCCGTCTCCACGAGCAGCTGTCGGCCGATGTCCTGCTCTGCCACGGGCTTGCCCTCCATGAATTTCTCCAGCTTGTCGAGGTCCTTGCTCGAATAGAAGGCCAGACAGATGCCCTCGCCGCCGTCACGCCCGGCGCGCCCCGTTTCCTGGTAGTAGCCTTCGAGCGACTTAGGTATGTCGTAGTGTATCACGAAGCGCACGTCGGGCTTGTCGATACCCATGCCGAAGGCAATGGTGGCCACGATGACATCGATGTTCTCCATCAGGAAGTCGTCCTGCGTCTGTGTCCTGGTGGGCGAGTCGAGACCGGCATGATAGGCAGCGGCCTTGATGTCGTTGGCCCTGAGGATGGCAGCCAGCTCCTCCACCTTCTTCCTCGACAGGCAGTAGATGATGCCGCTCTTTCCCGTGTGCTGCTTGATGAACTTGATGATGTCCTTGTCCACGTCCTTCGTCTTGGCACGCACCTCATAGTACAGGTTCGGACGGTTGAAGGAACTCTTGAACTCTATGGCATCGGTGATGCCCAGGCTCTTCTTGATGTCCGAGCGCACCTTGTCGGTAGCCGTAGCCGTCAGGGCGATGATGGGCGCGGCCCCGATCTCGTTGACGATGGGCCGGATGCGGCGGTACTCCGGACGGAAGTCATGGCCCCACTCCGAGATACAGTGTGCCTCGTCGACGGCATAGAACGATATCTTCACCGTCTTGAGGAACTCCACGTTCTCCTCCTTGGTGAGCGACTCCGGTGCCACGTAGAGCAGCTTGGTGATACCACTTTGAATGTCGGACTTCACCTGGTCGATGGCGGCCTTGTTGAGCGACGAGTTCAGATAGTGGGCCGTGCCCTCCTGCTCGCTGAGCTGCGAGATGAAGTCCACCTGGTTCTTCATCAGCGCTATCAGCGGCGAGATGACGATGGCCACACCGTCCATCAGCAGCGACGGCAGCTGGTAGCACAGCGACTTGCCGCCTCCCGTAGGCATCAGGACGAAGGTGTCCTTACCGTCGAGCACGCTCTGTATAATCTTCTCCTGGTCGCCTTTGAACTTGTCAAAGCCGAAATACTTCTTCAGTGCTTCATGCAGATTAATCTTCTTCGGCATACGTTTCCTTCTTTCGTTAATATATAGGCTTGGTTTGGTTCAGGATGCCAGCTTCTGCAGGTGCGACTTCTCCAGCTGCTTCACAGCATAGTCGGCCGTCACCTCAAAAGTCTTTACCTTTTGAGAGGGAATCTCGAACATGGTGTCCATCATCACCGTCTCTACAATCGAGCGCAGACCACGGGCACCGAGCTTATACTCCACGGCCTTGTCGACAATCACCTCGAGGGCTTCGGGCGTGAACGTCAGCTTAATGCCATCCATCTCAAACAGCTTCTCATACTGTCTAATGATAGAGTTCTTAGGCTCCGTCAGGATGCGCTTCAGGGCTTCGCGGTCGAGCGGGTTCAGGTAGGTCAGCACAGGCAGACGTCCGATAATCTCAGGAATCAGTCCGAAAGCCTTCAGGTCCTGAGGCACGATATACTGCATCAGGTTGGCCTTATCAATTTTGGCGACATTCTGCACAGAGTTGTAGCCCACCACATGGGCGTTCATCCGCTGCGCTATCTTACGCTCGATGCCGTCGAAGGCACCCCCGCATATAAATAATATATTATGTGTGTCCACTGAGATGTACTCCTGGTCGGGGTGCTTGCGCCCACCCTTGGGAGGCACGTTCACATTCGTCCCTTCGAGCAGTTTCAACAGGCCCTGCTGCACGCCCTCGCCGCTGACGTCGCGAGTGATCGAGGGGTTGTCCGACTTACGGGCTATCTTGTCGATCTCGTCAATGAACACAATGCCGCGCTGGGCCGACTCCACGTCGTAGTTGGCCACCTGTAGCAGGCGGGTGAGGATGCTCTCCACGTCCTCACCCACATAGCCGGCCTCGGTGAACACCGTGGCGTCGACGATGGTGAACGGCACGTCGAGCAGGCGGGCGATGGTACGGGCCAGCAGTGTCTTGCCCGTTCCCGTGGAGCCCACCATGATGATGTTGCTCTTCTCTATCTCCACGCCGTCTTTGTCTGCGGGCTGTTGCAGGCGCTTATAGTGGTTGTAGACGGCCACGGAGAGGAACCGTTTGGCCTCGTCCTGGCCTATGACATACTGGTCGAGGTGCGCCTTGATCTCCATCGGCTTGGGCACAGACTGCCGGGCAGCCCTTCCGCCTTTCGGCTGGGGCTTCAGCCACTCCTGCTCCTGCACGATGCGGTAGGCCTGCTGGGCACAGTCCTCGCAGATATATCCGTTGATGCCCGTGATGAGCAGCTTCACCTCGCGCTCTGATCTGCCACAAAAACTACATGCTTTCTTTACCATTATCTGATTTGCGATATTTCGTTATTTCGATATTTCGTTATTACGACATGTCGTTATTTCGTTATTTCGCTATTAGGCCTTGCGGGCCAGCACGTTGTCAATCATGCCGTAGGCCTTGGCCTCCTCGGCCGTCATCCAGTAGTTGCGGTCTGAGTCGGCATACACCTTGTCGTATGGCGTGTGCGAGTGCTCGGAGATGATGGTGTAGAGTTCCTTCTTGAACTTCAGGATTTCCTTGGCCTCAATCTCGATGTCCGATGCCTGGCCCTGCACACCGCCCAGGGGCTGGTGAATCATCACGCGGCTGTGGGGCAGTGCCGAGCGCTTACCCTCCTGTCCTGCCACGAGCAGCACGGCGCCCATCGAGGCGGCCATACCCGTGCAGATGGTGGCCACGTCGCTGGAGATGAACTGCATGGTGTCGTAGATGCCCAGACCTGCCGTCACGCTGCCGCCGGGCGAGTTGATGTAGATGCTGATGTCCTTGCCCGAGTCCACCGAGTCGAGGTAGAGCAGCTGTGCCTGCAGCGTGTTGGCCGTATAGTCGTCAATCTGCGTGCCGAGGAAGATGATGCGATCCATCATCAGACGCGAGAACACGTCCATCTGCGTCACGTTCAGCTGGCGCTCCTCGAGGATGTAGGGGTTGAGATACTGCGACTGCACCTTCATCACCTCGTCGAGCGTCAGGCCGTCCATTCCTAAATGCTGTGTAGCATATTTCCTAAAATCGTTCTTTATCATATTCTGTATTTCTTCCTTTCGTTTTAGCGGAAAAAAAGTTATCGACTTTTTAATATCCCGCGATTGGAACGCAAAGATACTAAAAAAAGTCGATAACCCGCTATCTTTAGAGATTTTTTTTCTTAAAAATGCTTATTTTTCCTGCATCATCTTGTTAAACTCGTCGAGGGGAACCGATTTTTGATTCAGCTTCACCACATTTTTGAGGGTTTCGGTCAGCTTGATGTCGACGGCGCGGTCCACCATGTTGTTGACATTCTCGCCCTTCTTCAGCTGCTCCTCGGCGTAGTTGTCAAGCACGTCCTCGGGCACGTTGCTCATGCCGTACTGGGCGAACTGTGCGCGCATCACCTCCTTGGCCACAGCCTTCACGTCGGCGTCCTCCACCTTGATGCCGTTGGCAACCACCAGCTGCTCCTTGATCAGATGCCAGGTGAGCTCACGGATGCTGCCCTCGTAGTTCTTCTCCACGAAGTCCTCACCCTTGTCCTTGTTGTTCTGGAGCATGATGCGCTTGAGCAGGGCATCGGGGAACTCCAGCTTGCCCACCTTCTGCTCCAGGTAGGCGCGCACGTCCTGCAGGAACTTATAGTCGCTGCTGCCGGCGAACTGTACCTTCAGCCCTTCGGCAATCTTCTCGCGGAAGTCCTTCTCGTCCTTCACGTTGCCCTCGCCGAACACACGGTCGAACAACTTCTGGTCTACCTCGGCGGGCTGGTAGTGGCGTACCTCGGTCACCTGGAACGAGAAGTCGCTGTCCACGCTTTCCACCTCTTCCTTCTTCACCTTCAGCAGTGCAGCCACCTCGGCGTCGTTGTTGGGGTAGGCCTTCTTAGGGTTGAAGGTGATGATGTCGCCGGCCTTGCAGCCCTCGAAGAGCTTCTTCTGTTCCTCGTTGCCGAAGTAGCTGGGCATCACCATGCCACTGTCGGTTGTGATGCCGCCCTCCAGCGTGTTGCCCTCGGCATCCAGCTGGCGCAGGTCGCCGGTGATGGTGTCGTTGCCGCTGAAAGTATCGGCCTTGACGAACTCACCGGCCTGCGACTGGTACATCTTCACCTGCTCGTCGACCAGCTTGTCGTCGACGGTGATGGTGTAGTAGTCCACCGTGTCATTGTCGGTCAGTTCGGCCTTGAACTCTGGAGCCACGGCGATGTCGAAGGCGAAGGTAGCCTCCTGGCCGTCCTTGCTCAGCCCCTGCGTGTCGCTCTTCGCGTCGTTGGGCAGAGGGTCGCCCAGCATCTGTATCTTGTTATCACGGATATACTTCATCAGCTCGTCGTTGAGCAGACGGTTGATCTCATCAAGCTTGGCAGCCATGCCGTACTGGCGCTTGATCATTCCCATAGGCACCTGGCCGGGGCGGAATCCCGGCACCTGGGCCTTCTTACGATAGTCCTTCAGAGTCTTCTCTACCTTCTCCTGATAGTCAGCAGGCTCAACGGTCAGCGTCAGCAGGCCATTGATCTTATCAGGGCAATCAAATGTAATCTTCATTGTCGTTTATACCTTATTATATTATATATCTCAAATTTTGAGGTGCAAAAGTACACATAAAAAACGGAATTGCCTAATGATTTTCATTAATTAACATTCTGCCACTCCATATCAGCACCGCCAACCCGTCACCCGACGATGGTTTTCACCCCTCCTAATTCTTATCTTCCTTCTCTTCCTTCGCCCTGCGCTCCTCCTCCATCATCTGGAAGTCCTTCTTGCGCAGCACGAACGAGTTGGTGAGGTACTTCTCCCTCACAATCTTGTTCTCGGCCAGCTCCTCGGGCGAGCCCTGGAACAGGATGCGGCCCTCGAAGAGCAGGTAGGCACGGTCGGTGATGGTCAGCGTCTCGTCAACATTGTGGTCGGTAATCAGGATGCCGATGTTACGGTACTTCAGGCGCCACACAATCTGCTGGATGTCCTCCACGGCGATGGGGTCGACGCCGGCAAAGGGTTCGTCGAGCATGATGAACTTCGGCTCGATGGCCAGGCAGCGCGCTATCTCCGTGCGGCGGCGCTCACCGCCCGACAGCTGGTCGCCCTTGTTCTTGCGCACCTTTCCCAGGCGGAACTCCTTGATCAGCTCCTCCAGCTTCTCCAGCTGGTAGTCGCGCGGACGGCCCGTCATCTCCAGCACGGAGAGGATATTGTCCTCCACGCTCATCTTGCGGAACACCGAGGCCTCCTGGGCCAGATAGCCGATGCCCGCACGGGCACGCCTGTAGACGGGGTACTTCGTCACTTCCTCTTCACCCAGGTAGATGTGCCCCCCGTTGGGCACCACCAGGCCTGTGGTCATATAGAACGAGGTGGTCTTGCCGGCACCGTTGGGGCCCAGCAGCCCCACAATCTCGCCCTGCTTCACGTCGAAGCTCACGTCGTTCACTACCGTACGCTTACCGTACCGCTTCACCAGGCCCTCGGTGCGAAGCACGAGCCTACCTTCGGGTGCACTGTTGTTCATCGTTTCTTCCATATCGGGTGCAAAGTTACGAAATATAATTGAGAATTGACAATTGCCAATTGACAATTTTTCTGTGGCGGCAGCAAATTTTTCACTATTCACTATTCACTTTTACCTTTTTTTCGTACCTTTGCAGCAAATTTACGACAAGTTAAGATGATTATCAGCAGATACCTCACTATCCTGGGCCGCTACGTGATGCTCATGGGGCGCGTGTTCTCCGTGCCGGAGCGCATGCGCATGTTCTTCAAGCAGTACGTCAAGGAGATGGCCCAGCTGGGCGTCAACTCCATCGGCATCGTGCTGCTCATCTCGTTCTTCATCGGTGCCGTCATCTGCATCCAGATGAAGCTCAACATCCAGAGTCCGTGGATGCCACGGTGGGTCAGCGGCTACACCACCCGCGAAATCCTGCTGCTGGAGTTCTCCAGCTCCATCATGTGCCTCATCCTGGCCGGAAAGGTAGGTTCGAACATCGCATCGGAGCTGGGCACGATGCGCGTCACCCAGCAGATTGACGCCCTGGAGATCATGGGTGTCAACTCGGCCTGCTACCTCATTCTGCCCAAGATCATGGGCATGCTCACCATCATGCCATGCCTGGTCATCTTCTCCTCGGCCACAGGCATACTGGGCGCCTACGCCACGGCCTACGTGGGACACGTGCTGCCGCCCGACGACCTGACGCTGGGCCTGCAGCACTCCTTCAACCCCTGGTTCATGTACATGTCGATCATCAAGAGCCAGTTCTTCGCATTCATCATCTCCAGCGTGCCCGCCTTCTGCGGCTACACCGTAGAGGGTGGCTCCGTCAACGTGGGCAAGGCCTCTACCGATGCCGTCGTCAGTTCCAGCGTGCTCATCCTATTCTCCGACGTATTCCTAACCCAACTGCTGAGTTAGAGGGAGTTAGAAGAAGTAAGAAGTCAATAGTTTTGCTATGATAGAAGTCAAGAATCTATATAAATCATTTGAGGATAAGGAGGTGCTCAAGGACATCAGCACCGTGTTCGAGGATGGCAAGACCAACCTCATCATCGGCCAGAGCGGCTCGGGCAAGACGGTGCTGATGAAGAACCTCGTGGGGCTGCTCGACCCCACCACCGGCCAGGTGCTCTACGACGGGCGCGACTTCGTGGTCATGTCCAAGCAGGAGAAGGTACACATGCGCCGCGAGATGGGCATGATCTTCCAGTCGGCAGCACTCTTCGACTCGCTGACGGTGCTGGAGAACGTCATGTTCCCACTCGACATGTTCTCCTCGATGACACTCCGCGAGCGGCAGAAGCGAGCCATCGACTGCCTCGACCGCGTCAACCTGCACGGTGCCGAGGAGAAGTTTCCCGGCGAAATCTCGGGAGGCATGCAGAAGCGAGTGGCCATCGCACGCGCCATCGCCCTGAACCCCAAGTACCTCTTCTGCGACGAACCCAACTCGGGCCTCGACCCCAAGACGTCGCTCGTCATCGACGAACTGCTGCACAGCATCACCCGCGAGTTCAACATGACCACCATCATCAACACCCACGACATGAACTCCGTGATGGGCATCGGCGAGAACATCATCTTCATCTACGAGGGCCACAAGGAGTGGCAAGGCCACAGCAGCCAGATCATGCATTCCGACAACACGCGACTGACCGACTTCATCTTCGCCAGCGACCTGCTCAAGAACATGCGCCAGCTGGTGCTCGAAAAGGATAAGTGATAGCAAATCGCAGGAAAATCCATCTATCCCCTCTACAACATCCCATAACCTCCTGAATATTAGCCAATTATCAATAGACAGACAGCGATTTATCCCTCTATCTACCCTCTATGTACCCTCTATGATTCAGCCTAAACAAGAATCTAAGGACTTTTTGCCCGACAGGCTGCTCCTGTCGCTCGCTGCCAGCCTTCTCAGCGGTGAGGGATAGGTGGAAATCGGAGTGAGAAGCCTGCAAGCTATCGTTTCAGACCGTCTAAACGTTCTTGCGCCTATAGGCAAAAGTTCTTGCGCCTATAGGCAAAACATCTTGTGCCTACAGGGAAAACCAGACAGCCTCCCGGCGATGGATAGATGGATATAGACGGTACATAGAGGGATAAAACGCAAACCATCTATGACTAATCAACTAACACACAGGCGGTTACAGAAAATCATAGAGGGATAGACGGATAAATAAGAGTTAAACCGTTTTAAGTTATAACTCTACGCCGCCCTCGCTGGGAGTGCGGAACTGAAACGTGGTCTTGTTGTCAGCGTTAGTAATAAGGAAATCGCCAAAAGTAATTACATCCATCCCAATGAGAATGTCGATGTCTTGAAAGTCGCTCTCCATCACTTCCACATAGGTCACAAAATCGCCCGTGGGCACAAGCACATGAACAAGATAGACATTAGAGCCGGTGTCACCGCCGATACCACTGCTGCCTCCGGCCTTATAGGGCTGGAGATTCAGTTCCTTGACAATGCGTGAAGATATAATGGTGGTGTCGGCCCCGGTGTCCCAAAGTGCACGTTCGGAGTGGAACCTATGACCATCGACAGAATAGGTATCGCAATCGGCCATGATGTCCTCCACCTCTGTAGAGTATTCCTTCTTATACGTTGGCATCGCCGGTGGCCTCATTGACTTTAGTGAAGAACTCCTCGCGACTCATCAGCTGTGGAGTGACGGTCTTCTTCATGCCCTTCGACATACGACGGACGTGGAGCGTCGAATTCTTGCTCTTAGTCGCACATGGCTTCTCGCGTTCGAGTAGCACAGTGCCTTTGCTGCTTACTAATTGCATCATAACGTTATATATTTGAATATTCGGCTGCAAATTTACGAAAAATCTGTGAAATTATGAGCGGTTTGCACATAAAAAGCAACCAAAGGCGGGTGAAATAGTGCTGAATGAGTTACATCTGCCGAAAAGCGCGAACAGCCGCCGCCGGCGAAGTTGAGCCCCCAGACGCCGCCATCATCATTAATCTCATTCTTACATTTTTCATTTTTCATTTCCTTTTTAATAGCGTAATCATAATGGCGGCCGCGTTGCGGGCTGCATTCTGGCTGCCGAGAGCCGCGCGCACCCTGGCGTAGCCGTGGCGCATCTGCTTGTTGTCGTCCTTGGAACAAACAATCTTCCTCAGTTCGCTGAGAATGTTCTCTTCTGTGAAGGTGTCGGCCACGAGTTCGGGCACCACCTCTTGGCCGGCAATGAGGTTCACCAGCGAGACGTATTTCACCTTCAGCACGCGCTGGCGCAGATAACCTATCAGTGCGGGGAGGGGCGTCTTGTAGCACACCACCTGCGGCACATCGAAGAGGGCAGTCTCGAGGGTGGCCGTGCCGCTGGTGACGAGTGCCGCCCGGGCGCGATGGAGCAAGGCATAAGTACACTGATGCAGCAGGATAATGTCGGTATTTTTCAGAAAGTCATCATAATAGGCCGACTCAATGCCCGGAGCCCCGGCCACGACGAACTGGAAGTCGGGGAAAGCCTGGGCTATCTTCACCATCATGGGCAGGTTGTCCTTAATCTCCTGCCGCCGGCTTCCTGCCAGCAGGGCGATGACAGGGCGATGGATTTTCTGTTCAACAGCATCTGGAAAAAGAGCTTGCCTACCATCAGACTCGCGGACAGCGTCGAGGAACTCCCCCACCTCGTTCATCGTGGGATTGCCTACGTAGTGGATGGGATAGCCATGCTTCTTCTCAAAGAAATCGACCTCGAAGGGGAGGATGGAGAACAGTTCGTCGACATCGCGCTTGATACGCTTGATGCGGTACTCCTTCCAGGCCCATATCTTGGGCGAGATATAGTAGTAGACGGGGCAGATGGCCTCGGCCTTGACAGCCTTGGCGATGTCGAGGTTGAAGCCAGGATAGTCCACGAGTATCACCACGTCGGGCTGCCACTGGCGGATGTCCTGCTTGCAGAACTTCATGTTCTGAAGGATGGCAGGCAGATGGAGCAGCACTGGGATGAAGCCCATATAGGCCAGCTGGCGATAGTGCCTGACGAGGGTGCCCCCCTCGGCCGTCATCTGGTCGCCGCCGAAATAGCGGAACTCGGCGGCCGGGTCCTTCTCTTTCAGGGCGTGCATCAGCCGCGAGGCGTGGAGGTCGCCGGAGGCTTCGCCGACTATCAGGTAGTATTTCATATTAATAAGGGAGTTAGAGGGAGTCAGAGGGAGTTAGAAGTCATCAGTCCAGCGGCGGAGGAGGTCGACGGCCTGGTAGGCGGTGACATCGACCTGCGTGGGGGTGATGGCCACATAGCCGTGGTCGAGGGCCCATCGGTCGGTATCTTCCGACTCGGGCTCGTCGTTCTGATAGTGGCCCACCATCCACCAGTAGTCGTAGCCACGGGGGTGATGGCACTTCGTGAGTTCCTGGCACCAGGAACCTCGCGACATCCTACAGACGCGCACGCCACGGAAGGTGTCGGCCAACGGGAAATTGATATTCAGACAGACGCCTACGGGCAGGCCTTCCGTCAACACTTTTCGCACTATCTGGCGCACCAGCGGGCGAAGCGGGCTGAAGTCGGCATCGTCGGAGAAGTCGCACAGGGAGAAGGCCACCGAGGGGATATACTTCATGCAGCCTTCGAGGGTGATGCCCATCGTGCCGCTGTAGTGAGCGTTCACTGAGGAGTTGTCGCCGTGGTTGATGCCGCCGATCACCATGTCGGGCCGTCGGGGCACAATCTCGGAGAGAGCCATCTTGACACAGTCGACAGGCGTGCCGTTGCACGACCACACCTCCACGCCCGGCATCTGCCGCCGCTGCTTCAGCCGCAAGGGGAGCGTGGCAGAGAAAGCACATGAGAATCCGCTGCGTGCCGACTCGGGCGCACAGACGATGATGTCGGCCATGTCGGAGAGCATCTCCGTCAGCGAGCGGATACCTTTGGCGTGATAGCCATCGTCATTGGAAATGAGCAATAACGGACGTTTAATTTCCATAAAATATATACATTTGGACTGCAAAAGTACGAAAAAAGGTTTAAACAGACGTATTTTCTCGCAAGAAATGTGTAACTTTGCACCCAAAATTCTATTTTCAATAAGGTAAAAGTAAAGACAATGGGTAAAATTATTGCTTTAGCAAACCAAAAAGGCGGTGTCGGCAAGACCACGACAACCATGAACCTGGCAGCCTCGCTGGCCACTCTGGAGAAGAGCGTGCTCGTGGTGGACGCCGACCCCCAGGCCAATGCCTCCAGCGGTCTGGGCGTGGACATCAAGGAGGTGGACTGCTCCATCTATGAGTGCATCATCAACCATGCCGACGTGAGAGACGCCATCTATACCACCGACATCGAGGGCCTGGACATCATCCCCAGCCACATCGACCTGGTGGGAGCAGAAATCGAGATGCTCAACATGGAGCACCGCGAGAAAATCGTCAAGCAAGTACTGGCTCCCATCCGCGACGAATACGACTACATACTCATCGACTGCTCGCCATCGCTGGGCCTCATCACGGTGAACGCCCTGACGGCAGCCGACTCGGTCATCATACCCGTGCAGTGCGAGTATTTCGCACTCGAGGGCATCAGCAAGCTGCTCAACACCATCAAGATCATCAAGAACAAGCTGAACCCCACGCTGGAGATTGAGGGATTCCTGCTGACGATGTACGACAGCCGCCTGAGGCTGGCCAACCAGATCTACGACGAGGTGAAGCGCCACTTCCAGGAGCTGGTCTTCAAGACCGTCATCCAGCGCAACGTGAAGCTCTCGGAGAGCCCGAGCCACGGACTGCCCGTCATCCTCTACGATGCCGACTCCACCGGCAGCAAGAACCACCTGGCACTGGCCAAGGAGATTATTAACAAGAACAACTAAGGAATGGCAGTACACAAGAAATACGACCGCAACGTGCTGGGCCGCGGCCTGGACAGCATCGGCAACGGCAAGGGGAAGGGGCTGGACGCCCTGATCGACACCAAGGACATCGAGACCGAAGGCACGTCGAACCTGAACGAGATAGCCATCGACAAGATCTACTCCAACCCCAACCAGCCTCGCCGCGAGTTCGACGAGGACGCCCTGCAGGAACTGGCCAACAGCATCCGCGAGGTGGGCATCATCACGCCCATCACCCTCAGGCAGATGAACGACGGCAGCTACCAGATCATTGCCGGCGAGCGCCGCTGGCGGGCATCGAAGATGGCCGGGCTGGACGCCATCCCCGCCTATATCCGCACGGTGGAGGACGAGAACGTGATGGAGATGGCACTGGTGGAGAACATCCAGCGCGAGGACCTGAACGCCATCGAGATAGCACTGGCCTACCAGCACCTGGCCGACACCAGCGGCATGACGCAGGAGAAGATATCGGAGCGAGTAGGCAAGAGCCGCGCGGCAGTTACCAACTACATGCGGCTGCTGAAGCTGCCTGCCCAGATACAGATGGCTCTGAGGAACCGCGAGATGGACATGGGCCACGCCCGCGCACTGCTGGCACTTGACAGCCCTTCGGCCCAGATCAAGATGTTCAAGGAGATACAGAAGAACGGCTACTCCGTGCGCAAGGTGGAGGAGATGGTGCAGCAGCTCAAGAGCGGCGAGGACGCCCCGTCCGACAAGAAGGCCGCCTCGGAGCCCGCCCGCCTGCCAGAGGAATTCAACACCCTGAAGAGGCAGCTGTCAGACCTGTTCCAGGCAAAGGTGCAGATGTCGTACAACGCTAAGGGGAAAGGCCGCATCAGCATCGCCTTCAACAGTGCCGAGGAGCTGGAGCGCATTATGAACACATTTGACAAGATAACAAATTGACAACGCATATCATGACAACAGGCCGCAAGCTGCTCGCCACCATCATCCTGCTGGCAGGAAGCCAGGCGGGAATCCGCGCCCAGGAGGTGGCGGGCGACAAGCCGCTGCCCGACATCGCGCCAGCAGACAGCATCACCGTCGGCATCGCGCCAGCAGACAGCATCACCGTCGGCGGCACTCCGGCCATGAGCATCGCCGCCGACAGCACTGCCACCGACAGCCTCAGCCAAGGCATCAGCGCCGCACTGGAACAGCAGCCCAAGAAAATCAAGACGCCAAGAGACTGGACACAGTGGAAGCCCAACCCCCAGCGGGCACTATGGCTGGCACTGGTCATTCCCGGCGGCGGACAGATCTACAACCGCAAATACTGGAAGCTGCCCATCGTCTACGGAGGATTCATCGGCTGTCTGTATGCCATGAACTGGAACAACAACATGTATAAGGACTACTCGCAGGCCTATCTGGACCTCTGCGACAGCGACCCCGGAACGGCCAGCTACAACAAGTTCATGCACCTGGGCCAGCAGATAAGGACACAAGCCGACGAGGCGCGATACAAAGAGATATTCCGCAAGCGAAAGGACAAGTATCGCCGATGGCGCGACCTGAGCTTCTTCGTCATGGTTGGCGTCTACGCTTTGTCGGTCATCGACGCCTACGTCGATGCAGAGCTGTCAGTGTTCGACATCTCCAAAGACCTGAGCCTGAGCGTCGAGCCGGCCATCATGAACGATGCCAACTCGCGCAACCCGCTCGACTCGTCGGTTGGCGTACACTGTAGTCTGAACTTTTAATACGAATCATTTTTTAAACTGACAATACATATAGATGAAGAAAATATATTTAGGTATACTTGCCGTCGCACTATGGACGGTTCCCTGCGCCACTCAGGCACAGGTAGTGATTGACAATACAGAGGAAGAGGTGGACGCCACTCTCGAGGAAGACGAGGGGGAGGAAGGCGAGGAGGACGACGACCAGCCACTGAGCGAGGACGAGTTCGCCGTCACCGACCAGCAGGGCAACGAGGAGGTCATCGAGTTCCCAGAGGCCATGACCTACGACCTGGACAGCCTGCTGAACCTGTACATGTCAAAGAACTACCTGAGCAGCGACAACGACTGTAACATGAAGGACGTCAACCCCACCTACCCCAAGGAGGTGTACGTGGAGCGACTCAGCCGCATACCGTCGGTGATGGAGCTGGCCTACAACGACGTGGTGCAGAAGTTCATCGACCGCTACAGCGGAAGGCTCCGCTACTCGGTGAGCTACATGCTCGGCGCTGCCAACTTCTACCTGCCCATCTTCGAAGAGGCACTGGAGACCTACCAGCTGCCACTGGAGCTGAAGTACCTGCCCATCATCGAGTCGGCACTCAACCCCAAAGCCGTGTCGCATGCCGGAGCAACAGGACTCTGGCAGTTCATGATAGGCACCGGCAAGCATTACGGACTGGAGGTGAACTCACTGGTCGATGAGCGCCGCGACCCCATCAAGTCGTCATACGCCGCTGCCAGATACCTCAAAGACCTCTACAAGGTGTTCGGCGACTGGAACCTGGTGATCGCAGCCTACAACTGCGGACCGGAGAACATCAACAAGGCCATCCACAGGGCACAGGCCGCCAAGAAGGACAGCGTGCAGAACGTGAAGGACTACTGGCATATCTACCCCTACCTGCCGGCAGAGACACGAGGCTACGTGCCGGCCTTCATCGCCGCCAACTACATCATGAACTACTATTGCGACCACAACATCTGCCCGATGTCGACACGACTGCCCGCACAGACGGACACCATCGTCGTCAGCCGCAACGTACACCTGGAGCAGATAGCGGCCGTGCTGGGACTCGACATCGACCTGCTGCGCTCGCTCAACCCCGAATACCGCCGCGACGTGGTGCCCGGACAGACCAAGCCCTCGGCCATCCGACTGCCGCTGGCCGACACGGGGCGCTTCATCGACAATCAGGACTCCATATACGCCTACCACGCCAGCGAACTGCTCAACAAGCGCATCGAGGTGAGCATCAACGACGACGTGCCCACCTACAAGCGGCGCAGCACGAAGGCCAGCCGGCGCAATGCACGCTACGCACGCAACAAGCGCGTGGCCAAGAGAGGACGGGCCACGGCCAAGAGAGGCAGAGCCTCGGCCAAGAGAGGGCGGAGCACGGCTACCAAGCGCAAGGCATCGACGAAGCGTAAGAGCTCAAGGAGCCGCCGATCAAGTAAGAAACGCAGAAGATAAGACAATCACTATGGATGAAGAGACGATGACCCAGGAAGAGCGCGACGAACAGCTCATCAACGGCGCCTTCCAGCAACTGCTTAACGACTATCTGGCCTCGCGCCACCGTAAGAAGGTAGACCTGATCACCAAGGCATTCAACTTTGCACGGCAGGCCCACAAGGGGGTGCGCCGACTGTCGGGCGAACCCTATATCATGCACCCCATCGCCGTGGCGCAAATAGCCTGCTCGGAGATAGGACTCGGTTCCACCAGCATCTGCTCGGCACTGCTCCACGACGTGGTGGAGGACACCGACTACACGGTGGAGGACATCGAGAACATCTTCGGACCCAAGATAGCGCAGATTGTCGACGGACTGACCAAGATCAGCGGCGGCATCTTCGGAGAGCAGGCCTCTGCCCAGGCAGAGAACTTCAAGAAACTGCTGCTCACGATGAGCGAGGACATACGCGTGATACTCATCAAGATCTGCGACCGCCTGCACAACATGCGCACCCTTGACTCGCAGCCCGCCAACAAGCAGTACAAGATAGCCGGCGAGACGCTCTACATCTACGCCCCACTGGCCAACCGCCTGGGACTCTACAAGGTGAAGTCGGAACTGGAGAACCTCAGCTTCCGCTTCGAGCATCCCGACGAGTACGCCTCTATCTCCAAGAAACTGGAGGTGACGCAGAAGTCGCGTGAGAAGCTGTTCGCCGAATTCACCGCACCCATACGCTCATCGCTCGACGCCATGGGCATCCAGTACGAGATCAAGCAGCGCGTGAAGACCCCCTACTCCATCTGGAACAAGATGCAGAACAAGCACGTGTCGTTCAACGAGATCTACGACATCCTGGCCGTGCGCATCATCTTCACACCGCGACAGCGCGACGAGGAGGTCAACGAGTGCTTCAACATCTACGTGGCCATCTCCAAAATCTACAAGTCGCACCCCGACCGGCTGCGCGACTGGCTCAACCACCCCAAGGCCAACGGCTACCAGGCACTGCACGTCACCCTGATGTCGAAGACCGGACAATGGATAGAGGTACAGATACGCTCCGACCACATGGACGAGGTGGCAGAGCAAGGATTCGCCGCCCACTGGAAATACAAGGACGGCATCGAGGAGGAATTTGCCGAGGACGACAACGAGAACGAGCTGAACGACTGGCTGCGCACCATCAAGGAGATACTCGACGACCCACAGCCCGACGCCATGGACTTCCTCGACACCATCAAGCTGAACCTCTTCGCCAGCGAAATCTTCGTATTCACCCCAAAAGGGGAAATCAAGACCATGCCCGCCGGATGCACCGCCCTCGACTTCGCCTTCTCCATCCACACCTTCCTCGGCAGCCACTGTATAGGCGCCAAGGTGAACCACAAGCTGGTACCCCTGAGCCACAAGCTCAACAGCGGCGACCAGGTGGAGATACTCACCTCCAAATCGCAGCACGTCAGTGCAGCATGGATCAACTTCGTATCCACCGCCAAGGCCAAGGCCAAGATTCAGGCCATACTGAGGCGCGACAACCGCGAGACGCAGAAGGAGGGCGAGGAGATACTGGCCGGATTCCTCATGAGGAACGAGATGGAGAACACCACCGCCACAGCCGACAAGCTGGCAGAGCTGCACGGCTACGAGAAGCGCAACGACTTCTTCGTGGCCCTCGGAGAGAAGAGCATACAGCTGGGCGACAAGGACATCGACGAGCTGACCGGCCGGCGGGATGAGGGCAAGACCGGCTGGCGCAAATACGTGCCCTTCGTGGGAAAGAAGAAGAAGGAGGAACAGCCCAAGGAGGACCTGTTCATCGTGCCGGAGAAGTTCAACCGCAAAAAGCCCGTCTACATCACCGACGACAATATCGGACAGTATAAGTTCGTGGGCTGCTGCCACCCCATCCCCGGCGACGACGCGCTGGGCTACATCAACAAGAAGAACCAGATAGAGATCCACAAGCGCAACTGCCCCGTGGCTGCCAAGCTCAAGACCAGCTTCGGCAACCGCATACTCGACATCAAGTGGGACATGCACAGGAAACTATTCTTCGACGCTACCATCCGCCTGGGCGGCATCGACCGCGTGGGACTGCTCAACGAGGTGACGCAGGTTATCTCATCGCAGATGAACGTCAACATCCACACCGTCAGCATCACCTGCGAGGAAGGCATCTTCGACGGCAGCATCGAGCTGCGCGTCCATGACCGCGAGGACGTCCAAAAGATTATGGACAACCTCAAGAGCGTGGCCGACCTGAAGGAAATCTCCGAAATCATGTAAATAACGTCATAACGTAATAACGACATAACGTAATAACGACATAACGATATAAAAGAATAGATTATGCGAAAACTGCTCTTCACCATCATCGCCCTCAGCGCCCTCCTGACCGCCTCAGCCGCCGGCAAGTACGACAATCCAGACACCATCGTCGTGGCCCGCGACGGCACCGGTGAGTTCCGCACCGTCACCGAGGCCATCGAGGTGTGCCGCGCCTTTATGGAGTATCACAAGGTGATATATATTAAGAAAGGTACGTACAAGGAGAAGGTCATCATCCCACAGTGGCTACAGAACATAGAACTCTGCGGAGAGAGCCGCGAGGAGACCGTCATCACCTACGACGACCACGCCAACCTGCGCATGGACGGCAACTACTGGCCCACCGAGCTCAAGGCACAGCTCCTGGAGATGGGCAACCGTCCTAACTTAGGAACGTTCCGCTCCTTCACCGTGCGCATCGACGGCAACGACATCACGCTGAAGAACCTGACCGTCGAGAACAACGCCGCCAAGCTGGGACAGGCCGTGGCCATCCACACACAGGGCGACCGCCTGCGCTTCCTCAACTGCCGGTTCCTCGGCAACCAGGACACCGTCTACACCGGCATGCCACGCACACGCATGCTCTTCGACAGCTGCTACATAGAGGGCACCACCGACTTCATCTTCGGACCCTCCACGGCATGGTTCGAGAACTGCGACATCTTCTGCAAGGCCGACTCCTACATCACCGCGGCCAGCACACCGCAGGATGCTGAATACGGCTACGTGTTCAACCGCTGCCGTATCACCGCTGCCCCGGGCGTCAGCCAGCTCTATCTGGGCCGCCCCTGGCGCGACTACGGCTACACGCTGTTCATGAACTGCCAGCTGCCCAAGGAGATCCGCCCAGAGGGATGGCACCACTGGGAGAAGCACCGCGAGCAGACGGCACGCTACATGGAATACAACAACCACGGCGAGGGAGCCGACACCAGCCGGCGCGTAGGCTGGAGCCGTCAGCTCACAAAGAAAGAGGCTTCGAAGATCACTCCCGAAGCCATATTCACTATAGGCAGCACCTGGATGCCATAGTATTTACATACGGAGCTGAATTACTGTAGCCCGTCGAGCTGCCGCTTCAGTGCCAGCAGCTCGTCCCTCACGCCGATGAGCGTCTCCAGCACATCGGCTTTCTTGTCGACGCCCTTGCGGTTCTGAGTGAGAATCTTCTTGGCAGCAGCCAACTTGAAGCCGCGCACCTTCACCAGGTTGTGGATGACGCGTATCTGCTCGATGTCCTTCTCCTGATACTGCCGTATCTTGGCCGGACCGCTCGTCTTGGGCTTGATATATGGGAACTCCTGCTCCCAGTAGCGCAGCGTACTCTCGTTCAGGCCAAACATCTTGGCCACCTCGCTGATGGAGTAGTACAACTTGAGGTCTTTATTCGTATTCAGAGCCATACATTCAGGATTTTATCAGATCATACCAGGAATAATGAGCCAGCAGATGGCCCCAATGCAGGAGGAAATGGTTGTCGAGCAGTACGTCGTCAAGCAGGAATCGGCCTTCCTCCTTCAGCGGCTCCACGGGCATGCACTCCCGCTTCAGGCCGAACACCTCCTGCATCACCCACATCATGCCACGGGCAAAGCGCGACAAGCTGAGCAGCGAGAACACGTCGCCTACCGTCTGCTTAGCATCGTAGAACGCCTCAAAGCGTCCACCGCCGGCACGGAGTATGAAGAAATAGTCCATCAAGTCGCGCATGGAGAGATTGTGGCTGAGCAGACGGTTATAGAGATAAGCCATATACAGAACGGCGTGCATCGTCGGTGAAGGCACCATCAGCTCGCCCTCCTGACGGAACAGCATATCGCCGTTCTTCTGTAGCCATTTCTCCATCCTACTATTCCGCCAGAAACTTTTACCCACGCCCACGGAGTCCATCAGATTAACGTCCAGCTCTGGCTGCTTGTTCGATTCTGCCACATTTCGGTAGCCCTTGAAATAAACATCGATGGCCGTCGACTCACGCAAGTAGAACAGTTCCTCACCATAGCTGGAGAGCAGACCGTCGCCCGACAACACCGACGTGCGCATGCTCTCCTTGGCCACCTGCCGCTGGAAAGCCGCGAGCAGGCTGAACGTATGCTCGCTGTGCTCCCTGATTTCCTCTGCCTCAGCCATCCAGTCGATGATCAGGTCCTGGGGAGCGCGCAAGCCGTAATCGAACAGCGACACGGCGCCACGGTAGCAGATGCCTGCCACCGCCTCGCGCTGCGACAACTCGTACAACTCCTTCCACTCCTCAGGGGAGGGCCCGCGGCTCAGGCAGTCGAGCTGGCCCATGCCCACTTGCATCAGTTCGAAAAACAGCTTTCTCATACGGCAAACGCTAAATGTTTGGTGCAAAGGTACAAAAAAAATGTAGAATTATCATTCTTTCAGTTCTTTTTTTCATAACTTTGAAAAGTTTCCTTGAAGCGAATGACAATCCCAGCGATAGCGCCGGCCACCAGAATGCAAAGGAAAAGCATTCGGCGGACACTTAGAGGTGTTCCGCCGAATGTAAGTAGTTCGTCATTGCCTGATGACTTCATCAATATCTTTCCTGGACTCCTCCAGTTCTTTCTTCACCTCCTCGAAAGGTTCAGCGACTTCCTTGGCTCCTTTCTTGAACTCGCTGATGCCGCGCCCCATGCCCCGCATCATCTCTGGCAACTTCTTCCCGCCAAAGAGCAGCAGGGCTATGCCGGCTATAATCGGACTTACGAGCAGCAGAAATCAGTTCCGAGAGGTGGGCGGCTTTCATTTCACCAACGATGCTTGCCGTGCCGCTGGCAATGTCTGCAGCCAAGACACCTTTCTCAATGGTCATGATATTGGTGGCACAAAGGAAAGAATCATATCTCAGAAACGGATAATCTGTCTGCTTCATGGGATACTGCATGTCCAGCAGGCGTTGTTTTCCAAATATCATTCTATTGATAGATGAGTTGATGAAAAAGAAGCCTACCAGACAGTCGGCATTGACACCAACGACCACAAAGAATTTGCCATGGTCAATATCCGTGAAGCCATAGAAATGGATGATGGTGCCCCGATGAATGGTGTGCTCAATGAGGCTTGTGGGTATCTCCATCATACGGTAGCCCTTTCCAGACTGATCATCTCTGTGACGAAGTCGATATAGTCGTCACTGTCGCCAGCCTCTTTAAGAATGTCATCAACGGAGATGGGACGGTCCTTAGCTGTGCTGCTCCAGGCATAGCCGTGCGACAAAAGTGTGAGCTGACCGAAGTCGAGATCCTTGCATTTTGCGATGGCATAGTCGAGACACTCCACGTCGCTCTTGGAAAGGTGCTACATATCAGGCTCGCGCTCTGCTATGAGGATGTAGTCGTTCTGAAACGAGAATACACCCTCGAACTCCGTGGCGTACTGGGAGAAATAGCTCTGATGCCTGACTGCCTTGAAGATGTCTTCAATATACGACGGCACAGGCCCGTAGTTCATGGCAATATAGGTATCGCCTGTGATGCTTCGCCCGCACTCAGACAAGGACTTCTGGTCTGCAAAATAGAGTATCTTGCAAATCTTGTGAATGTCGCTACGTTCCAGTTTGCTGGCAACATAGAGGATGGCATTAACGGCCTTGTCTTTCTTGAATACAGGTTGCTTGTTCATCTCGTTCCGATTGTCTGAGTTCAACTATCCAGTGCAAAAATACACAATAATCTGCAATTTCCCTTCCCCTTTCCCAAAAATCTGCAAAAAGAGCCGAACATTTAACCGTTTTTTCGTAAAAAGAGGCAGAAAAGAGCGGAAAAGTTTGGAAGATTCGGAAAAATTGCCTATCTTTGCCGCGTCAGAGTCCACCACGCTTCCCGTCAGAACAGCGTACCAGGGTGGAACTTTTTTATTTATAGCCACAATGAAGTACAACAAGCAACCGCTCGACATTCCTGCACAGATAGCCATGCTGAAAGGGCGTGGCCTGAATATTGCTGATGAGCAAGCTGCAGAAAAGACGCTAAGCAAGATTAGCTATTTCCGCTTAGCAGCTTATCTGCGCCCAATGGAGGCAGACAAGAACACTCATCAATACAAACCCAATGCCTCATTTGAGAATGCGGTTGCACTATATGAGTTTGATGCTGAGTTGCGTGAGATGGTATTCCGTGCTATTGGCAAGATTGAGATTGCCCTCCGTACCAAGATGATACATCACTTCTCGCTGGCCTACAATGCTTTCTGGTTTTTGAAAATGTCGATATGCAAGGACGAACATCTGTTCTTGGAGAATTTGAGTTCCATTGACCGTGAGATTCATCGGAGCAAGGAAGACTTCATCAAGCAACATTACAAGAAATACACCAAGCCTGCCTATCCGCCCGCATGGAAGACCCTTGAACTTCTGTCTCTGGGAACACTGACCAAGATATTCACAAACAGTTCAGCCACAAAGACCAAGAAGGCAATAGCACTGGATTTTGACTGCACGGCATTCAAAGCTTTTGAAAGTTGGCTGGCATCTATGGCATCCCTACGTAACTATTGTGCTCATCATGCCCGCATATGGAATCGCAATTATCCTGTGACACCTGACATACCAGTCAACTTACCCGAAACGTGGTTGACAAATACCAAAGTCCCTTTCAATAAACTCTATGCACAGTTATGCAGCATCGCGTATCTGCTGAACAGCATTGAGCCTCAGAACACTTTTGCAGCCGACATTAAAACCCTCTTGTCAAAATACGCAATAGTCGATCCTGCCGCAATGGGCTTTGTTACGGACTGGGGAAATGAGCCTCTATGGCTATAGAACCTGTACGTCATAGTCTATGCCCGTGCTTCTTTTTCTTCAGCGGATTCCCTCGCTACGAGAGTTCGAACAAGGTAGTTTTCGGGATGTCGAAAACATCGCTCGGCTTTGCCGCTCTGCCCGTCAAAACACCTTCGAACTCCTTGGCGTACTGGGAGAAATAGCTCTGATGCCTGACAGCCTTGAAGATGTCTTCAATATACGACGGCACAGGCCCGTAGTTCATGGCAATATAGTTGTCGCCTGTGATGCTTCGCCCGCACTCAGACAAGGACTTCCTTAGAACATTACAACCACACAATACGAATCATGCCTACATATAAACGAAACATAACCCGCACATCTCGCACATCTGCTATATCACGCTAAATATCAATGCGTTGCAGGCGAAGGTATCTCGCATTTACCTCGCATTTACCTCGCAGCGAGGGTGAAAAAGGAGCCTCGGAAGAGGTATGGATAGCTTCAACACCGACGGAGAAAGGGATAGAAGGATGGTCTAACGGCTTCCAAGCCGTAAATTCTCTAGAGAATTTAGAGGTTTGAAGGCACTAAAGTGTGCTTTGGAGCCTACTTTCGGTTAAATTCTCTAGAGAATTCAGTCGCCCGGAGGCTCCTGGCGCAGATACGGCGCATTGTGCTGCCCGACTTTAGGCTGCCCAAGGCAGAAAAGATGCCCCGGATGTTTAAAATATAGCTGGAAACGATGGTTACTGCGAGGTAAATGCGAGGTAAATGCGAGATAGGCAGCTTCATATCAGCCTATAAATCAGGTACATATAGCAGATGTGCGAGATGTGCGGGTTATATTATTTTTAAGTGGTGTGCCGTTGAAAGGGGGAGATACGCGCCATGGGGTTTTCCAACCGCCCGGAAGAAAAAAAACGGGTTTCTTTTGCTCATCTCTCGTTTTTTTCATAACTTTGCACCCGAAAATGAGGATACAGAGGAAAAGGATAGCATCGGCGTGGCTTCTGTTGTCGGTATTCGTATCGATGATGATGCTTACCGCACTCCACCACCATCAGCCGGCCGCCAGCGCTGCCGACTGCGTGGAATGCACCCACCACGTGCAGCACCACAGCCACTTGACGGTCGGTGCCGGACACATGCACGACTGCGTGCTGTGCCAGTTCCTCAGCCTACCCTATCTGCCGGCAACGGCCATTGCCGTAGTGCTGTTCGCCGTCGTCACCTGCATTGCCCCCCAGCACCGCTTTTGTTTCATCGTCGGCAACGGCGGCAATGCCCAGTCCTCAAGGGCACCGCCCGCTGGCTGTTCTGCCTTATAGCGGCTGAACAGTACAAAATAATGAATGACAGTTCGTGACTGATTCGTGATAATGATATGTTAACACGTATCACCATGAAGTGAGCACGCGCTCGAGCTCTGCTCGCTTGCTACCAAAGGGACGCAAGAATTTGTCATCAATTCATAGATAATCAATTATAAAGGACTAAACAGAATGAAGAAACTATATTTCATCCTGTCGCTGCTGGCGGTATGCCTCGCAGCGACAGCACAGGAGCATCATACGCACCATCAAGATGCAGACGGGCATCATCATTATAACCACGAACACCCATCGGACTCCTCCGACGTGTTCTACCGCCACCTGAAACTCAACGAGCTGGTGGTGACAGGCGTTACGGGCGACACCAAGCTGAAGCACTCCACGACCCCCATCTCCATCGTCGGCGGCAAGGAGCTGCGGCAGACTACCGGCACCAACATCATCGACGCCATCGCCCGCCAGCCCGGCGTGGCGCAGATCACCACCGGCAGCGGCATCTCGAAACCCATCATCCGCGGTCTCGGCTTCAACCGCGTCGTCGTGGTCAACGACGGCATCCGCCAGGAGGGTCAGCAGTGGGGCGGAGAGCATGGCACCGAGATCGACGGCGCAGGCGTCAACTCGGTGGAGATACTCAAAGGCCCGGCCTCGCTGATGTATGGAAGCGACGCCATGGCCGGGGTGCTCATCCTGCACGGTGCGCCGGTACTGCCAGAAGGAGAGATGAAGGCCAACGTATCAACGGAGTACCAGACCAACAACGGACTGTTCGACTACTCGCTCAACTTCGCCGGCAACCAGCGCGGCTTCGTCTGGGACGGCCGATTCTCGCAGAAGATGGCCCACGCCTACCGGAACAAGGTGGACGGCTACGTGCCCGGCTCACAGTTCCGCGAACTGGCCGGACGGCTGATGCTCGGACTGAACAAGCAGTGGGGGCACACCCACCTCACCCTGTCGGCCTACGGACAGACGCCCGGCATCATCGAGGGAGAGCGCGACCCACTGACTGGCGAGCTGGCCCATGAGGACGGCTGGAGCGGCTGCAGCTATGGCAAGTGGCTGCCCTACCAGCGGGTGAACCACTATAAAGCGGTATGGGACAACTCGCTCAACCTGCCCCACGGCTGGCTGAAGCTGATCGTGGGCTACCAGCAGAACCAGCGCAAGGAGTTTGAGGAGCATCACCACCACCATGACCACGAGGCTGAGGAGCACGAGGAGCATGACCACGATGACCACGACCATGAGGCTGAGAAGCACGAGGAACATAACCATGAGTCGGAGGAGCCCGCACTCTACTTCAAGCTGCACACCGTGACCTACGACGTGCGCTACCTGACCCACGAGTTCAGCGGCTGGCGGCTGGCGGCAGGCCTGCAGGGCATGTGGCAGCAGTCGCAGAACCTGGGCGAGGAGTTCCTCATCCCTGCCTACCGACTGTTCGACATCGGCGCATACGCCACGGCCAGCAAGAGTTTCGAGCACCTGACGCTCAACGGCGGCCTGCGCTATGACCACCGCCACCTGCACGGCGATGCCCTGACGGAGGGCGGCTCACTGCGGTTCGCCGACTTCAGCCGTAACCTCGGCGGCGTGACGGGCAGCATAGGCGCCGTGTGGAACGTGAGCGACCACCTGAACCTGCGTCTCAACGTGGCCCGCGGATTCCGCGCTCCGAACATAAGCGAGCTGGGATCCAACGGCGCACACCACGGGGCGCTGCGCTACGAGGTGGGCAACCATGACCTGAAGCCCGAGTACAGCCTGCAGGGCGACCTCGGCCTCGACTTCACCTCGCAGTACGTGTCGGCACAGGTGGCACTCTTCGCCAACCGCATCGACAACTACATCTTCCTGCGAGGCGAGGGCCGCGAAATCGACGGAACGCCCGTCTATAGCTACACCCAGGGCGATGCCCGACTGTTAGGCTTCGAGGCGGGCGTCGACGTACACCCCGTCCACTCGCTCCACTTCGCCAACACATTCAGCTACGTGGATGCCCGCCAGCTGCACCAGCCCGAGGAGTCGAAATACCTGCCCTACACCCCCGCCCCGCGCTGGACGTCGGAGCTGAAATGGGAGCTGATGCACCACAGCCACCCCACGATGGGCAGCCACTCGCACCACACCCACCACGCCAGAGGGCTCTCTGCCGACAACCTCTATATAGCAGCTGCACTGGAATGCTATCTGAAGCAGAGCCACGTGTATGCTGCCGACGGCACCGAGACGCCCACGCCCAGCTACACGCTGCTCAACCTACAGGCAGGCACCGACCTGACCTTCGGCGGCAGGAAGATAGCCGAGCTGTACATCACTGCCAACAACCTGCTGAACCGCGCCTACCAGAACCACCTAAGCCGGCTGAAATACGCCGACATGAACGCGGTGACGGGGCGGCAGGGCGTCCACAACATGGGGCGCAACGTAGTGTTCAAGCTCGTCGTGCCGATCACATTATAAATAAAAATCCCCTCGCAGCAGCGAGGGGATTACTGTTTTATAGCTTTGCCAGCTCTATCACCTTGTCGATGGCAGCGGTGAGCCCGTCGGGGTTCTTGCCGCCTGCCGAGGCGAAGTGAGGCTGTCCGCCACCGCCGCCCTGCATCAGCTTGGCTGCCTCGCGAACCAGTTGTCCGGCGTTCAGACCGTGGTCCTTCACCATATCGTCGGAGAGCATCACGTTGAGCAGCGGCTTGCCGTCGAATACGGTGCCCACCACGCAGAGCAGACTCTCGGGATGCAGCTCGCGCACCTTGAACACCAAATCCTTGGCAGCTGCAGCCGACAGCTCTATCTTGGCCGTCACCACCGTCACGCCGTTCACCGCGCGGGCCTTCTGCACCAGGCTCTGGGCAAACTGCTGCACCTTCTGTGCCTGGAAGTCCTCTATCTGCTTCTTCATCGCGTCGTGCTCCTCGATGTACTTCTGGATGACGCCCTGCAGGTCCTTGGCATTGTTGAAGAAGGCCTTCACCGCCTTCAGCATGTCCTCGGTCATATAGAGCAGCTCCTCGCACTCACGGCCCGTCTTGGCCTCGATACGGCGGATGCCGGCGGCCACCGAGCTCTCGGAGATAATCTTGAAGAAGCCTATCTTACCCGTGGCACGGGCATGGATACCGCCACAGAACTCGCACGAGGGGCCGAAGCGGACGACGCGCACCTTGTCACCGTACTTCTCGCCGAAGAGGGCAATGGCTCCGAGCTTCTTGGCCTCGTCGAAGGGCACGTCGCGGTGCTCGTCGAGAGGGATGTCCTGGCGGATCATGTCGTTCACCATGCGCTCCACCTGGCGCAGCTGCTCGTCGCTCACCTTCTCGAAGTGCGAGAAGTCGAAGCGCAACGTGTCGGGCGACACAAACGAGCCCTTCTGCTCCACATGGTCGCCGAGCACCTGCTTCAGCGCGTAGTCGAGCAGGTGGGTGGCGGTATGGTTGGCGGCAGAGGCATCGCGCTTGTCGGTGTCCACGCAGGCCATGAACTGTGCCGACGGATCCTTCGGCAGCTGCTTCACGATGTGTACGCTTTGGTTGTTCTCGCGCTTGGTGTCGACGATCTCGATGGTCTCGTTCTCATTGACCAGCACACCGCAGTCGCCCACCTGACCGCCCATCTCACCGTAGAACGGCGTGTAGTCGAGCACCAGTTCGTAGTACTCTGCCTTCTTCTGCTTCACCTTGCGGTAGCGCAGGATGCGGCACTCGTACTCCGTATAGTCATAGCCTACGAACTGCTGCTCGCCTGCCTGAAGCTCCGTCCAGTCGCTGTTCTCCACCTGGGCGGCATTGCGGGCACGCTCCTTCTGCTTCTGCATCTCCACGTTGAACTGCTCCTCGTCTACCGTAAACCCTTGTTCACGGCAGATGAGCTCCGTCAGGTCGAGGGGGAAGCCGTAGGTATCGAAGAGCCGGAAGGCCTCCACGCCGTCGAGTTCCGTCTTGCCGCTGGCTCTGAGCTGCTCCATAGCCTTGTCGAGCAGCGAGATACCCTTGTCGAGTGTTCGGAGGAAGGAGTCCTCCTCCTCCTTCATCACACGCGAGATAAGCTGCTGCTGAGCCTTCAGTTCGGGGAAGGCGTCGCCCATCTCGTGAACGAGTGTCGGCACGAGCTTATAGAGGAACGCCTCCTTCTGACCCAGGAATGTATAGGCATAGCGCACGGCACGGCGCAGGATGCGCCGGATGACGTAGCCCGCCTTGGCGTTCGACGGCAGCTGACCATCGGCAATCGAGAAGCTGACGGCACGCAGGTGATCGGCGCAGACGCGCATGGCCACATTGATGTCGTCCTGTTCCTTGCCTACCTCACCTTCCTCGAAGGTGGTGTACTTCAGCCCGGTAATCTGCTCCTCGGCCTTGATGATGGGCTGGAAGATGTCGGTGTCGTAGTTGGAGTGCTTGCCCTGCAGCATGCGGACGAGGCGCTCGAAGCCCATGCCGGTGTCGATGACGTTCATCGACAGCTTCTCAAGCGAGCCGTCGGCCTTACGGTTGAACTGCATGAACACCAGATTCCAGATCTCGATGACCTGCGGGTCGTCCTTGTTCACCAGGTCGCGGCCGCTGATGCCGCTGGCCTTGCGCTGCTCGGGGGTACGGCTGTCGACGTGGATCTCCGAGCAGGGACCGCAGGGACCCGTGTCGCCCATCTCCCAGAAGTTGTCGTGCTTGTTGCCGTTGATGATGTGGTCCTCAGGCACGTGCTTGGCCCAGTAGCTGGCGGCCTCGTCATCGCGGGGGATGTTCTCCTCGGGCGAACCCTCGAATACCGTCACGTAGAGGTCCTCTGGATTCAGCTTGAGCACATCCACCAGATACTCCCATGCCATGTCGATGGCGCCCTCCTTGAAGTAGTCGCCGAACGACCAGTTGCCCAGCATCTCGAACATGGTGTGGTGGTACGTGTCGTGTCCCACTTCCTCCAGGTCGTTGTGCTTTCCACTGACGCGCAGGCATTTCTGCGTGTCGGCACGGCGGCGCGGTTCCGGATCGCGCGTACCTAATATAATATCTTTCCACTGGTTCATACCAGCGTTCGTAAACATCAGCGTGGGGTCATCCTTGATGACCATCGGGGCCGACGGTACGATAGCGTGCTGCTTCGACTCAAAGAATTTCTTGAATGAATCGCGAATCTCGTTTGCTGTCATCTTTTCTATTTACGATTTACTAATTGAACTTTCCCACCCTTTCTTTTCAACAACGAATTCTTGCGTCCCTTCGGTAGCAAGCGAGCAGAGCTCGAGCGAAGACGAATCTCACGAATTGTACGAATTATAACTAATTTCACAAATTTTCGCCGCAGGCGGCGATTGCCTGCGCGTAGCAAATTCGTGTGATTCGTAGAACCTGTTTTCATCTGTGTAATTCGTAAAATTCGTCTTCGCTCGAGCTCTGCTCGCTTGCTACCGAAGGGACGCAAGAATTCGTTGTTCTTAAAAGGTTTGAGGGGTGGGAAACTTGAGTTACTAATTTTCGGTTTTCTTGGAAGAGTTGATTGCCTGCAGCTCCACGCCCTTGTCCTGGAGGGCCTTCAGCAGATTGTTGAGGGCCACGAGGGGCGCGTCGAAGCTCTTCATCAGTGCCTCGAAGTTCTGACGGTCGGTCGTGTTCATGCGCCCGTGGATGGTCTGGTAGTTGCTCTCACCATTGAATCGCAGGGCGAAGGTGGGCAGGTTGTGACCGGCGAAGAGGCTGGTGATGAACTTGCCGTCGGCCTTCACGCCTGTGGCCTTCTGCGTCACTGTCCAGTTGAGCGACTTGTTCAGCAGCTCCGTCCAGGGCTCGATGGTCTCCGCCGGCACATTCTCCTTGCGAAGCTTCAGGGCATTGCCGGCAGCCTTGATGCACTGGCCCACGTCGAGGAGGTCGATGTCGAACAGCAGGTCGTTCATCAACGTCACCTCAACCTTGGCAGTACGGCTGTTGAAAGCCTTCAGCAGGGTGTAGAGTCCCTTGCACATCGGTGTGATGTCGCGCAGTTCGCGCAGCTGCTCCATCTCCTCGTCACTATAGGGATTGAGTTCATTACGCCCCTTGACAGTCATCACGACTACGTCGTTGATGGCGAGAGAGGAACTGACCTCTATGGTGTGGTCGGCATGGTGGATCAGTTCGCAGGAAGGCACCTCAAAGTGGTCGTCCTTCTTGGCTTCGGTGAAGAGCGTTGCCCGCCATGCACTTCGCTTGAGCGAGATGTATTTCTTACCTTCGGACGACTCCAGGGTCAAGTGTCCTTTTATCACCGACTCGATGTCCGTCTCGTTGCCCGACTCAGAACGCAACAGTTCAAAGTCGATAGCGTGGGGGAACTGGATGGCGACGGGATTTTGGTTAAGACGTGTAACGAAGATGATGACACCGTCGTCCTTTCCACTGAACCTCATCTTCACCTGGGTCAGGGCACCCGATGTAGCATTCTTACAGCTCACTATGAAGGCACCGTCTTCGTTGGTCACATACTCTGCTGCGTCTTGGCCGGTAGTGAACTTCAGGGTCCTGTTGTTCAGGGCGAGGGCGGCATTCATCAGGAAGGCCGACTGAGGATTGTCTACCGGAACGTTGGAGTTCTCCTGTGCCCAGCGTGCCTCTTCAGCCTCGGGGCCTACGAGTGAGAGGTTCTGTGTAAAGCCCTTTGTACCTAAAATCTCGAAGATAATCTTGACAAGCTGCGGCTGCAGTGTCTCGAGCTTCAACTGGCTGATGAATTCGGCCAGCAGGTTGACACCCCTCGACGTCGGGTCGAGCTTGAGGTAATTCTGCGAGGCAGCCAGCATCTGCGACAGCTGGGCCTCGAACTGCTGACGGTCGGGCGACAGCGAGGAGAGCTTCTCCTTGATCTGAGCAGCCTTCGCGGCGTCGGCCTTTGTGAGATTGCCGGAATAGTTGCCGTTGGTCAATTGCATACCGCCGTCGGTGACAGTCACCTTCGTGCTGGCCACTTCGGTCATCTGCTCGCCATAGCTGCCGTCGGCGCCACGAGTCAGCGTCCTGGTCTTACCCGTCACGGGGTCGCTCAGCTCCACACTGCCGTCAGCGAGCAGTTGCCACGTGAAGGCGGCATCCTCCGGACCGCCATAGACGGCCAGCGGTTCATCACTTGAGTTATCGAACACGCCGAGGTAGAGGCAGCCCGTGTGGTCGGCCGCTACATCCACTGCCAGCACCACCTTGCTAAAGGGAACGCCTGCCTCCGTGACGTCGGCATATTCAAACTCGTCCACCCAGAGGCCTACCAGGCTCTCTTCCAGGACTTTCGTGTCTACTTCGGTGGAAGGGTTATCCACCGACGAGCAGCCCGTCATTCCCACCAGGAACAGTGCGGCTGCAAAGATTGCAAAAATTTTCTGTTTCATCATTGTTATTATATTAATTACTAAATATGTCCTTACGCTATCTTCCAGTCATCAATCAGTTTAGTGTCTGTTGAGAAGTTGATACCAATCTTGAACAGCAGTCGCGGGTCGGAGGCAAAAGGCAGGGCGTAGCCTTTATCTTCTATCTGCTGCAAGGCTACGGCTGCCGTCTGGTTCACCTTCAGTTCAAGGATATAGATGTAGTCAGGCGTCTGTATCAGTATATCCATACGCCCGCCAGTGGTGTGCCGCTCCACGTTGACATAGAAGCCCAAAAGGCGGAAGAACACATACAGCGTGTTCTGGAAATACTTCTCCGTATTGCCCACTACCTGATAGTCGCCGCTGGCAAAGAAATCCTGCAGACGGTGCATGAAGCCTTCGGCATCGCCACTGCGCACATCTTTTATAAACCGGGAAATTGCGAACGTACTCTTATTGTCTGTTTGAGGCGTATAGAACGGTAGAAGATACTTGATGAATCCCTGCTCTACTTCACGGTTGGGGAATCCCAAAGTGTAAGAGTCGAACTCACTGTCGTAGCTCTTCAGCGTCAGGTAGCCACTCTGGTAGAGCAGCGGCAGCGGGTTCTGGTCCATGATGTCAATACTGTTGAGCGTGTCTGTCGAGAGTTCCTCAGTGGTCATATTCTCCAAGGGGTAGCACGTCTTCTTCAGCTGATAGACCAGGAACGACGGCGTGCCCGTCTCGAACCAGTAGTCGCGGAACACCTTAAAAGAGAGCGTGTTGAGCAGGCTGAAAGGATTATAGACACCGGCCTTCGAATATTCGTTGAAATAGTAGCCGTCGTAGTCGAGTCGCAGCCGCTCATAGCATTCATCCTTCGTCATACCGTTCTCTGCGGCAAGTTCTCTGACGCCGTCATCAAAGTTCTTGCGCAGTTCTTCCTCGCTGATACCGCAAACCATACTGTATTGGGGTAACATTGAAATGTCTATCAGATTGTTCAGGTCGCTGAACACGCTCACCTTCCCGAACTTGGTCACGCCCGTCAGGAAGGCGAACTTGATATGGGCATCGCACGATTTCAATACGCCGTAGAAAGCCTTCAGCGTATTGCGGTACTCGGTCTGCAACGCTTCGTTGCCAATAGCCTGAAGCAGTGGCTTGTCATACTCGTCGACAAGGATGACTACTTGCCTGCCTGTCTGCTCGGCTGCCGCCTTGACAACTAATTCAAAGCGTCCTTCCAACGAAGGGTCTTTCCACTTAGGAGGGTATTGGCTCTCCCATCCAAGAAGAGCCCTGTTCAAAATGTCATCAAGCGATGTCATCGAATCGTATTTCTTGACGTTCAGGTCCAGATGCAAGATGGGATATTCCTTCCATTCCCAGCCCACTGTACTGGCATACAGCCCGTCGAACAGTTCTTTCTTTCCCTGGAAGAAAGCCTCAAGTGTGCTGACCATGAGCGACTTGCCGAAACGGCGCGGGCGACTGAGGAAATAGTACGACCCCTCAGACACCATCTTGTACATCAGTGCCGTCTTGTCGACGTAGGCATACCCCTCACATCGTATCTTCTCGAAATTCTGTATTCCTATCGGATATTTCATATACGCAACAACAATTCTATAACTACTGAATGCCATCTTGGCGGCGGGCATGGGCGGGGCCGTTGCCGGGGCCGCCGTAGCCGATGCCGGCATCGCCGCTGTTGACGTCTGTAATCAGTTTCTGAAGCTTCTTCCTGATCTCTGCCTCCTTCTCGGCATCAGCCTTGGTCAGCGTACCAGAGTAGCTGTCGTTGGTCACCGTCATGCTGCCGTCGGCATAGTCAACCTTCGTATCGGCGACATTGGTCATCTCTTTGCCATAGTTGCCGCCATCGGCACGAGTACGGGCCATTACGTAGGTCTCACCTGTGACGGGATCACTCAGCAGCACCCTGCCGTCGGCGAGCAGCTGCCATCGGAAGCCGGCCTCCTCGGGGCCGCCATAGACGGCCACCGGCTCGTCGCTGGCAT
>CAMHUC010000018.1 GCA_946188155.1 uncultured bacterium | reverse complement strand
GTGAGATTCGTCTTAATTCGTTGTTGAAAAGAAAAGGGTGGGAAAGTTCAATTAAACAAGTTAATCTGATAAATAGTAAATAGGATGAAGATTGTCATAGCCGGTGCCGGTGCCGTGGGAACTCACCTGTCGAAACTGCTGTCGCGCGAACATGAGGACTGTGTGCTCATCGATGAGCGCGAGAACTGTCTGAACCGCCTGGCAGACTACGACGTGATGACCTATAACGCCTCGCCCACCAGCATCCAGGCCCTGAAGGATGCAGGCGCGGGGCATGCAGACCTCTTCGTGGGCGTCACTACAGAAGAGAGCACCAATATCTCGGCCTGCATCATCGCTCACGCACTGGGAGCCAAGAAGACCGTGGCTCGCATCGACAACTACGAGTATCTGAAGCCGCAGAACCAGAAGTTCTTCCAGCAGCTGGGCATCGACTCACTGGTCTACCCCGAGGTGCTGGCGGCCATCGACATCAACAACGGCCTGAAGCTGTCGTGGGTAAGGCAGCGGTGGGACGTACACGGCGGGGCACTGGTGCTGCTGGGCATCAAGCTGCGCGAGACGGCGGAGATACTGAACCGCCCGCTGCGAGAACTGAGCGGACCCGACGACCCCTACCACGTGGTGGCCGTGAAGCGCGGCAGCGAGACCATCATCCCCGGCGGCATGGACGAGCTGCGGGTGGGCGACCTGGCTTACTTCATGACCACCAGAGAGTATATACCCTATATCCGTAAAATTGTGGGGAAGGAGCACTATACCGACGTGAAGAACGTAATCTTCATGGGCGGCGGCAAGACTGCCGTCAGGGCCGCCCTGACGAAGCCCGACTACATGAACCTGCGCATCATAGAAACCGACCCCGACCGCTGTGAGAAGCTGAACGAGCTGCTTGGCGACAGCGACGCCATGGTCATCAACGGCGACGGGCGCGACCTGGGCCTGCTGGAGGAGGAAGGCATCAAGAATACCCAGGCCTTCGTGGCACTCACCGGCAATGCCGAGACCAACATACTGGCCTGCCTGTCGGCTAAGAAGCTCGGCGTGCGCAAGACCATCGCCATGGTCGAGAACCTCGACTACGTGAGCATGGCCGAGGGACTCGACATCGGCACCATCATCAACAAGAAGACAGTGGCCGCCAGTCATATCTATCAACTGATGCTGGGGGCTGAGGTGAGCAACCTGCGCTCGCTGATGCTCGTGGACTCCGAGGTGGCCGAATTCACCGTGGCCGAAGGAGCCAGGGTCACCAAGAAGGCTGTAAAGGACCTGGGGCTGCCCTTCGGCGTGACCATCGGCGGACTGGTGCGGCGCGGACAGGGTATGCTCGTCAACGGAAACTCACACATCGAGGCTGGCGACTCAGTGATGGTGTTCTGCCATGAACAGAAGCTGAACAACATCGAGAAATACTTCAAGAAGAACACGCTATGGTAAACCTGCGTATCATCTCCAAAATCATCGGCTCACTGCTGTTCGTCGAGGCCTTCTTCCTGGCCTTGTGCCTGGTGATGGCCTTTGTGTTCGAAGAGGATGACATGCTGGCCTTTGCACTGTCGTTGCTCATCAGCTTCGGCAGCGCCCTGCTGTTCCTTTATCTGGGACGAAATGCGGAGAACACACTCAGCCGCCATGACGCCTACATCGTGGTGACGGCCGTGTGGGTCATCTTCTCACTGTTCGGCACGTTCCCCTTCCTCATACACGGCAGCATCGGCAACATCACCGATGCCTACTTCGAGACGATGTCGGGCTTCACCACCACCGGGGCCACCATCATCGACAACGTGGAGGCCCTGCCCCACGGCATGCTCTTCTGGCGGTCGCTGATGCAGTGGATAGGAGGCCTGGGAATCGTGTTCTTCACCATCGCCATCCTGCCGTCGCTGGTGGGGGGAAGCGTGAAGGTGTTCGCCGCCGAGGCCACAGGACCCATCAAGGCCAAGATGCACCCCAGGCTGACCACCACGGCCAAGTGGATTTGGAGCATCTACCTGATGCTCACCGTGGGATGCGGCGTGGCCTACTGGGCAGCGGGCATGGACTGGTTTGAGGCCACCAACTACTCGATGACGACAACGGCCACAGGGGGATTTGCCATCCACAACAACGGCACAGCCGACTTCCAGTCGCCTGCCGTGGACTACGTAAGCATCGTTTTCCAGTTCCTGGCCGGCATCAACTTCACCTTGCTGTATATGAGCATCTTCAAGCTGAAGGCCAGGGAACTGCTGAGGAACTCTGAGTTCAAGCTATACCTGTCGGTAGTGGTGCTGGCCACTGCCTGCATCATGACCGTGCTCTTCGTACAGATGGAATACCCGTTAGAGAAGGCCTTCAGGAATGCACTCTTCCAGGTGGTGGCTTTCATGACGACCACCGGCATCTGCAACGACGATATCGGTGCCTGGCCCCACCTGACATGGATCATCATAGGCATCGTCATGTTCCTGGGAGCCTGTGCCGGCAGCACCAGCGGCGGCTTCAAGTGCATACGAGGCGTGATGACACTGAAGGTGCTACGCAACAACTTCAGACAAATCATCCACCCCAACGCCGTGCTGCCCATCAAGGTCAACGGACAAAGCATACCGCAGTCGCGCATCGTGGCCCTCTTCGCCTTCTTCACCCTGTTCGTGCTGATGATTCTCGTCACGGCAGCCATCATGATTCTGGCTGGCATCGACACCACCAATGCCATCACAATAGCACTGAGCTGCGTGAGCAACGTAGGGCCGTCGCTCGACAACCAGGTGGGACTGCCTATCACATGGTCGGGAATGTCGGACATCATCAAGTGGACACTCTGTCTGCTCATGCTCATGGGGCGACTGGAAATCATGACGGTGCTGGTGCTCTTCACCCGTGCCTTCTGGAAGGATAATTAATTACGCATGATATGTTTACAGTAAACAGTAAACCACAAAAGAAAAAACAATGTACAAATTCGAACCATTACTGAAACAGACGCTCTGGGGAGGCGACAAGATTATCCCCTTCAAGCATTTAGACACACAGATGGAGAATGTCGGCGAGAGTTGGGAAATCTCCGGAGTAAAGGACAATGAGACCATCGTGGCCGACGGGCCTGACAAGGGCAAGAGCCTCAACCAGCTGGTGCGGGAACAGAGAGAGAAGCTGGTGGGACGTGAGAACTACCAACGCTTCGGCGATGAGTTTCCCCTGCTCATCAAGTTCATCGACGCACGTCAGGACCTGAGCATCCAAGTACACCCCACCGACGAGATAGCCCACCGTCAGGGAAAGCCGAGAGGCAAGACCGAGATGTGGTACGCCTTAGAGTCGGCACCCGGCGCCCAGCTCTACAACGGCCTGAAGCAACAAATCACGCCTGAGCAATACAAGGAGATGGTGGAGAACGACACCATCACTGATGCCCTGGCCCGCTATGAGGTACACGAGGGCGACGTGTTCTTCATCCCTGCCGGCCGCATCCACGCCATCGGTGCCGGATGCTTCGTGGCTGAGATTCAGCAGACCAGCGATGTCACCTACCGCATCTACGACTTCAAGCGCCGTGACAAGAACGGCAACTACCGTGAGCTCCACACCGAGCTGGCCGCTGAGAGTATCAACTATACCGTGCTCGACAACTACCGCACGGCATACAGCCTGCCCAAGAATGAAGGGACACAGGTGGTCGGCTGCCCATACTTCACCACTGCCGTCTACGACCTGACGGAGCCGATGACGCTCGACTACTCCGACCTCGACTCCTTCGTCATCCTGATAGCCGTCAGGGGCAGGGGGAAGCTAATCTGCGACGAAGAGGAAACGACATTCCAGACGGGCGACACCGTACTGATACCTGCCACCGCCAAGGAAGTAAAGGTTGAAGGTACGGTCAGGTTCCTCGAGACGTTCGTGTAACTTATTAGTTTAGAGTTTAGAGTTTATAGTTTATAGATGATTACACTTGTCGGCAGAACGGCTTGGAGGGTTATCAACTATCAACTATAAACTAAGCCGAAGGCGGAAACTATAAACTGTAATCTACCCCTCCAGATACCGCCTGACATCAGCCTGCACGCGGCGAAACTGCTCGGAGGCCATGTAGCCATTGTTCTTCTTGAGCATCGCCTTGATGTCCTGGAGGGAATTCTCGTAACAGGTCATCTCGTTACGTTTCTGCGTCTTGTGAGCCGTGGCCCGGTTTATCTCGTTCTGACGCTCCTGTCGCAGCAGATTACAGACCTTAGAGAGAATGGGCGACACGACAGCGTCGAACAAGTGATGGCCTTGTATATATAAATAGGTGGTCTGAGGTGTGACTCCCAGCCGTTTGATGTCCTCCTTGGTCTGGAGATACTCCTCCTTGGCATTGGGGAAATGCCGCTGCAGGTCGCTGACCTTGGTATGCACCTTACGCTTCACGTTGGCTATTGACGGCTCCGGGTTCTGCACGTTAAAACCTCCTGGGTCGGCGATACGGTTCAGATCGCTGATGGTGAACTTGGGGTAATTGCCGTTGCGATAGAGCATGATCGACCAGACAAACAGTGGGAAGATGGCCTCGGAGAACTGTCGGAAGTATTCGCGGAAGTCGAAGATGCGGTGGTCGTTGAGCGTCACTGACACACAGACGTTATGCAGCGACGGGGCATAGCACTGGAAATTCTCTATGGCATAGACGTAGGTATGGAACACATACGGACTCTCCAGCACCCGTTGCGACTGTGCCGTGCGCCCCTGTACCAGATAGTCATAGTCGGCATCCACACAGGCTATCATGTCCTTGCCCAGCGGCTCTCCTTCGAGGAAATTCATCAGCACCGACTTCTTACCCCTCGTCAGGTTGACCTTCGAGGGCAGCATCACCTCAAAGTAGCGCTTGTCGTTCTCAAACTCCGACAGCACCGTCCGCCAGAAGTAGATGTCGTCGTAGCTCTCCACGTAGGCCACAATCCTGCGACGGGCTTTCTTCGAGGTCAGCGCGTTGGCCGCCTCGAAGTAGCTGCTGTTGATACTGTCCTTCAGTCGCTTTGCCATAATTGTCAATTGTCAATTATCAATTGTCAATTACAAAGTAATATCGCTCACCTCCGTCACGGCATCCACCCAGCCGTTCATCACCACGGCCGGCGAGTGCGTAGTCAGGATAATCTGCACCTGTGGGTTCAGCTCCAGGCAGAGGTCGATGAGCCGCTTCTGCCATTCGATGTGCAGGCTCACCTCCGGTTCGTCCATGAAGAGCACCGTCGGCTCATTGTCCTCCACCAGCACCGTCAGCAGGATGGCCAGCATCTGCTTCTCGCCGCTCGACAGCTGATAGGGTACCAGGGCCTCACCAATCTGCGAGAAGCGTATCTCGTTCTCCGTGCGGATAATCTTCTTGCCCGTCTCCGAGAACAGGTCGTCGACAATGTCCTGGAAACGCGCCTTCTGCATCGACAAGTGCTGGGCGGCATCGGTATGGCCCGCCTGCAGCTCGGCGATGATACGATTGCCGATGTTCACCTGGTAGTCGAGATACTTGCGCTGCAGGTGGAAGAGCTGGAAGTCGAGGGCCGACCTGATGCGGGTGTCCACCATGTTGAGGGTCTCGTTGTCGAGCAGCGGGGAGTCGAGCGAACGAATGATGTCGAAGCGGATGTGTGTGGCATCGGCAGGCTCCACATCGATGTGGACTCCCTTCAGCAGGTGGTTGATGATGTCGCCATTGGTATTGACACTCCTTATCACCTTGTTCAATATCGTGCTCTTGCCCACGCCGTTGATACCGCTCAGGATGTTCACCTGCCGATTCAGTTCCCACACGATGTGCTTCTTGCCGCTCCATAGCGAGTCGATCTCTATACGCCGGATATAGTCGGCATACTTCGCGCCTGTCACCTTACTGTTCTGCATAACAAATCTTATTTGCTGCAAAAATAAAAAAAAATCCCGGAATCACCAAACTAATTCCGGAATTTTTATTCTTTAGCGCATTCGGGCCCTGAACGTCGGCCGCGTCTCGCCGGAAGGCCAGTAGTCTACCAGCGCAATGTCGAAAATCATATTGCTATAGGCTGGATACGATGTCGACGAGGCGGAGCCGTACATGAGCGTGTAAGGGATGTACACGCGCCAGCGGTCGCCGATGTGCATATTCTGAACAGCCGTCGAGAAGCCTTGCATAAAGCTGGCCGCCGTGGCATTGGGGGCCACTCCCATCGTCTTCCAGTCGAAATCGCCGAGGTAGGTCTGGTCGAACACATAGCCCTCCTTGTAGGTAGTTGAGGGCAGGAGCCGTCCGCGATAGGCCACCCGCACCGTGTCGGTAGCGATAGGACTCGTTTCGCCGTCGCCAGTCTCGAGCACCTCCACATAGATGAAGTCGCTGTTCTTGCTCGCGGCCGTCTCGTCCTGGATGTACGTGCGTATCTTACGGTAGCTGCCGTTAACCGCCCACTGCTCTATCGCCTCGTTGTTGCGGCTCTGCCAGTCGGGATATTCCTCGATAGTAACATCCTCCGCACTACAGGAAATGAAGCATAAAGAATAAAGGATGAAAGATGCTGCGCACAACAACATCCACACCTTCCCCTTCTGGTTCCTTATTCCCTTTCTCACAGTAGCTCCGAGCGCAGTCCCTACAGCGGTAGCAAATTCTTCATTCTTCATTCTGCATTCTGCATTTTACTGAAGTTTCTTCAGCAATGACGCGATGCTCACCTTGTCCTCGATGATAGCATTCAGCTGCGAGATGTCAACGCGCTCCTGCTCCATCGTATCACGGAAACGGAGCGTCACCTTGCCGTCGGTCAGCGAGTCGTGGTCAACGGTCACGCAGTAGGGCGTGCCGATGGCATCCTGACGACGGTAGCGCTTGCCGATGCTGTCCTTCTCGTCGTACTGGCAGTTGAAGTGGAACTTCAGCTGGTCGATAATCTCGCGAGCCTTCTCGGGCAGTCCGTCCTTCTTCACCAGCGGCATCACGGCACACTTCACCGGGGCCAGGGCTGCGGGCAGCTTCAGCACGGTGCGCGTCTCGCCGTTCTCCAGCTTCTCCTCCTCGAAGGCGTGGCACATGATAGAGAGGAACATACGGTCGACGCCGATACTCGTCTCGATGACATACGGCGTGTACGACTCGTTGGTCTGCGGGTCGAAGTACTTGATCGACTTGCCGCTGAACTTCTCGTGCTGCGAAAGGTCGAAGTTGGTACGGCTGTGGATGCCCTCCACCTCCTTGAAGCCGAACGGCATCTTGAACTCGATGTCGGTGGCGGCGTTGGCATAGTGGGCCAGCTTGTCGTGGTCGTGGAAACGATAGTTCTCAGCGCCGAAGCCCAGGGCCAGGTGCCACTTCATGCGGGTCTCCTTCCACTTGGGGAACCACTCCAGCTCGGTGCCGGGCTGCACGAAGAACTGCATCTCCATCTGCTCGAACTCCCTCATGCGGAAGATGAACTGGCGGGCCACGATTTCGTTACGGAAAGCCTTACCGATCTGGGCGATGCCGAAGGGAATCTTCATACGGCCCGTCTTCTGCACGTTCAGGTAGTTCACGAAGATACCCTGTGCCGTCTCCGGGCGCAAGTAAATCTTCATCGAGCCGTCGGCCGTCGAGCCCATCTCAGTCGAGAACATCAGGTTGAACTGGCGCACGTCGGTCCAGTTCTTTGTACCGCTGATGGGGTCCACAATCTCCTCGTCGAGGATAATCTGCTTCAGCGCCTCCAAGTCCGGACCCTGCATGGCGGCGGCATAGCGCTCGTGCAGCGCGTCGCGCTTAGCCTTCGTCTCAGCCACGCGGGGCGACGTCTCCAGATATTTCGCCTCGTCGAAACTCTCGCCGAAGCGCTTGCGGGCCTTCTCCACCTCCTTCTGAATCTTCTCATCGTACTTGGCTATCTGGTCCTCGATGAGCACATCGGCGCGATAGCGCTTCTTTGAGTCGCGGTTGTCGATGAGCGGGTCGTTGAAGGCATCCACATGCCCGGAGGCCTTCCATATTGTCGGGTGCATGAAGATAGCCGAGTCGATACCCACGATGTTCTCGTGAAGCATCGTCATCGCCTTCCACCAGTACTGCTTGATATTATTCTTCAACTCCACGCCGTTCTGTCCATAGTCGTACACGGCGCCCAATCCATCGTAAATCTCACTCGAGGGAAACACGAAACCGTACTCCTTGCAGTGGCTCACGATCTTCTTAAATACATCTTCTTGTGCCATAATTGTTTAAAATTCGAATTTTCGGCTGCAAAGTTACTAAATTAATTTGAGTTATGGGTTATTAGTTATGAATTATTTAGTAATTTTGCACCTGAAATGATTGGCGACGAACTGAAATACCAGATACTACAGACCTTCGGAATGACTCCGACGGTCGAACAGTCGAGGGCTCTCGACATCTTCGCAGCTTTCATGGCCGACCGCCGTTCGCATGTGGCAATGATTCTGCGCGGCTCTGCCGGTACGGGCAAGACGACGCTGGCAGGAGCCATTGTGCAAACGCTGGCACGACTGCGGCAGAAGATGATCCTGCTGGCACCCACGGGGCGCGCGGCAAAAGTGTTTTCACTCTATGCGGGGCACGCCGCCTATACGATCCACCGACGTATCTATCGGCAGAAGTCGGCCGGCGACCTCTCATCCTTCAACCTCAATGCCAACCTGAACCGCGACACGCTCTTTATCGTCGACGAGGCTTCGATGATTGCCAATCAGGGCCACGGCGACTCTGCTTTCGGCAGTGGCTGCCTGCTCGACGACCTGATACAGTTCGTATATAGCGGCGACAACTGCCGCATGCTGCTCATCGGCGACAAGGCACAGCTGCCGCCAGTTGGCGAACAGGAAAGCCCCGCCCTGATGACTGGCGTGCTTCGCGGCTACGGGATGAGTGTCTATGAGTGCGACCTCAGTGAGGTGCTGCGCCAGAGTCAGGAGTCGGGCATTCTGTGGAACGCCACGATGATACGGCAGATGGTGACACACGAGGAGGCGACGCAGCTGCCCAAGCTACGGCTGCAAGGCTTTGCCGACATTCAGGTGGTGCCCGGCGACGAGCTGATAGAGGCACTGGCCAGCAGCTACAGCCGCGTGGGGATGGACGAGACCATCGTCATCACCCGCAGCAACAAACGGGCCAACATCTACAACCAGGGCATCCGTAACACCGTGCTCGACCGCGAGGAGCAGCTCTCGCATGGCGACCAGCTGATGATTGTGAAGAACAACTACTACTGGGTTGAGAAGGTTACAGAGGACAGTTTACGGTTTACAGAGGACAGTTTACGGTTTACAGAGGATTACTCTAAGGGGACTGAAGGGCTTGCCAGCTATTCACCTGTAAACAGTAAACCGTCAACCGTCAACAAATTATCCTTCCTGGCCAACGGCGACCGCGCTGTGGTGCAGCGCGTGCGCAACATCCACGAGCTCTATGGTTTCCGTTTCGCTGAAGTGACGATGCTGTTCCCCGACTACGACGACTATGAGCTGACGGCTATCACCGTGCTCGACTCGCTCACCACCGAAGCCCCCTCACTCACCCGCGAGCAGCAGGAACAACTCTACAATGCCGTCATGGACGACTATGCCGACGAGCCGCTGAAGGCCGAGCGCATCAAGAAGCTGAAGAGCGACAAGTACTACAACGCCTTGCAGATCAAGTTCGCCTATGCCGTCACATGCCACAAGGCACAGGGCGGGCAATGGGCACACGTCTATCTGGACCAGGGCTATATGACCGACGACATGCTCACGCCCGACTATATCCACTGGCTCTACACCGCCTTCACCCGCGCCACAGAGAAGCTCTTCCTCGTCAACTGGCCTAAGACGCAGGTGGAAGCAGGGGGAGCTGGCAAACAGTGATAACAGCCATTGTTATAGAATATAGGTTGTAACGTTGTTACATCGCCCTGCCACAAAGGGCGTGCAACCTGTTTCGCAGGTTGTAAGGTTGCTACAAGGTTGTAACATGCTGCTCCTTGTTTGTAACATGGCGCCCTTGTTTGCCAGAGGCCTGTTAACGGCTCGATTTACTAGTAAATTCAGCAAAAGACAGGCTCCAGGCATCGGTTAGGAGCTTTCTGGCGTATGATAACAAGCTCTACAGCAGTATAAGCAGCCATCAAAAAAGCCTGGCTGGCCTGCTTGCTGCGAGACAGGAAAATGTTACAACCTTGTTACAACCTCACAACCTGCAAAACAGGTTGCACGCCCTTTGTACATCGGCGATGTTACAACGTTACAACCTATATTCGAAAAAACTATGTGTAAAAATTAGAAGCAAGTCCGTCTCAGTCCGCATAGTCCGTTGCAGCAATCAAGGCAGCAGGGCGAGGAGCTTGTCAACAAGCCGGGGGATGGCATAGTCGGCTATATTCTCCTCGCGAATCCAGATATAGCCGTCTGGCAGTACGGGGCGCTCGGCGGTCTCCCACAGGTAGAAGTCGGCCGTCAGTATGCGATGGGTCAGCACGTGCTTCACGCCCCGGGCGATGAGCTGGGCTTCAGGGAAATTGTAAACTGTAAATTGTAAATTGTCAATTTCCAAGGGTTCCCACAGTCCCTGCCAGATGTCACCCTCACCACGCTGACGGATAGCGGTGAAGCCCTGGCATCGGACATATATATAAACAAGGTGGCGCTCCTTCACCTTGATGGTTTTCAGCTTGACGGGCAGCGCGGCGACCCTGCCTGTCTGCAGGGCGGCACACGTATCCTGCAGCGGACAGACGATGCAGCGCGGCGACTGGGGCGAACACTGCGTGGCCCCGAAGTCCATGATGGCTTGATTGTACGTCCCATAGACATTCTCCTCCCTTTGAAGGGGAGGGGCAGGCAGCAGACTCTGCGCCAACGCCGCGAACTCCTTTTTCCCCTCCGTGCTGTTAATGGGTGTCTCGATTCCGAAATGGCGGGCCAGTACGCGGTAGACATTACCATCGACCACGGCGACAGGCAGTCCGAAGGCCATACTCCCGATGGCGGCTGCCGTATAGTCGCCCACCCCCTTCAGTTGCTTGATTGCTTCGAGCGTATCAGGGAAATGGCCCAAGGCCACTATCTGACGGGCAGCATAGTGCAGGTTGCGTGCCCGGCTGTAGTAGCCCAGCCCCTGCCACTCGCGCAGCACCTCGTCCTCAGTAGCTGCAGCAAGTGCCTCCACCGTAGGCCAGCGGCGCATGAAGCGCTCCCAGTAGTCCCAGCCCTGCTTCACCTGTGTCTGCTGCAGGACAATCTCCGAGAGCCAGATAGCATACGGGTCGTGAGTGGCCCGCCAGGGCAGCTCACGACCATATTCCTCGAACCACTTCAGAAGCGTCAGCGCAAAGTCCATCTTTCTTTTTTTAGTTTATAGTTTAAAGCTGATAGTTTATAGTTGATTACTTCTATAGTCGGAAGGGCTTGCAGGGTATTCATCTATAAACCATAAACTATAAACCATAAACTATAAACTATAAACCATAAACTATAAACTACAGCTTCCCCTGATCGCCTAAGTAGCTGTCCTTGAATCCGAGGAAGTAGAGCACGCCGTCGAGACCGATGGTGTTGATAGACTGCTTGGCGTTGGCCACCACACGGGGTTTGGCGTGGAAAGCGATGCCCAGTCCGGCCTCCGAGATCATCGGCAGGTCGTTGGCACCGTCGCCCACGGCGATGGTCTGCGCCAGGTTCACCTTCTCCACCTGCGCGATGAGCTTCAGCAGCTCGGCCTTGCGGTGGCCGTCCACAATCTCACCCACATAGCGGCCAGTCAGCTTGCCGTCCTCACCTATCTCCAGCTCGTTGGCATACACGTAGTCGATGCCGTAGCGGCGCTGCAGGTATTCGCCGAAGTAGGTGAATCCACCCGAGAGGATGGCTATCTTGTAGCCACAGCGCTTCAGGATGGTCATCAGCCGGTCTACGCCCTCGGTGATGGGCAGGTGCTCGGCGATGTCCTGCATCACGCTCACGTCGAGCCCCTTTAGCAGACTGACTCTCCGCGTAAAACTCTCCTTGAAGTCAATCTCTCCGCGCATGGCACTCTCGGTGATGGCTCTCACCTCAGCCCCCACCCCATTGCGCTCTGCCAGCTCGTCGATGCACTCCGTCTGTATCAGCGTGGAGTCCATATCGAAGCAGATCAGCCGGCGCATCCGGCGGAACATGTCGTCGCGCTGGAAGGAGAAATCGATCTCCATCTCCTGCGACAGCTTCATCAGCTTCGACTGCATCTCCTGGCGGTCGGTGGGCTCGCCGCGCAGCGAGAACTGTATGCAGGCACGAGTGTGCTTGGCGGGGTTCTTGATGCTCTTGCGCCCCGTCAGTCGGAGGATGCTGTCGATGTTCAGGCCCTGGTCGGCCAGGATGCGGGTGGCCCCCTCTATCTGGCGGGCCTCCAGCTGGCGGCCCAGCACCATCAGTATGTAGCGGTTCTTGCCCTGATGGCCCACCCAGTCCTCATACTCATCGTCGCTGATAGGCGAGAAGCCGATCTGCACCCCCAGCTCCGTGGCCTTGAAGAGCAGTTCCTTCATCACCTGCCCGGAGTGCATCTCGTCCATGCGGATAAGAATGCCCAGCGAGAGGGTCGAGTGGATGTCGGCCTGTCCGATGTCGAGTATCTGTGCGTCGTACTTGGCCAGGATGCCCATGATAGAGGCGGTCAGTCCGGGGCGGTCCTGCCCCGTAATCCTGACGAGGATTTGTTCTTGCTTGATGTCCAACATGCTATTTACTATTTACGGATTTACTATTTATTGACGATTTTATTATTTAGCTATTGGGAGGGCGGCAGCCGCTCGGCCCAAAGGCACGCTTTCACGAAGCGGAGCGACTGAAAGGAATTCTTCACTTTCCACTCTTCACTTTTCACTCACAACAGGCTGGTAGATACGCAGCCCATAGTCGTTGGCCTTGGCATAGATGTACTCCATGATGTCGCTCGTGTCGTGCTCGTAGGTAAGGGCATCCTTGGCCTTCAGCCAGAACACAATCTCCACGCAACAGCCGCTGGCCTGCAGCGTCTCGCTCTGCTTGGCTAGGATGGTCTTATTGCTTACCACCTTGGGGTTCTTGCGGAGCCACTCTTCGATGTCGTGGCGGAAGCGGGTGATGTTGGTGGTAGTGGGCTGCTTTCCTGGATTTTCCGGATTTTCCGGATTATCCGGGTTTTCTGTTCTCAGCGAGCGGAAGTCGAAGTACACCTTGCGCGTCTGGCGCCGCCCTTCGCCCTCCTCCATGCCGAGCCAGTTCTGGAAAGAGCCGTCAACAAGCGCCTGGGGACTCAGGGTGACGATGGTATTGTCGAAGTTGCGCACCTTCACCATCGTCAGCGTAATCTCCTCCACCCTGCCGTTGGCTCCTGCCGAGGGCACCGTTATCCAGTCGCCAATGTGAAGCATGTCGTTGTTCGTCAGACGGATGCCGGCCACGAGCCCCTTGATGGTGTCCTGGAAGGCCAGCATCAGGATGGCCGAGGCAGCACCGAGCCCGGCAAAGAGCGTCGAGGGGTCCTTATCGACAATGATAGCCACCACCATGATGACGGCGACGAAGATCATCACTATCTTCAGCACCCCGCAGAGCGAGTAGAGATATTGCTGACGGGCTGTGCGCTTGCCGTTCTCCAACTGTTTGAAGGAGTCGATGAACACGATGACGGTGCGCACCGACATGACGGTGATGTAGATGGCCGTCAGCCGCTTCAGCAGCTCCCGCATCACGGGATAGTCGTAGAAGGTCCAGGGCAGCAGCTGCCACACGACGATGGCGGGGACAATGCTACAGGCCGACAGCAGCACCCGCTCGTTGAAGATGACGTCATCCCAACGGGCCTCAGTCTTCGAGGTCACCTTCGTCAGCAGCGGCACTATCAGCCGTCGGCACAGCAGCCCGGCCCCTGCTGCCAGCAGGATGACTATCAGGATAAGTGCCGCGTGCGTAATCAGCCCCACGGCATCACCCGTGATGCCGCAGGCCGCAACCATTCTCTCCACAAATATCTGTATATCCTCCATTTCGTTATTTCGTTATTTCGTCATTCCGTTATTTCGTTATTCCGTCATTCCGTTATTTCGTTATTCCGTAATCCGCCCCCTCCCTACGGCATGCACAGCGCCGCGCACACCTTGTCCTGGAAACTGCGTCCGCTGGCCTGCCGCATCACGCCCTGGTTGATGATGCAGAAGCAGAGCTGATGGCCGTTGGCTGCCGTGCAGTAGCCCGCCAGGCTCGATATGCCCGTCAGTGTGCCCGTCTTGGCCCTGACATTGCCCTGGGCCAGCGTCTTCTGCATGCGCTTCTCCAGCGTGCCGTCCACGCCGGCTATCGGCAGCGTGGCCAGCAATCGGGTGTATATGTCGGGCTCCTGCCAGGCGAAGCGAAGCAGGCGCACCATCAGCTCGGGCGTCACATAGTTGTAGAGCGACAGTCCGCTGCCGTCGGCAAACTTATATTCTCCGGCATTGAGCCCTATGCGGCCTACGAGCTTACGCTCCCACTGACGGGCCTTGTCGGCCGATGCCCTCCTGACGCCTCCCGATGCGGCTATCTGATAATACACCGCCTCGGCATACAGGTTGTCGCTCTCCTTCATCATCTTCGTCAGGATCTGCTCCAGCGAGTGGAAACGGCTACAGAGAATCACCGCACCGTTGGGCAGTGAGCCTTCGGCAAAGGGGGCATCCACGTAGAAGCCTGCCGTTCGAAGCTCCACGAGGAAGCTCTCCAGGAAACGGTCCTTACGCTCGATGAGCAACGGCGACAGCTCGGGGTTGTCGTCGTCCCAGCACCAGCCCTCGCCCAGCCGCGACTCGTCCTTCATCGAGTAGTCGGCAACCAGCTGGCCGCGGATGGTGTCGATGTCCAGCTTACGCAGACTCTCGGCAAAGGCCCGCATGTCCTCTTTCTCAAACTGCGGGTCCATGCCGCCCACGCAGTACAGGTTGCCCGTCAGCGTACGGTTGCTCACCCGCCCGGTATAATATAAAGAGGTGCGCAGCTGATAGTCGGCACCCAGCTTGTCGAGGGCCGTGATGGCCGTCACCAGCTTCATCGTCGAGGCGGGGCGCAGCGTCTGGCGCTCACCCTGGCGGTAGACCACCGAGTCGGCCGTCAGGTCGTACACCAGCAGTCCTAACTGGGTCTTCCTGAGCAGCGGCTCCTGCATCAGCAGGTCCAGCCGGGCCTGCAGATCCTCAGGCCACGGCTTGGCGGCGATGGCCGAGCCGTTCATCAGCGTGTCGAGCGACACGGTGTCAGCCTGCACCGTACCCACGGGCTTGAGCAGCTCCAGCAGCTCTGCCTCCGTCTGTGCCGACAGCCCCGCTGCGAGACACATGATATAAGATAAAATCAGCAGTTTCTTCATATTCTTGGTGCAAAGGTACGAATAAAAGTTGAGAGTTGAGAGTTGAGAGTTGAGAATTTTGCGTCGCGGCAGCAAATTCTTCATTCTTCATTCTTCATTCTTCGTTTTATTTTGTACCTTTGCACCATAAAACTGATTTTAGCGATGGTTTACAAGTACGATTTCCTTGTCATTGGCGCCGGCGTGGCCGGCATGAGCTATGCCCTGAAGGTGGCCCGGGCTAAGAAGGGCCGCGTGTGTCTCATCTGCAAGACCTCACTCGACGAGGCCAACACCTCGTTTGCACAGGGCGGCGTGGCCAGTGTCACCAACCTCGAACTCGACAACTTCGACAAGCATATCGAGGACACCATGATTGCCGGCGACTACATCTCCGACCGGCAGGCTGTGGAGCAGGTGGTCAGACGGGCACCGGAGCAGATACGCGAGCTGGTGCAGTGGGGCGTCAACTTCGACAAGAAGGAGAATGGCGAGTTCGACCTCCACCGCGAGGGCGGGCACTCCGAGTTCCGCATCCTCCACCATGCCGACGACACCGGGGCCGAGATTCAGCGCGGACTGATGGAGGCCGTCAGAGCCTGTCCCGACATCGACATCAAGGAGAACCACTTCGCCGTGGAGATCATCACACAGCACCACCTCGGCGTGCGCGTCACCCGTCGCTCGCCGCATATCCACTGCTACGGGGCCTACGTGCTCAACCCCGATACGGAGAAAGTAGACACCTACCTGGCCAAGATTACCGTCATGTGTACCGGAGGCTGCGGAGCCGTCTACCTGACCACCTCCAACCCCGTCATCGCCACCGGCGACGGCATCGCCATGGTCTATCGCGCCAAGGGCACCGTGGCCGACATGGAGTTCGTACAGTTCCACCCCACCGTGCTCCACAACCCCAAGGAGACCCACCCGGCCTACCTCATCACCGAGGCCATGCGAGGCTACGGCGGCGTGCTGAAGCTGCCCAACGGCGAGACGTTCATGGAGAAGTACGACGAACGCCTATCGCTGGCTCCACGCGACATCGTGGCTCGCGCCATCGACAAGGAGATGAAGATCCACGGCATCGACCACGTATGCCTCGACGTCACCCACAAGGATCCCGAGGAGACGCGCCACCACTTCCCCAACATCTACCAGAAATGCCTCTCCATAGGCATCGACATCACCACCGACTACATCCCCGTGCGCCCTGCGGCCCACTATATGTGCGGAGGCATCAAGGTAGACCTCAACGGACAGACATCCATCGACCGACTCTACGCCCTCGGCGAGTGCTCATGCACAGGACTGCACGGCGGCAACCGACTGGCCAGCAACTCGCTCATCGAGGCCGTGGTATATGCCGATGCCGCAGCCAAGGACTCCCTGCAGTCAGTAGACCTCTACGACTTCAACGAGCGCGTGCCCGAATGGAACGACGAGGGCACCATGACCAACGAGGAGAAGGTGCTCATCACGCAGTCGGTCAAGGAGGTCAACCAGATCATGTCCAACTACGTGGGCATCGTGCGCTCCGACCTCCGTCTCCACCGAGCCTGGGACCGCCTCGACATGCTCTACGAGGAGACCGAGCGACTCTTCAAGCGCGTAAAGGCAAGCCGCGACATCTGCGAGCTGCGCAACATGATCAACGTGGGCTACCTCATCACCCGGTGGGCACTCGAGCGAAAGGAGTGCCGAGGCCTCCACTTCACCACCGACTATCCCCTGCATGCCTACGACAAGCCTGCCGAGCCTCAAGGAGTTCGACCTGCCCCGCGAGAAGACCAGACTCTGGAAGATGCCGCACTGGGACCTCGGACAGACCTGGAATGACTGACCGCCAGGCACGGCTCCCCGCAACTATTATTTAACGAATACTTAACGACATGAAGAAACTATTGAACTGGGTGCTTGCCGCCACCCTACTATGCTGCAGTCTTTCAGAACTGTCGGCACAGCCCACACGCGAGCAGCTGGCACAGATACGAGTTGGCAAGGAAGGCAACTTCCAGTACTGGAAGAGCGACGCCCCCTCGCTGGCGCAGCTGAAGGCGTTTGTGACGGCCGTTACCACCGAGGGCAGCGACGACTACGTGCCCGTCAGCGACCGCCTGGCCGTGTTCGACATGGACGGCACGCTGCTCTGCGAGACGGCTCCCTTCTACATGAATTGGCTGGTGATGCTACACCGCCTGCTCGACGACCCGGGGTATACGCCCACCGACGAACTCCGCAGCTTCGGAGAGGCTGCCAAGGCCGGCATGTACGACCCGCAACTGATAGACCGCGAGATGGACGACAGGGCACAGTACGTGCAGGCAGAGATCTTCAAAGGCATGACACCGGCCGAGATGGATGCCTGGATGAAGGCTTTCCTCGACAAGCCATGCGAGGGCCTGCAGGGCCTGACATGGGGCACGGCGCTCTATTGGCCGATGATCGAGGTGGTCAGCTACCTCGTGGCCAACGACTTCCAGGTGTACGTCTGTAGCGGAACGGCCCAGGACATGCTCCGCCCGCTCATCGACGGCGTGCTGCCCATCGCCCGCTACCAGGTGATGGGCTCCGAGATTCACTATGTGCCGGAGGGCAAGGCCGAGGAGTTCGGATGGCAGACGCCCGTCATCATGGAGACCTACGGCTTCGACGACCTGAAGGGCCAGCGCGTGGTGCGCGGTCTCTTCAAGCAGAAGAGCACGAAATGGAGCAAGGTGGACATCATGAGCCGGCAGCTGGGACAGAAGCCCATCCTTACATTCGGCAACTCGTCGGGCGACTATCCGATGTTTGAGTTCGTCACCACGGGCAACAGCTATCCCTCGATGGCATTCTGCCTGCTATGCGACGACGTGGAGCGCGAGCTGGGCAATGCGGCCAAGGCAGAGAAGTGCCGCACGGCATGCGAGCAGAACGGCTGGGTGACCGTGTCGATGCGTGACGACTGGACCACCATCTACGGCCCCGACGTCAGGCCCACGCCTACTGCCGTACAGTCGGCACGCCGCGTCGCCGAAAGTCACGAGCGGGCCTATACCGTCGGCGGAGCGCCCGCCACAGGGCACACCCGCGGCATCGTCATCAGCAACCGTCAGAAGAGCGTCAGGAGATAAGTGCTTTGTTTTTGGAAACAAATTGCCACTAATTACCACAAATCTCATCCACAAATATTAATCCTGCCAGATAAGTAGATCACAATATTACCTTTATAATATTAATGAGAAATTCTTGCGTCCCTTCGGTAGCAAGCGAGCAGAGCTCGAGCGCGTGTTCAATTCGTGATAATTATATGTTTTTATGTAAACACGAATTGCCATGAATTGAACACGAATTTCTCATTAATTATTAAGTTCTCGCGCAGAGACGCTGAGGGCCGCAGAGTACGGCGCCGAGAGATTTGCGTCAGATTTTTGAAGATTTTTGTCCTTCCCCTCCGAGCGCCAGCTCGCCCCTAATAGATTTTATCTCAGATTTTAAATAAGATTTATGTTCCTCTCTCCCTCCGAGCACCAGCTCGCCCCTAATAGATTTTATCTCAGATTTTAAATAAGATTTATGTCCCTCCCCTCCGAGCGCCAGCTCGCCCCAAAGATTTTAGACATCTACGGCCTTTCCGCAACATCCGATAGAGTTGCAAAACTGTCGGTCACAATTCCACAAGACTATGTTGCCGACGAGGTCGGAGCACAGGAGGGGCAGTCGCGCATGCCGGTGCCCTTCTGGGGCACGGCCACGTTTGGCAGCGACGGCAGCTTGGAGACGGAGATGAACGGCCTGACGGCCCTGCTACGGGTGGACGTGTCGACACTGCCTGCCGACGCACGGACACTGGTGCTGACCTCACACTACTACACCGACCTTGAAGGAGTCGAGACAGCTCCAGAGGAGGGCGACGGCGAACCCCTTAGCGGCACCTTCGACGCTGTGCTGGAACCCGGGGCACAGTTAGCACCCAACGAGATATTCTACTCCTACGACACACTGCGGGTCAACCTCAGCGGCACTTCGGCCTACCGGCATCTCTACATACCCGTGGTAGCTGCCGCCTACCGTGCGCTCCACGTCATCGCCGTCGCCGGCGACAGTCGCTATCCCTACGCATGGCAGGGCCGCGTGCTGAAGACCTACCGCCAGGACTCGCCCTTCCGCCCCAACACCATCGTGGCACTGGAGCCGGAGAGTACCGGCATCCGAACGCCCCGCATCAATCGCTAATGTGTTGTGTCGACGAGATTCATGTCAAAACGGATGGGCTGTAGGGCTTTTGCTTGTCAAACGCCGCCAGCCTGGGTTTCGACGTTTGACAAGCAAAACGCCCTACAGTGGGAATTAGACAGAGATTTTGTCAAGGTTATACCACAGGGCACATGGTTATAGAGTTTCCATTTTTAATAGTAATATGTTTATGGAAAGCAGTGGGCTGCAGCCCGTGAGGGTCGGACGGTTCACATAGTAGTAAATTAGGTTAATAATTGTTTTTCGCTGTCACCGGCCCGCGATGGGTCGGTGACAGCTTGTGTTTGGGGGACAAAAATCTTCAAAAATCTGACACGAATCTTACTTTAGCTGTTTCAGCTCTTCGTCAGTGAGATGGAGGCTTTTGGCTATCAGGTCGATGGGGACGCCATTCTCCTTCAGGCTTCTGGCATTAGCGAGGCGCTCTTCCGCACGGCCTTTAGCTTCACCTTTAGCCTCGCCTTTTGCGAGTCCTTCAGCGAGTCCTTCTGCGTGTCCTTCTGCGTGTCCTTCAGCGTGTCCTTTCTTGAGAGCCGTTTCAGCAATGCTGTAGGCATCCCAGTACTCCTTCTTGCTGGCCACGTACTCCTCGCGCTCCGTCGGGGTGAAGCTCGCTATCTCTGCCTGCTCGAACAGGCGGGTGAAGATGCGCTCCTGCAGGGCCTTGGGGCGCTCCAGCAGCCGCTGCAGGTTGGACAGGGCGAAGAGCCACTTGTCGAACATCGTCACCAACTCGTCCTCGCGCTTCTGGAACTTCGGCATCTCTAAGTAGACGAAGGTCAACTTGTCGTAAAAGACGTGGTTATCCTCCACGTCCTTCAGCTTGACCTCGTGGATGAGGCTGTCGCCGGGGTACTCGCCGTCGGGGAACACGAAGTTGAGGATGCCGACGGTATAGACATCCTTCAGGCGGTAGTTCCACTTGCCCTGCGGCACTTGCTCGCGAATCGGGAACGTGGAGTAGTAGATGCTGCGGTCCTTGAAGTACTCCTGCTCCGCCTTCTGCATCTCCACGATGATGCGGCTGCCGTCGGAGAGCTGGCAGTAGACGTCGAACACTGCCTTTCGGTCCAGTCGGCTGTCGCCGAGATGCTCGTTGTTGAGGTAGGTGAGGTCGGTAATCTCGAGTTTGCCGTGGAACAGGGCGTTGAGGAAGCTGATGAGCAGGTCCTTGTTCAGCTCTGTGCCGAACAGCTTCTTGAACCCGAAGTCGGTGTAGGGGTTGATGTACCGCTCTCTGATTTCCACTTCCATCACTCGTTCTCCTCTCTTTTCTTCATTCTGGTTTGCCATAGTAAGTCGAATTAAATTGTTGAACATCAGTTATCGCCTGCAAGGCTGCGATTAAGCGAGTGCAATGCAAACTAGTTTGCAGATGCCGAGCGTGAGCAGTCTCGCAAGTTTCGCTTGCAAAGTTACATATAATTTCCGAATGCTCCAAACAAAAGGGACAAAAATCGTCGAAAATCGCACGGAAATCTCTCTGCACCGAACTCAGCGGCCCTCTGCGCCTCTGCGCGAGAACTAAGCCAATGATTCTCGCGCAGAGACGCAGAGAGCACCAGATTAAACGCATTATAAGCGCTAGTGTATTGTTTTGGAAAGAAATTAGAATAATTAGAATAATTACTTCCACAAATTGTTATTATAATATTCTAATTTTTGGCATAATTATTCTAATTATTCTAATTTCTTTCCTAAATATTTATAATGCGTTTAGTCTGCAGAGAGCACGGAGTTTTTAGAATTTCCATACCCCAAGATTTGTGAATCATTCTTTTGAAACAAATTACAACTAATTGCCACAAATTTCATCCGCAAAATTGTAACTGACTCATATTTGTGGACAAAATTTGTGGTAATTTGTGACAATTTGTTTCCATAAGCCCTCCTCTCTATTTTAATTTTGATGCCACTGTTGCCACTACTGCATAAACCGCTGAGTATCAGACGATTAGAAGCTTGCAACAGCAGTGGCAAGAGTGGCAAGAGAAACGTGTGTGTTGCCACTACGTAACCCACAGACAGTCAGCGAGTAACACGCTTAGTGGCAACAGTGGCAAGAAAAAGGACGAAAAAAATCTGCAGACGGGGCACCCTCTGCAGACTGTAGCCGACACTTGACCGCAGCAACCGACTCTTATGTAGTCCAGCCGCTGGACTGCCAGATAAGCAAGCGGCCAGCGGGAGTCCAAGCGGTGGTACTGTAAGCGTAGCGGGGCGGAGTGAGACAGATACTAATATGTCATCTTGGGTTCGAGTTCCTTGGCCTGATCGATCATCTTCTGGATTTCGCTGACCACGGGTGTGCGCCCGCAGATGTGGAACTGCTCGTTGATTTCGGCGAGCTTGGGCTGCAGGTTCTCAGCCACGCGGTGACGGAACTCCTTGACGGTGTCGACACCGGCCTTCTCAAGCAGCTCGGCGAACTGCGGACCCACGCCGTTGATGCGGAACAGGTCGGCATGGTTGGTCCAGCGCAGTATGAGCTTCTCGCTGATGCCGGTGGCCTCTGCCAGCTCCTTGCGCCCCTTTGGCGCAGCACACTTTTCGAGCAGCTGGCTCACCTTCTCAATACCTGCGGCAACGAGCTTCTCTGCATACACGTCGCCTACCCCTTCGATGTCGATAATCTTGTAATCCATAATCCTAATGTTTTTAGTTGTTGATAAAAATATGGTCTAATTGTGTGCAAAGATACGAATTATTTCGTAACTTTGCAACAAATTTCAGAAAAAATGATGATTGCACTCTATATAATAATAGGTATAGCCATCGGGGCGGTGGTGCTCTACGTGGTGATGGACAAGCAGCTGGACGCACTCCACATCGCCACAGGCCGGAAGGACATAGAGCTGGCCGCCCGCCAGGAGCTGCTCAACGCCGCCAACAGCCGCGTGCAGCACTTGGAGGCCGAGACGCGGGCCAAGAGCGAGCAGCTGCTGGAGCTGACGGCTGAGGTGACGGCGCAGAAGCGTGAGCTGGAGCTGGTGCGCCAGCAGCACCGTGAGGAGGAGCAGCGGCTGAACGAGCAGTTCGGCGCTATGGCGCAGCGCATCCTGGAGCGCAACGCCACGAAGCTGAAGGAGCAGAACACGGAGGCCCTGAGCGGCATCACGCAGCCGCTGCGCGAGGCCATCGCCCGGATGCAGCAGGCCCTCAGCGAGACGCAGAAGGAGCAGGCCGCCCACTCTGCCTCGTTCCGCGAGCAGATGCTGCTGATGATGCAGCAGACGCAGCAGCTGGGCGAGAAGGCCGAGGGTCTGACCAACGTGCTGCGTCGCGACAACAAGGTGGCGGGCAACATGGGCGAGATCATACTGGGCGACCTGCTGGCCTCGCAGGGCCTCACCGAGGGCATCCACTACGAGGTGCAGGCGCGGCTGCGCGACGAGCTGGGGCGGCCGCTGAAGAACGACGACACAGGGCGCGAGATGCAGCCCGACGTCATCCTGCACTACCCGCAGGGTCAGGATGCCATCGTGGACTCGAAGGTGTCGCTGGTGGCCTACGAGAAATACGTCAACGCCAAAACGCCGGAAGAGAAGGAGCGCTATCTGCAGGACCACCTGCGCAGCGTGCGCCAGCACGTCAGCGAGCTGGCCCGCAAGGACTACTCGAAGTACATCCAGAACGGTCGCGACGCCGTGGACTTCGTCATCATGTTCGTGCCCTTCGAGTCGTCGCTTCAGTTGGCCCTGGCCAACGACCCGACGCTCTGGCGCGATGCCTTCGAGAAGAAGGTGTTCGTGACCGGCGAGCAGAACCTGCTGGGCATCCTGCACATGATCCACATCGCCTGGGTGCAGAACCAGCAGGCGGAGAACCAGGAGAAGGTGTTCGGACTGGCAGAGCAGCTGCTCGACCGTCTGGGCGACTTCGTGAAGCGCTACAACGACCTGGGCGAGAAGCTGCACCGCACGGTGGAGGCCTACGACAGTGCTAACAACAAGCTCATCACGGGCCGGCAGAGCGTGGCGCAGAAGGGCCGCGAGCTGGTGGACCTGGGGGCGAAGGAGAACCCGAACCGCAAGATCCCGATGCCGGAGCTGGGGCTGGAGTAAGGGTTTTGGTTTATGGTTTATAGTTTATGGTTTATAGTTTATAGTTTAGGGTTTATAGTTTATAGATGATTACATTGGTGAGTGAAGGGATATGGGATTTCAATCTCGACGCAGCACTGGCGAAGATTTCGGAGCAGCGACGGGAGCAGGCCCTGAAGTTCAAGTACGAACAGGGCCGTCGCACCTGCGTGCTGGCCTACGAGCTGCTCAAGCAAGGGCTGCGCGAGGGATACGGCATCACGGGCAATCCGCTCTTCGAATATGGCGAGCATGGCAAGCCTGCTCTTGTGGGCCATCCCGACATCCACTTCAACCTGAGCCACTGCCGCGATGCCGTGGTCTGCGCCATCGGCAACCAGCCCGTAGGCATCGACGTGGAGTCGGTACGCGAATACCGCGAGTCGCTGGTGCGCTACACGATGAACGACAGCGAGGTGGCCCAGATAGAAGCGGCACAGAATCCGGCCATGGCCTTCACCCGGCTCTGGACGATGAAGGAGGCGGCCTTCAAGCTGATAGGCACCGGCATCGACAACCATCTGAAAGACATCATCAGCCCGCACTACCGCTTCACCACCGTAGAGGCAGCCAGCGGGTGCTACGCATACACCATCTGCACACTGGGCTGACAACTTTTATTCTTTTGAAACAAATTGCTACAAATTAGCACAAATTTCATCCACAAATGATAACAAACTCCAGATTAAACGCATTATAAGCGCTAGTGTATTGTTTAGGAAAGAAATTAGAATAATTAGAATAATTACTTCCACAAATTGTTATTATAATATTCTAATTTTTGGCATAATTATTCTAATTATTCTAATTTCTTTCCTAAATATTTATAATGCGTTTAGTCTGTAACAAACTCTTGCTTCTGAAGTTCTTTACCTTCCGAAACTTGAGTAACTAATATCTGGCAAAATCATATTTGTGGACAAAATTTGTGGTAATTAGTGGCAATTTGTTTCCATAAGCTCGTCTAAAAGAAAGAGCCATGGTACACTGACGAGGTTTTAACGGGGCAAATGCAATAAAAGGGCGAATCGTAACGTTTATAGTTTATAGTTTAGAGTTTATAGTTTAGAGTTTATAGTATGATAGAATATATCAAGGGTGAGTTGACCGAGCTGACCCCTGCCTTGGCTACGGTGGAGGCCGGGGGCGTGGGCTACGGTCTGAGCATATCGCTCAACACGTTCAGCGCCATCCAGGGCAAGAAGGAGGTGAAGCTCTATGTGTATGAGGCCATCCGCGAAGATGCCCACGTGCTGTACGGCTTTGTGAACAAGAAGGAGCGCGAGATGTTCGAACTGCTCATCACGGTGAGCGGCGTAGGCACGAACACGGCGCGCATGATGCTCTCGGGCATGAGCGTCGGCGAGCTGTGCAACGCCATCTCCACGGGCAATGCCAAGCTGATACAGAGCATCAAGGGCATCGGCAAGATGACAGCCCAGCGCATCATCGTAGACCTGCGTGACAAGATAGTGGCCCTTGGCATAGCCGACGAGATACCGGCCGGCGGGCAGATGCAGGCACCGGTGAACAACGCCGTGCGCGACGAGGCGGTGGCCGCGCTGACGATGCTGGGCTTCTCGCCCGCACCGAGCCAGAAGGTGGTGGTCAGCATACTGCAGCAGCAGCCCGACGCAGCGGTGGAGACGGTGGTGAAGCTGGCGCTGAAGCAGATCAAGTGAGGAAAGAGGATATGATTGCTTCGCAAGAAATCCTTCAAAAATCTAAAAGAAAATCAGAAGGAGAAATCTATTTCTTGGGCTTGGCCCAAAGATTTTGGAAAAGATTTTTAGAAGATTTCTAACCGAAGGTTATGAGAAAAGAGGAATGAAGAATGAGGAATGTGCTGCCATCCTCCGTAGGCTGAGAGGCTTAGGGAGGAAGCTGGGAAGGATGTCGGCAGGACAGAGAGTGAGCTTTGTCCTGCTGACATGTATCGTCGCGTTCTGCGCGACGGTAGCAAATTCTTCACTCTTCACTCTTCACTCTTCACACCCCGAGGCGGTAGCAAATTCTTCACTCTTCACTCTTCACTCTTCACTTCCCGAGGAAGACTCCGTGACCCACAGCCGCTGGCGCATCCAGCGGACGGCCCCGGTGGAGGTGGCCGACCTCGACTCGAGCGCCCTCGACCTGAAGATGCCCGACAACATACGGCAGACGGTGGAGTACGACGACTCGCTCAACGTGTACTATCTCGGCTCGAAGATAGGCGACACCTACCTGAACGCCCCCGTGCTGATGACGCCCGAGGAGTACCGGCGGTGGAGCGAGCGGAAGGCCCTCTACCAGTTCTTCCGCGCGAAAGACCAGGAGAACGTGAAGAGCGACGGCAAGGACAAGTTCTCCTTCGCCGACATGCACTTCGACCTGGGTCCTGCCGAGAAGATCTTCGGCCCCGGCGGCGTGCGCATCAAGACGCAGGGAACGGCCGAGCTGAAGATGGGAGCCACGCTGAAGAACATCGACAACCCCTCGCTGCCCATCCGCAACCGGCGGACCACGGCCTTCGACTTCGACGAGAAGGTGAACCTGAGCGTCAACGGCAAGGTGGGCGACAAGGTGAACATGAACCTGAACTACAACACCGACGCCACCTTCGACTTCGACGCCCAGAGCCTGAAGCTGAAGTACGAGGGCAAGGAGGACGAGATCATCAAGCTCGTGGAGGGCGGCAACGTGAGCTTCCCCTCCAACAACTCGCTGGTGAAAGGCGCCTCAAGCCTCTTCGGCCTGCGCACCGACATGCAGTTCGGACGGCTGAAGCTGCAGACGGTCATCTCGCAGAAGAACTCCACCTCGAAGAGCGTCTCATCGAAGGGCGGCGCACAGACCACAGCCTTCGAGCTGAACGCCACCGACTACGAGGAGAACCGCCATTTCTTCCTCTCGCAGTACTTCCGCGACCACTACGACGCGGCCATGGCCACCCTGCCCAACCTGACCACGAGCATCGAGATAACCCGCGTGGAGGTGTGGATCACCAACCGCACGGGCACCACCACCAACACCCGCAACATCATCGCACTGACCGACCTGGGCGAGAACTCCCAGGTGAGCAGTCCCAACTGGCTGCTGACGGGCCAGCCCGTGCCCTGCAATGCCGCCAACACCGAATACCAGAAGCTGACCAGCGAATATGCCGACGCCCGCGACATCGACCAGGCGAGCACGGTGCTCGCAGGCATCAGGGAGTTTGAGGGCGGCGTGGACTACGAGAAGCTGGCCAGTGCGCGACTGCTCAGCTCGTCGGAATACACGCTCAACAAGGCCCTGGGCTACATCTCGCTGAAGACCGGCCTGCAGACCGACCAGGTGCTGGCCGTGGCCTACGAGTTCACCTACGGCGGGCAGACCTACCAGGTGGGAGAGTTTGCGGGCGACAACACTCAGACCAACCAGGCCCTGTTCGTGAAGTCGCTGAAGAACACGTCGAACAACCCCACGCAAGGCAACTGGGACCTGATGATGAAGAACGTGTACTACCTGGCCTCGACGGTGGAGAAGAGCAACTTCAGGCTCGACATCAAGTACCAGAGCGACACCGCCGGCGTATACCTTATCTATATACCCGAACAGCGGGTGAAGGAAGAGACGCTGCTGAAACTGCTGGGCTGCGACCGCCTGGACAATAACAACAAAGCCCACTCGAACGGCTTCTTCGACTTCGTGAGCGGCTACACGGTCACGAACGGCCGCGTGTTCCTGCCATCGGCAGAACCCTTCGGCGACTATCTGCGCAAGCAGCTGATAAACAAGGGCCTGACGACCGACGTGGCGGAGAAGTACGTCTACAGCCAGCTGTACGACTCGACCAAGACCGTGGCCAAGCAGATAGCCGAGAAGAACAAGTTTATCATGACCGGCCAGTACAAGGGTCGCTCGGCCAACGTCATCTCGCTCGATGCCTACAACGTGCCGCAGGGGTCGGTGGTGGTGACCGCCGGCGGCGTGACGCTGCAGGAGGGCAGCGACTACTCGGTGGACTACTCGGCGGGCGAGGTGACCATCCTGAACCAGAGCATCATCGATGCCGGTACCAACGTGAACGTGTCCTTGGAGTCGAACACCGACTACGGCATGCAGCGCAAGACGATGGTGGGCCTGAACTGGGAATACGACTTCTCGAAGAGCTTCCAGCTGGGCGGCACGCTGATGCACCTCTCCGAGCAGGCCCTCGTGTCGAAGGTAGGCATGGGCGAGGAACCGCTGAAGAACACCATCTGGGGCCTGAACGTGAACTGGAAGCAGGACTCGCAGTGGCTCACCTCGATACTCGACAAGATTCCCTTCCTGAACGTGAAGGAGCCCTCGCACATCACCTTCACAGGAGAGTTCGCACACCTGATAGCAGGCACCGCCAGCGGCACGCAGGACAACGCCTCATACATCGACGACTTCGAGAACACCAAGACCTATATCCACGTGGGCGAACCCAAGCAGTGGACCATCTCCTCTGTGCCACGGCTCTTCAGCGAATATGCCGACAAGACGGGCGTCAGCAGCGGCTACAACCGAGCCCTGCTGGCCTGGTACAACGTGGACCCCATCTTCACCCGCCACTCCTCCACGCTCACCCCGAGCCACATCAAGAGCGACCTGCAGCAGCTGTCAAACCACTACGTGAGAGAGGTGTACGTCAAGGAGCTATACCCCAACCGCCAGCAGTCAACCTACAACGGTGCCACCTCGACCCTGTCGGTGCTCAACCTGGCCTACTACCCCGAGGAGCGCGGCCCCTACAACCTGACCCGCGACCTGAACGCCAACGGCACACTGCGGCAGCCAGAGACCAAGTGGGGCGGCATGATGCGCAAGCTGGAGACCACCGACTTCGAGCAGGCCAACATCGAGTACATCGAGTTCTGGCTGCTCGACCCCTTCATCTATACCCGCGAGCAGGGCACAGCCTCCGACTACGCCGGCGACCTGTACTTCAACCTCGGCGAAGTGAGCGAGGACATCCTGCGCGACGGCAAGAAATTCTACGAGAGCGGCATGCCCGTCGACGGCAGCAACTCATTCACCACCACGCAGTGGGGCAAGATACCCGTACAGGCCACTCAGACCTACGCCTTCGCCACCACCAGCGGCTCCAGGGCGCGACAGGACGTGGGCCTGAACGGCCTCAACGACGAGGAGGAGCGCGAGTACGGGGCCTACAAGGAGTGGCTCGACGCGGTGGTGGGCAGCGGCATCATCACCAACGACAGCATCATACAGGCCTGGCGCAACGACCCCGCCGGCGACGACTACCACTACTACCGGGGCACCGACTTCGACAACGAGCAGAAGAGCATCCTCGACCGCTACAAGCGCATCAACAACCCACAGGGCAACTCGCCCGACACCGACGACCGCACGGAGAGCTACGACACCAGCTACAAGACCGGCCCCGACGTGGAGGACATCAACCAGGACTTCACCCTCAACGAGTATGAGCGCTACTATCAGTACAAGGTACACATCAGCCCGGAAATACTCGACGCCTACAAGAACGGCACACCGCTGCCCGACACCTACATCACCGACATGCGCACCAGCGGCGTGAAGCTGCGCAACGGCGACACCACCAGCGTCAACTGGTTCCAGTTCCGCATACCCATCAACGAATACGAGCGCAAGGAAGGCTCAATCACCGACTTCTCCAGCATCCGATTCATGCGTATGTTCATGACCAACTTCCAGAAGCCCATCGTGCTACGATTCGGAAGCCTCGACCTGGTGCGCGGCGACTGGCGCATCTACAAGCAGAGCCTCTCCAACAGCCTGGAGACAGGCTCCATCAAGGTGAGTGCCGTCAACATCGAGGAGAACAACGACAAGCAGCCCGTCAACTACGTGCTACCGCCAGGCATCAGCCGCGCCACCGACCCCTCGCAGCCACAGTTGGTGGAGAACAACGAGCAGGCCCTGAACATGAAGGTGGAAGACCTCAGCGCCGGAGAGGCAAAGGCCGTATACAAGAACACCCGCTACGACCTGCGCCAGTACAAGCGGATGCAGATGTTCGTACACGCCAACCACCTGGTGCCCGACATGACACAGCTGAAGGACAAGGAGCTGGCCGTGTTCATACGCTTAGGCAGCGACTACCGCAGCAACTACTACGAATACGAGATACCGCTGACGCTGACCCCCGACCGCAATACCTACAGCCGCTACTCGACGGCCGACCGCCGGCAGGTGTGGCCCGAAGAAAATATGCTCGACATCGACCTCTCGGTATTCACCAACCTGAAAAAGGAACGAAACATCAAGAAAGGCCAGGGGCTGACATCCTACAGTCAGGTGTACTCGGCCTACGACGGCAAGAACAGCAGCAACAAGGTGAGCATCGTGGGCAACCCGACACTGGGAGAGGTCAAGACGATGGTCATCGGCGTGCGCAACATCTCTGGAGAGACAAAGTCGGGAGAGGTATGGGTCAACGAGCTGCGACTCCTGGACACCAACAACGACGGCGGCTGGGCAGCCTCGGGCAACCTGAACGTGCAGCTCTCCGACTTCGGCAGCGTCAACGTGACGGGCCGCTACTCCAGCGACGGCTTCGGCGGACTGGAGGAAGGTGTCATGCAGCGCAGTACCGACACCCAAAAGCAGTACTCCGTCACCACGGCCCTCGAACTGGGCAAGTTCTTCCCCGAAAAGGCACAGGTGTCGGTGCCACTCTACTACTCCGTCACCAAAGAGGAGGTGCGCCCGCGCTATAATCCCCTCGATACCGACATGAGACTGAAGGATGTGCTCGACGCAGCGGCCAGCGAGCAGGAACGCGACAGCATCGAGTCGCTGGCAGTCACCAAGAAGACGAACACCAACTTCGCACTGACGGGCATCAGATGGGGACTGAAGACCAAGCGCCACCCGATGCCCTACGACCCGGGGAACTTCACCTTCGGCTACAGCCACTCGCACAGCTATACCTCAGGACAGACCACCGTCTATGAGAAGGACGACCGCTGGCGCGGCACGCTCAACTATACCTACACACCAGTGTACAAGACCTGGGAGCCGTTCGGCAAGATGAAGGGCAAGTCGAAATGGCTCAACTTCCCCAAGGCCATCGGGCTGAACTACCTGCCACAGAGCATCAGCTTCAACTCGGAGATTATACGTAACTACTACGAGCAGCAGGAGCGCGACCTGCAGAACCTCGAGGGTCAGAAACTGCCGCTCAACTTCAATGAGCAGTTCCTCTGGAACCGCGACTTCTCCCTGCGCTGGGACTTCACCAAGAACCTGCGCTTCAGCTTCCAGTCGGCCACGCACGCACAGATAGAGGAACCCTACACGCCCATCAACAAGGACCTCTACGCCGACCGCTACAGTGCATGGAAGGACTCCGTATGGCAGAGCATCAAGAACCTGGGCACGCCCCTCGACTACCAGCAGCAGACCACCATCTCCTACCAGCTGCCGCTGAACAAGCTGCCCATCTTCGACTGGCTCAACAGCGACGCCTCCTACACCGCCAGATATACCTGGCAGCGAGGCACCGAACTGGAGGACGGCTCCACGCTCGGCAATACCATCAACAGCCAGCGCAACCTGAACATCAACGGAGCCCTCAACCTGGAGACGCTCTACAACCACTTCCCCTTCCTGCGCAAGGCCAACGAGCGCTTCAAGAAAGCCATACCCAAGAAAACGCCCACCAAGAAACCCGGAAAATCCGGAGAATCCGGGAAATCCGGAGAACCCGGAAAATCCAGCAGACCCGGGAAACCCGGCAAGCCCGGCGACACCACCATCGCCAAGGCCGACCAGCCCGCCTCCAAAAGCAAGAACACCTACCAGCGCGAACTCACCCTGCTGCCCGACACCACCATCACCGTGGCCCACAACAAGAACTCGAAGCGCATCATCGTCACCGCCCGCACCAAGGACGGCAAGCCCTACAAGCTGAAGTACAAGGTGATCAACGAGAACCAAATACGCATCAAGTCGAAGGACTCTGTTGACATCAAGATCTCGGTGGTGCCCAAGCCGTCGTCGGAGAACGAATGGTGGTACCGGCCGGCACAGAGCGTGGCACGCCTGCTGATGATGGTGCGCAGCATCAACCTCAGCTACCGCAACCAGTACCAGATGAACCTGCCAGGCTTCATGCCAAACATCGGCGACGCTTTCGGACAGCGCACCTCGGGAGGATTGTCGCCAGGACTGGACTTCGCCTTCGGCACCATCGGCGACGGCTATCTGGACAAAGCCCTCGACAACGGCTGGCTGATGCGCAGTGACGGTATGTCGAACTCCGCCACTACCAATGCCATCAACGACCTGCAGCTGAGGGCCGTCGTGGAACCCATCCGCGACCTGAAGATCGACCTGAACGCCTCGCGCTCGGACACCCGTGCCAAGAGTATCCGGTTCCAATACGAGGGTATGCCCACCACCCACAGCGGCTCATTCAACATGACAGTCATCTCACTGAAAGGAGCCCTCGAAGGAATGGGTAACGCCGACAACGGCTATCACTCAGCCACGTTCGACAAGTTCCTGGAACTCCTCCCACAGTTCCAGCAGCGGGTGGAGGCACAGTATGCCGACGCACCCACCCATCAGGCAGTCAACCAGTACAGTGGCGACGTGATGATACCAGCCTTCCTGGCAGCCTACACATCGGGTGCGGGCTCATCGCTCGACATCTTCCCCGCACTGACAAGGCTACTGCCCAACTGGACCATCAAGTACAGCGGGTTGTCGAAACTGACGTGGTTCAGCAATCATTTCAAGTCGTTCAATATCAACCACAGCTATAAGTCCGTCTACCAGGTAGGCTCCTATGCCTCCTACAGCTCGTGGAAGGAGTATATGGACGGACTGGGATTCACCACCGACCAGGCAACGGGAGCCCTACAGCCCACGTCGATGTACAACGTATCGACGGTGAGCATCAACGAGGCCTTCTCGCCACTGCTCGGCGTGGACGCCACCTTCCACAACGACCTGACGGCCAAGGTGGAGTATCGGCGCACACGCGTGCTGAACCTCTCGATGACCAGTGTACAGATCAACGAGGCCCGCTCCAACGACTGGGTGGTGGGCCTGGCGTACAAGCTGAAGGACTTCAACCTCTTCGGAGCCAATGGCAACCGCAAGGTGCGCAAGGCTCAGAACCGGGGCAAGAAGAACCAGCAGCAGGAGCAGACGACGGCAAGAGGGCGCAGCGGCGGCGTGAACCACGACCTGAACATGCGCCTCGACATCTCCTTCCGCAAGCAGGCAGCCATCACCCGCGACATCGCCAGCGGCACCTCATCGGCATCAAGCGGCAACTCGGCCTTCAAGCTGTCATTCATGGCCGACTACACGCTGAGCCGCCTGCTGACACTATCCTTCTACTACGACCAGCAGACCAACACGCCGCTGCTGTCATCGTCGAGCTATCCCACAACGACGCGCGACTTCGGGCTGTCGCTGAAGTTCTCGCTGACACGATAGACAGGAATAGGCCTTGAGGAACATAAATCTTCATAAATCTGACATAAATAGCTGTCGACAAAAGATTTTAAATCAGATTTATGGAGATTTATGTTCTTTCTTTCCGAAAATATCGTTACCTTTGCAGCGTAAATATTACAAAGTACAAACGTTATGAGGAAATGGTTATTAATAGCCGCCATGATGGTAGCCATGACTGCTAAAGCACAGAATGCTAAAGGAACGTTCTCGGTACAGCCACAGGCAGGCTTCACCGTGTCGACACTGGCCAATATGGAGAGTTATGACCTTGTCGGCACAAAGCTCGACAATTTCGTCAACGGCGGCATGCTCTTCGGCGTGGAGTTTGCCTATCAGCTCTACGACGTGGTGAGCATAGCGGCAGGCATCAACTGGTCGCAGCAGGGCACGGCCTGGCAGCGGTACGACATGAGCGGCAGGCTGCAGGGAGTGCTGCCGAGTGATGCCTACGGCGACGTGAGCGTGAAGAACCTACGCGTGCGCAACAAGGTGGAACTGGGCTATATCAACCTGCCCCTCACGGCCAGCGTGTATCTCTATAAGGGTCTGGCCATCAAGACAGGTGTGCAACTGGGCATCCTGACCAATGCCTCTGAGATGAGCCGCTTCAGGGGCGACGGTGTGATAGAGGGCAGCAACATGGACTTCAACATGGATTTCTCGCGCAGTATGTATGATGTCAGCCGCAAGATTGACATATCCATCCCCGTAGGCATCTCCTACGAGTTCAAGGTGCCCATCGTGGTCGATGCCCGCTACGACATTGGCGTGACGAGGGTCAACAAGCAGCATGTCGAGGGGGAGAATGACTGGAAGAACGGCGTGTTCCGCCTGACAGTCGGCTATAAGTTCAAGCTATAACAAAGAATATATGAGGAACTGGCAGGCCCCTGTTACAACACTCAACAAATCCATAGCGCGATGAAAGCTCATCGCGCTATGAATTTCCTACCATTACGGATATAGACACCCTTCTTCGGCGTATCACTGACACGCTGACCGTTGAGGTTATAGACGGCACCATCGGCGGCAGTCACCATGCGGTGCAGCTGCTGTATGCCTGTCGACGCAGGTTCTGTGTAGTTAGCATAGCTGAAGAACGCATCTTTATAATCACCCCAGATGTACCGCTCCAGTCCGGGATAGTCGACGAACGGATTGCGGTTTTTCTGAATTTGGTAGATGGCCTCGTTGCGCTTGAGTTCCTTCTCGCTGACGGGATCCTGCTGTGCCCAGCGGAGGAGCATCTTCAGTGCCCAGTCGGTGAAGAAGGGATAGATGTCGCTGGTAAGCATATCGCTCTTCCAGTTCTTCGGACTGCGCTCCTGACCCTTCTCGTTCTTATACGACTCGTAGGCCGTAGCCATGTAGAAATAGACGCGCGCCAGGTCGCCCTTGTACTCGTCGTTGGGTTCGAATACGCGTCCGTTGAGCCCACCATTCTTGTAGCCCAGCTCGTCGGTACAGCGCCCAAACTTGGAGAATCCACCCTCGGACTGCTTGGTGACCTTGTCGCCCACCTCGCCGTAAGGATAGTTGGAGCGCAGCGTGTTGGCAAAACGGTCGGTGGGGAACAGGTGGTGCAGGTCGGTGTACATGGGATAGACGTTGGTGCTGTAGTTGTCTACACTCGTCGACTCATTAAACCAGCTCTTGGGCATGGCGTGCTCGCGATTGTAGACCTTGCCCTCCTCTTCGATCTCCTCGCCACGGTCTTGGTCGGTCTTCGGCGTGAAGTTAGAGATGGCGGAATAGATTTCCCATATCTTGCCGTCCTCTCGGATATCGTAGCTGTTGATGGCATCCCATACGCCGGGCGTGTAGGTCTGTATCTCGTGGGGACTGATGATTTGGAAAAGGGCCGTCTTCAGCTCCGCGCCCTTCTTGCCGTCGGCCGCCTGATAGTAGTTGCCTGCAGGCTGGGCGAGGGAAGTGATAAGTGATAAGTGATAAGTGATAAGTATTGCGGAAAGTCGTTTCATAAGCCAAAGTTATTAAGTAAATTTTCAACACAGAGAACGCAGAGGACACAGAGATATTAATACCTTTATCGGAGAAGATACAAGAGGTGCCTGACGGCTCTGCACAGAGAGTTGCCGCTGACATCCTCCTACGCCAGCTCTCTGCGTAGGCCATAGGTCGCTCTGTAAACCTCTTTTTCTCACATACATATCCCTCTGTGTCCTCTGCGCCCTCTGTGTTGAGAAATGAAAATAAATGCTCCCGATGCCACTTCTGTGCGCACCGGGAGTTGTCGTTAGGGTGATGTTACTCAGCGTTAGCCTTTGCGAATCCGAAGCAGACACCGCCGCAGAGTTCAACGAGTCCTTTGTAGGTGTCCTTATAGCCAATCATGGTCAGCTTGTCGCCCACCTCGATACCGTTGTCAGCAATGAAGAACTTACGGTTGTCGCCCGTAGCGCCCCATCCGGGATAGCAGCCATAGACGTAGAGCTCGTTGGTGCCGTCGGAGATGTAGAGGTTGCCGTAGTCGTTATCCTTGCCGTTGCTGCCCTTGAGCGAGGTGATGGTGCCGGTGACCATGTACCAGGTGTTCTTGTCATCGGGCTTCTGCAGGAAGTCGGCGATCGTACACTCCGTCACGGGGATGGTCTTCTCCAGCTGTGCGCCGGTCATCTGGGCATCGCCCTTATACTCGCCACGCTTACCAAGGAGTGTGACGATGTCGCCCACCTTCAGGCCGGCCTTCTCGAAGTCGCCCTTCGAGCCGATACCATAGACGTAGGTCTCTCCGGAGAAGTCCTTGATGTAGACATTGCCGTAGCTGGCATTAGCAACCTTGGTGATGACACCCTGCACACGGTACTGGCCATCGCCCACGGGAGCATCGAGGAACTCAGCCACGTTGGCATCGACGATGGCACCCTCCTGATAAATGGTAGCCTGGGCGGTGTAGTCCTTCTTGCCGTCGGTGGTCTTGAACACCACTGTCGTCGAGCGGTCGCCGGCAGCATTGGGGGCAGCGCGGAAGGTGACGGTGGGCTCAGTGCCCACGGTAGAACTCACCACGCCGAGCCAGCTCTGAGCATCAGCAGGAATCTCTACGGCCACGCCCGTTCCCTTGCAGGTGAGGTGGGCCACAATCTCGCCACCCTCGAGAGGCAGTTCGGGAGTGACGATATCATTCACGGTCAGCGAGTCGAGCTTGATGAGCGACTTGTTGATCTTCACCACGGTGACGTTCACCAGTTCCACGGTGCCGTTGTAGGTGGTCTTAGGACCCTCGACGGTCAGTTCGTCACCCACCTCGATGCCGAGGCTACTGAAGTTCTTCTCGTTGCCCTTGGCATCGAGCGTACCATAGATGTACACCTCGCCGGTCTTGTCCTCCAGATACCAGTTGCCGTAGGTGGTGTTGGCTATCGACTTGACGGTACCCGTCACGCGGTACGACTTAGAGTCGGGTCCGGCGATGACTTCGGCACAGGTGGCTGTGGCGACGGTGGCCAGGCCCTGGATGACGTTGATGCGCTGCGTCTTGCCGTCGCAGGTGAGCAGCAGCTCAGCCGTGCGGCCTTCTCCGGCCTGAGCAGAGAAGGTGACGCTGCCGTTGCCAGAACCACTGGCGGGCGCGATGGTCAGCCAGTCGGGCACTTCAGAGAACGCCCAACTGCCAGCAGCCTGCACATCGATGGTGGCAGAACCACCAGAAACGGGGAGTGACACATACGACTGCGACACGCGGATCTCGTCGAGATAGGTGGGGTCCTTGTCGTCAGAGCAGCCTGTGAACACGGCAGCGATGACTGCCATGAGTGTCGGAATGAAATATCTTAGTTTCATATTTTCTTATTTCTTAATTCTTAACTCTTAATTAAACATGTACTTGATACCGATAGAAGCATACCAGCACTGGCCGATGGCGTGGTTGTATGTCCAGGTCTGCGTATTGCCACTAATAGACTGCGGTGTGGAGAAGGTTGCAAAGCCCTCTGCGTCGACACCCTCGTACTTCAGGATGCGAGCCTCAGTGCCGATAGCGGGGTTGAGGTACTTCGATACGCCCCACGAGCTGTTGAACAGGTTGAGCAGGTTCTTCACGTCGAGGCTCAGCTGCAGGGTGTGCTTGCTCTTGCCGGAATACAGATTGAAGTCGTGCTTGTAGCTGAAGTCAACACGGTGAACCCACGGCGAGTAGACGCTGTAGGCCTCGGCATACTCGCCCTGGTGCTTGCTCAGGTAGCTGTCGTTGTGTACATAGTCCATGAAGCGCTGCTTGTCGTCCTCGCTGACGAAGCGGAACTGGTTGCTGGCCACCTCGCCGTCCGTCGGTATGTAGAGGGCGTCGTAGGCATAGCCATCGCTGTTCATATCGTTGCTCAGCATGTAGGAGTAGTTGTAACCGCCGCGCCAGGTCTCATAGATGAAGCTGTAGTGGTTGCCGCTCTTGTCGTGCAGGGTGGCACTGGCCACGAAGCGGTCGGGGGTGACATACTGCGAATTGTGCAGCTTGATGTTGTTCGGGCCCTCGACGGTGGGAACGTATGTGAATGCCGACTCGGCAGCCGAGCCCGGCATGCCGGTGATCTCCTTCTTCACGGTGTGGGTGTAGGCAGCCATCAGGTTGACCCACTCGGCGGGCTGCATGTTGAGGGTCACGTTACCCGTCCAGCCGTAGCCCTTGCTGGTGTTCTCCAGTACGAAGGCCTTGGTGTTGGTGCGGAAGCCGGCGGGATAGAGCGGACGGTTGTCGACACCGTTGAAGCGTGCGAAGCCGCCCACGTTGGGAATGGCCCAGTCGGAGATGCACACGTCGTTGATCATCTTGTTGAAGATGCCCTCGACGGTCACGCTGAAGGGGAAGCTGACGGGGAACTGATAGTCGACGGCCAGCGAGGTCTTCCATACCTGCGGCAGCTTGAAGCTGGAATCAACACCGTTGACGGCAGAGGGCTTCGAACCTGCCTCCGGAGTGATGGTCATCGGGTAGCCCAGGCTCTCGAGTTTCTTCATCATATCGCTGATATTGGTCATCGGGCCTCCGGCGAACTCATCCATCGAGAAGCCGTTCTTCTTGGCGTTGGCAGCATTGAGCTGTGCCTGGTACTGCACCATACCGCCGTTAGTGGGCATATTGGTGAAGAACACTAAGGGCAGACGTCCGGAGAAGAATCCCGTACCACCGCGGAGCTTCAGCGACTTGTTGCCGAGCACGTCGTAGGTGAAGCCCACACGTGGCGAGAAGGTGATGCTGCTCTTGGGCCACTTGCCAGTGTCGATATGACGGCCCTCGTAGTCAAGGTCGTAGATGGCCTTGTTAGTCATCAGGTCGCCGTTATTGAAGAACAGACCGTCAATGCGCAGACCGTATGTGAGCTTGAACTTGTCGTTGATGTTCCAGTCGTCCTGGCCGTAGATGCCGGCCTTGTTGAACTGCACGCGGGCTGCGGGCTTAGTCTCGCCGTCGTAGCCGTAGGTCAGACAGAACACCTCGGGGGTCTGGTTGAACAGCTGGTCGACGGTCATGCCGTCCTCCCAGTTGTAGCGGTAGTAACCCGTACCGTTACGCATATACTGGTTGTCGGCCATCTGGTGCTCGAAGGTAAGTCCGGCCATCACCTTGTGCTCACCTAAATAGAAGGTCACGTCATCCTTGATATTCCAGATGGTGTTGTGTACAGCGTTGTTCCAGGTGAACAGCTCATAGCCGAGGGCCATGTAGTTGTTGCCGTCCTTGGTGATGTCGATGAAGGGGAAAGTTCCCGACTCCGTGCCACGGATATCGTCGAGCTTGGAGAAGGTGGCCAGGAACTGGTTGGATACATTCTCTGAGAAACGGCTGTTCAGGTCAACAGAGAACGAGTGTACGAGGTTGTCCATCGAGTACATCGAGTTAGCAAACGACATGGAGTACTGCGAGGTACGAGCGCCGCTCATACGTGTGCCGCCGTCCATCGAGGTGGCGTTGGGCGAGCTCCAGCGCTTGTTCTTAGTATAGTTGTAGCGCAGTGCCAGATGGTGCTTGTCGGTGATGTTCCAGTCCAGACGGGCCAGAATCTTGTAGTTGCTCTCGTCGGCAGGGAAGCTGGTCCAGGAGCCGGTGTCGTAGCCATACTTGTTGGCCACATAGTTGGAGACGGCCTCCAGGTCGCTGTTCGTGGTGCGCGAGATGTAGTTGTCGGGATCGGCCACGCCGTTGTCAGAGCCGCGCCAGCGGTTGGCAATGGTAGGAATCTTGGCCATCTCGCCGTTGACGAAGAAGAAGAGCTTGTCCTTGATGATCGGGCCACCGAGGGTGAAGCCGTAGGTAGTCTTGCGGTCCTTGTCGCGGGCACCGCTGATCTGCTCGCCGTCGACGGCATCGCCACGCAGGTTCTCGTTCTGGTGATAGACGTATGCAGAGCCCTTGAAGGCATTGGTACCCGACTTGGTGATGGCGTTGATACCACCGCCGATGAAGTTGGTCTGGCGCACATCGAAGGGCGACACCACCACCTGCAGCTCCTCGATAGCATCGAGCGACACGGGGTTGCCACCGCCGGGCAGGCCGTCGGAGAGGCCGAAGTTGTTGTTGAAGTTGGCACCGTCGATGGTGAAGTTGGCCGTACGCCCGTCGGTACCTGCGATGCTCATTCCGTTGCCGCCGTATGGCGAGAGGCGTGTCACGTCAGTAATGCTGCGGCTCACCGTGGGCAGGTTCACAATCTGTGCGTTGGTGATGTTGGTCGAGGCGCCAGTCTTCTCAGCCGAGAATTTCGACGCCTTACCGCTGACAACGACCTCGCTCAGCTCGGTGGCATCCTCAGTGAGGTGGATGGGGAGATTGTAGGTTTCACCAAGCTGTAGGATGACCCCCTTGACGGTTCTTGGCTGATAACCGATGTAGGACACCGTCACCTCGTAGGGACCACCGGTACGCATACCGTTGATGGTGAATCGGCCAGAGGTGTTTGTCACGGCAGTGTAGCGCGTGCCAGAAGGCTCGTGTACTGCAACGACAGTGGCACCGATGACCTCCTCGCCGTTCACATTGTCGAGGGTCACCTTACCTGCCATACTTGAAGTCGTGATTTGCGCCATGACTGTTAGCGAAAGCGTTAACATCATGACAACCAGAAAGAGTAATCTTTTCTGCATAATCTTTTGAATTGTTGTTAATTAATTAATCGTAGGCTCTCGCCCGTTTGATATATTTCGGTTGCAAAGTTACGCAAAATAATCGACACTATGTTATAAAACGGCAACTTTTTTTAAAAAAGGTAAAAATACTTGCGTCTGGTCATTTCAGCACCACACCGGTGAGGATTCGTCCTGAGTTGACTCCAAGCCTTCGTGCAGAGAAGAAGTCATCGCAGTGCAGGTAAGTGCAGATACCGGCCGTCTGTATCTGCGCTGCCGGAATACCCGTGGCTTGGAGCTGCAACCGACAGCAGTGCCACAGGTCGATGTGCCATTTGCCACGCCGCTGTGCTATCTGTGCCATCGGATAGCCAGCCTCCGAAAACTGTTCGTACACCTCGTCGCCTACCTCGAAGCTCTCCAGCGATATGCCTGGGCCTATGACGGCTTGCATGGTCTCTGGGCGTGAATGATAAGCCCGCTGCATAGCCGCCACCGCAGCCTCTGCGATATTGGCCACGGTACCCCGCCATCCGCTATGCACCACGCTGGCGGCATGGTGCTCAGCATCATATATAATAATAGGTATACAGTCGGCAGTCGACACACCGATGCATACGCCCGTCAGATTGGTCATCAGGGCATCAACACCTTCAAGAGCGGCCTTACGGGTCTCTTCCGACAAGAGGAAGAAGGTTCGGCCTATCTGTGTGATGCCAGTACCATGCACCTGATGGGGCATCAGCAGACGAGCGTCGCCGATGCCCAGTGTTTTACATAACAGTGAACGATTCCTGGCTATGGCCACCGCATCGTCACCACAGTAACGGTTCACGTTGAACTCGCCATAATTGCCTTCGCTGAAGCCACCATGACGGGTAGTGCTGAAGGCCGTCGCGCCTTCACCTATCTTATAATATAACAGCTGTGGCTCAGGCATTGCGCTCTTCTTCCTCGTATTCCTCTTCGTATTCGAAATCGTCGAAATCCTCTATCTCGCCATCGTCGACGTATTCGATATCGTCGTCCTCGCCCTCATCAGCCATCTCCTCGGCAAAGCGTGTCATGTCCTTGTCGCGATGAACGAGGGTATCCTCGGCAGTGAGCGCTGCCAGCTTATTGCTCTCAGCATTCAGTTCAGCCCACAGCACATCCTTCAGCGCGTCGAGTCCCTGCCCGCTCACAGCGGAGATGAACACGACAGGGATGCCGGAGCCGTGCATCCCGGGTTCCCCGGATTCGCCGGATAACCTGGATTTTCCGGATATCCCGGACGACCCGGACATTCCGGACGGCCCGGACATTCCGGACATTCCGGACATTCCGGCCAATTCCTCACGGAGCATGGCGATCAGCTCATCATCGAGCAGGTCGCACTTGGTGACGGCCAGCACCCGATGCTTGTCAAGCAGGTCCGGATTGAACTGCCGCAACTCGTTGAGCAGAATCTCGTATTCGCGCTTGATGTCGTCGGTGTCGCCCGGCACCATGAAGAGCAGCAGCGAGTTACGCTCAATGTGCCGAAGGAATCTCAGGCCGAGCCCCCTTCCCTCCGAGGCCCCCTCGATGATGCCGGGGATGTCGGCCATCACGAACGACTTATTGTCTCTGTAGCCCACGATGCCCAGCGAGGGCTCCATCGTGGTGAAGGGATAATTGGCAATCTTGGGACGGGCATTGGAGAGGGCCGACACTAGCGTCGACTTGCCGGCGTTGGGGAATCCCACAAGTCCAACGTCGGCCAGCAGCTTCAGCTCCAAAATGACCGTCATCTCTTGCATCGGCTCGCCCGGCTGTGCATAGCGGGGTGCCTGGTTGGTGGCACTGCGAAACTGGAAATTGCCCAGGCCGCCGCGACCGCCCTTCAGCAGTAGCACCTCCTGACCGTCGTAGGTCACGTCGCAGACGTACTTGCCCGTCTCGGCATTGTAGACCACGGTGCCACAGGGCACGTCGATATACACATCCTTGCCGTCGGTGCCGTGGCACTTGTCCTTGCCGCCGTTGCCGCCGTGCTCTGCGAAGACATGGCGCTCGTACTTCAGGTGCAGTAGGGTCCAGTAGTTATGGTTGCCGCGCAGGTAGACGCTACCGCCCTTTCCACCGTCGCCGCCGTCAGGACCGCCGTTGGGGTTGTATTTCACGTGCTTCAGGTGCATCGACCCCCTGCCGCCCTTGCCGGAGCGGCACATAATCTTCACGTAGTCTACGAAATTACTCTCCATCAGATCTCATCCATCACCTTGCAGATATCCCCAAAGATACGGTCGAGGTCGCCCAACCCGTCGATATGGTAGTGGATTCCCTCCTTGTTATACCACTCAATGAGCGGCTGCGTCTGTGAGTGATATACCACCAGGCGCTTCTTGATGGTCTCCTCATTGTCGTCGGCCCGCCCGCTCTGCTGTCCGCGCAGCAGGAGGCGCTTCATCAGCTCATCCTCAGGCACGTCGAGCTCTATCATCGCTGCCACCCGGTCGCCACGCTCGTTGAGCATCTGCTTCAGGGCCTCTGCCTGCGGGATGGTACGGGGGAAGCCGTCGAAGATGACCCCCTTGTGGTCGCCAAAGGAGTCGTAGACCGATGCCAGGATCGACACCATCAGGTCGTCGGGAATCAGCTGTCCGTTGTCGATGTAGCCGGCAGCTGTCTTTCCCAGTTCCGTACCTTTCTTGATTTCACTGCGAAGCACGTCACCAGTAGAGATATGGTTAAGCCCGTACTTCTCTATCAACTTATCACTCTGAGTGCCCTTGCCGGAACCGGGGGCACCGAAGATTACAATATTCTTCATTATCTACTATTTTTCGTTATTTCGGGATTACGATATTTCGGGATTACGACATTTCGGGATTACGACATTTCGGGATCACGACATTTCGGGATTACGACTCTTCGGGATTACGATATTTCGGGATCACGACATTTCGGGATTGGGGGCCTCTGCAAGCGTATAGACATCCTTGAGCCCCCGCCCTGCCTGATCGTAGTCGAGACCATAGCCGACGATAAAGTCGTTAGGAATCTCGAAGGCCACATAGTCGAGCGTCAGAGCCTCCTTCAACTTGTCGGGTTTGAAAAAGAGGGTGCATATCTGAACCGACTCCGGACTGCGGGTGCCCAGCTGCTCTATCATGCGCTTCATGGTGGTACCGCTCTCCACGATATCCTCCACGATCACGACAGTGCGGCCCTTCAGATCCTCATTGATACCAATCACTTCCCGAACCTTGCCCGTCGAGGTGGTGCCTTCATAGGAGGCTAATTTCACGAACGACACCTCGCAGGGGATAGTCATCGCGCGCATCAGGTCGGCAGTGAAAATGAACGAGCCGTTAAGGACACTGAGGAACAAAGGATTCTTACCTGCCAAGTCGCGGCTCATCTGCTCGGCCAGAGCCTTCACTCTCTTTTTTATCTCTGCCTCAGGAATGGATACCTTGAAGCGTTTATCCCTTACTTGAATGGTACTCATGATACGAATTACTGAAATTTTCGGCAAAATTACTAAAAAGATTTGGATTGACCAAATCTTTTTCATACCTTTGCACCATTATGAAGATTTTCACTAGTGCTCAGATACGTGAGCTGGACAAATACACGATTGAAAACGAACCCATCAAGTCTATCGACCTGATGGAAAGGGCTGCCAAGGCTCTTACCCGTGCCATCGCCGACGAATGGAGCGCTGCCACGCCCATCATCGTATTCGCCGGACCGGGCAACAACGGGGGCGACGCACTGGCCGTGGCACGCATGCTGCTGGAGCAGAACTATAACGTCACTGCCTATCTGTTCAACATCTCTGGTCACCTCTCTGATGACTGTAAGACCAATAAGGCGCGCCTGGCAGACAAGCGCAGCAAGGCCCTCATAGAAGTGAAGGACGAGTTTGAGCCACCCGTGCTGGCTGCCGGCACACTGGTCATCGACGGGCTCTTCGGCTCGGGCCTCAACAAGCCGCTTGCTGGCGGCTTTGCCTCACTTGTGAAGTATATCAATGCCTCACCTGCCAAGGTGGTAAGCATCGACATCCCCTCTGGACTGATGACGGAGGATAACAGCTATAACATCCGGGCCAACATCATCCGGGCCGACCTGACGCTCACCCTCCAGCACAAGAAGCTGTCCTTCCTGTTCCCCGAGAACCAGCAGTTCATAGGAAGGCTGAAGATGCTCGACATCAGGCTCAGCAAAGAGGGCATCGAGAAAACGGAGGCCTACTATACGCTCGTGGAAGAGAACGACATCCGACCACTGCTCATGGAGCGCAACCCGTTTGCGCACAAAGGCAATATGGGCAACGCCCTCATCATCGCAGGCAGCTACGGCATGGCGGGTGCTGCCGTGCTGGCCACGAAAGCCTGCCTCAGAACGGGCGCCGGTAAGGTGACGGCCCACACGCCTAAGCAGAACAACGTCATCATGCAAACCAGCGTGCCTGAAGCCGTCATACAGTTCGACCGCGACGAGACGGTATTCTCCGAGGCCGTCGATGCCGAAGACTACGATGCCATCGCCATCGGACCAGGCCTGGGAACCAGCGAGCAGACAGCCATCGCCGTTATCTCACAGCTGAGACGCACACAGTGCCCCGCCGTCATCGATGCCGATGCCATCAACATCTTAGGCAACCACCGCGCATGGTTCCAGCAACTGCCCAAGGGCATCATTCTGACACCACACCCCAAGGAGTTCGAACGACTCGAAGGCCACAGTGCCGACGGTTACGAACAACTGACAAAAGCCAGCAACCTGGCCGAACGCCTCGGGGCCTTCATCATCCTCAAAGGGCACCACTCCGCCCTCTGTATGCCCGACGGCCACGTCATGTTCAATACTACCGGCAATGCGGGCATGGCCACGGCAGGCAGCGGCGACGTCCTCACGGGCATCATCACCGGACTGCTGGCACGAGGCTATAAGCAGCGAGAGGCCTGCCTCATCGGCATGTACCTGCACGGACTGGCTGGCGACATCGCAGCACGCGAACTGGGCGAGGAGAGCCTCATTGCCAGCGACATCATACAGTATCTGCCGAAAGCTTTTAAGAGACTGAAAGACTGATGGCACTTACGATTTACGGATTTTCTATTTACAATTTACGTTTTTCTATTTAATTGAGATAACCAATGAAACGACGTTTAATCACTTTTACCGCCCTACAGTGCCTGCTCCTGGCACCCCTTGGCGGCAGCAAATTCTTCACTCTTCACTCTTCTTTCTTCACTTCCCACGCCCAGACTGCCACGAGCACCTATCAGCCGGGCGTCAATAGCGAAGGGGCAGTCTATTTCCTGCCCAAGACGGCCGTGCGCATCACTGTGCAGATAGAAAAGGCCACCTATACCCCAGGAGAATTTGCCAAATACGCCGACCGCTACCTCCGGTTGAAGAACGTGCCCACTGAGCCCTCTGTCAGCTACAGTATCAACAGCATCCGCCAGGAGGCCTGCGGCGTGGCCGACACCATGAAGGCATTCACCGTCAGGTTCGACCCCAAGACAGTGGCAGCCAACATCGCTCTCTCCGACGACGGCGTGCTGCTGGCTGTCAACGCCACGCCCTCCGCGCCCAAGCTGCAGGCACCCTTCAAACCTGCTCCGCGGCCCAGGCTGCTGAATCCGCGCGACCTGATGAGCGAGGAGATACTGGCGGCCGGCAGCACGGCCAAGATGGCTGAACTGACGGCACAGGACATCTACGAGATACGGGAAAGCCGAAAACTGCTTGTCCGTGGACAGGCTGACAACATGCCGCAGGACGGCGAGCAGCTACGACTGATGCTCAACCAACTGGAACAGCAGGACCGGTCGCTCACCAGCCTCTTCGCAGGCGTCACGCTGAAGGACACCATCGAACACGTCATCACCATCGTGCCGAACAAGGAGACGGACCGCCAGCTGCTCTTCCGTTTCTCCAAGAAACTGGGTATCGTCGATGACGACGACCTCGCGGGCGAACCTTATTATATTAAGGTGGCAAACCTGCATTCCGTGCCCATGGCCGAGGATGACGGCAAGAAGAAGAAACAGGAGCCGGGACTCTTCATCAACGTTCCCGGCAAGATGAAGGTCACTATCTTCGATGCCGTGGAGCCACTGGTCAGCACCGAACTGCCTGCCGCACAGTTCGGCAACATTGAGCTGCTGAGCGGTGCCCTCTTCAACAAGCGCTATGCCACCCACCTCTGGCTGAATCCCGTCACAGGTGCCGTAGAGCGGCTGGAGGCTGAGCAGCCGAAATAAAAAAAATCCCGTTGCTATCTTCTGGCAACGGGATTTTTTCATGTCTGTTCACTTCTCGTCATTCACCTAATCACTACCTTCCGGCCATTGCGGATGTAGATGCCTTTCTTCAGTGGCTTCTCAATGCGATGGCCATTCAGGTCATACCAACGGCAGTCGGCATCGTCGCCATCAAGGCCTATGCGCTGGATGGCGTTGGCTATCTTCGCCTTGTAGGATACGTTGTTCACCCTGATATTGCCGACTGCCTTTCTGCCTTTTGTACGGGCACTGCCCGTATTCATCACATCAGTGCCGCCATTCCACAGATAGACATAGGTCGGTGCTGCACTGTTATACGGAATACTGTGCTCCGTGCGTACCGTGTAGTAGATGGAAACGGGTGCATTGTCGCCCACCTTCACCATCAGCCTGTAGCCGTTGGATTCCTGCGACTCAATGTTGATAAAGCCATCACCGGCAGGTACGATAAACGTCAAACCGGTGAACTCCCGGGCATACGCTGCACTGCCCGGAGCGACACCCTGCTCTATTAGTTTCTGGAGCACAGAATAGGGTGCCACCGTATTGATGACGATGCTCTTATCCTCACTGTCGTAGCCGTCGCCATCGGGCGAGTCCTGATTCTTCAGCGTAAAGAGGATGTCGTTGATGATGGTGTTGCTCAAGTCCTTGTCTGTACCGTCGGGATTCTGGAAGTCGGCTCCGAACATCTCGTAGTCTTCCTCTTTTATGATGGGCTCCAGCACCAGGTCTGGCTCTTCTACCGTCAGGTCGTAATAGTGGGAGGCGCCTGTATAGTTGGTGTCGCCAGAATAGGAAGCGGTGATACGGGTGTAGCCGGCTTTGAGCAGTGTCACCATGCCTGTATTGGCATCGACCGTTGCCACCGAAGGATCCGACGATTCGTAGGTCAGTTGGATTCCTCCAGGGGTGACTGTCATCGAAGGGGGCGTGAAGTCCTGGCCAAGGGTGGCAGTAGCGGTCGTCTGATAGAACGTCACGATGCCTGTGGCCTTGTTGATGACGATGTCGGCACTGCCCGTAACGGATTCGTAGTTGGGCTTTGTCACCTGATAATACACGGTGTAGGTGCCGGCGTTTGCATACTCTGGGCTAACGGCTAAATCGTAGCTGCCCTCCGAAGTGCCATACGTCACCGTCGCTCCCTGCGGGGCATTCACCGTGATGCCGTGGGCAGTGCCGTCGTAAGTGCCCGTGAAGCCCTCGGCTGTCACGCCATCCATCGTGGCGGCAGTGATGGTGAAGTCGGCACCCGTGAACGTCAGCGTGTAGTTCTGCGAGGCGGCAAGCGTGCCCTGCGTGATGGCGTAGGTGTCGGGGGTCTCTCCCTCGGCGCGTGCCAGCGAGCCGGTCAGCGCGTCGTTGCCCACCAGGCCGGTGGCCGTATAGGTCAGCGCGGGATCGGCGGTGCCGAACGTCTTGCCCTTGGCATCCGCCGTCACCGTCAGGGGCTTGGGCGATATCTTGACCGTTGCACTGCCCGTTACGGCATCGTAGCCGGTCTGCGTCACCTGGTAGTAGACGGTGCTCTCACCCACGTTGGTAAACGTAGGACTGGCCGTCAGGCCGTACGTGCCGGCCGCCGTGCCATACGTCACCGTCGCACCCTGCGGGGCCTTTACCGTGATGCCGTGGGGCGTGCCGTCGTAGGTGCCCGTGAAGCCCTCGGCTGTCACGCCATCCATCGTGGCGGCAGTGATGGTGAAGTCGGCACCCGTGAACGTCAGCGTGTAGTTCTGCGAGGCGGCAAGCGTGCCCTGCGTGATGGCGTAGGTGCCGGGAGCCTCGCCCTCGGCACGAGACAGCGAGCCGGTCAGCGCGTCGTTGCCCACCAGGCCGGTGGCCGTGTAGGTCAGCGCGGGGTCGGCGGCGCCGAACGTCTTGCCCTTGGCATCCGCCGTCACCGTCAGCGCCTTCGGCGAAATCTTGACCGTCGCACTGCCCGAAACAGCATCATAGCCCGTCCGAGTCACCTGATAGTAGACGGTGCTCTCACCCACATTGGTATATGTGGGACTGGCCGTCAGGCCGTAGCTTCCTGCTGCCGTGCCGTATTTCACCGTCGCTCCCTCCGGGGCCTTCACCGTGATGCCGTGGGCTGTGCCGTCGTAGGTGCCGGTGAAGCCCTCGGCTGTCACGCCATCCATCGTGGCGGCAGTGATGGTGAAGTCGGCACCCGTGAACGTCAGCGTGTAGTTCTGCGAGGCGGCAAGCGTGCCCTGCGTGATGGCGTAGGTGTCGGGGGTCTCTCCCTCGGCGCGTGCCAGCGAGCCGGTCAGCGCGTCGTTGCCCACCAGGCCGGTGGCCGTATAGGTCAGCGCGGGATCGGCGGTGCCGAACGTCTTGCCCTTGGCATCCGCCGTCACCGTCAGCGCCTTCGGCGAGATTTTTACAATTGCACTGCCCGATACGGCGTCGTAGCCGGTCCGAGTCACCTGATAGTAGACGGTGCTCTCACCCACATTTGTATACGTGGGACTGGCCGTCAGGCCGTAGCTGCCCTCCGAAGTGCCGTATTTCACCGTCGCTCCCTGCGGGGCATTCACCGTGATGCCGTGGGCCGTGCCGTCGTAGGTGCCCGTGAAGCCCTCGGCTGTCACGCCATCCATCGTGGCGGCAGTGATGGTGAAGTCGGCACCCGTGAACGTCAGCGTGTAGTTCTGCGAGGCGGCAAGCGTGCCCTGCGTGATGGCGTAGGTGCCGGGAGCCTCGCCCTCGGCACGAGACAGCGAGCCGGTCAGCGCGTCGTTGCCCACCAGGCCGGTGGCCGTGTAGGTCAGCGCGGGGTCGGCGGCGCCGAACGTCTTGCCCTTGGCATCCGCCGTCACCGTCAGCGCCTTCGGCGAAATCTTGACCGTCGCACTGCCCGATACGGCGTCGTAGCCGGTCCGAGTCACCTGATAGTAGACGGTGCTCTCACCCACGTTCGTATACGTGGGACTGGCCGTCAGGCCGTAGCTGCCGGCCGCCGTGCCGTATTTCACCGTTGCTCCCTCCGGCGCCTTCACCGTGATGCCGTGGGCCGTGCCGTCGTAGGTGCCGGTGAAGCCCTCGGCTGTCACGCCCTCCATCGTGGCGGCAGTGATGGTGAAGTCGGCACCCGTGAACGTCAGCGTGTAGTTCTGCGAGGCGGCAAGCGTGCCCTGCGTGATGGCGTAGGTGCCGGGAGCCTCGCCCTCGGCACGAGACAGCGAGCCGGTCAGCGCGTCGTTGCCCACCAGGCCGGTGGCCGTGTAGGTCAGCGCGGGGTCGGCGGCGCCGAACGTCTTGCCCTTGGCATCCGCCGTCACCGTCAGGGGCTTGGGGGTGATGTCAGCCGAGGTAGAGCCCTGATTGCCCGTCGCTGCCAACGTATAGTTGGCACTGCTCAGCGTGATACCGCTGATGTCAACCGTCTTGCCAGTACCCACATTGGCATCAGCAAACGTCCCAGTGGCACTGCTGACAGTGACACCACTCACCTGGGCACCGCTCTCATCCCTAAATGTAGCACTGCCGTAATTGAGCGTCGCCACTGTCGTGCCGTCGTAAGTCTTGTTGCTGGCCGTGATGCCATTGACCGTCACAGGCAGAGGGCCGACCGTCAGTTGGTAGGTAGCCAAGCCAGGCCTGCACCAGTCGTTACCGGCAAACTCGGCACTGATGATTGCATTGCCGACACCCACGGCCGTGACAGTTCCAGAAGCATCGACCGTTGCCACACTCGGATTCGAGGAAGAGAAAGTGAACGTCTCCCCCTCGAACTGCCCCCTTTCGAGCGTAGGAGTGACAGATTGGCTATAGGTGACGCTTCCCGAATTGGGAGAGAACTGCACCCCCATACCACTAAATTCGGAACGGTCGTCTTTGACCGTCACCGTGAAAGTACTGCTGATGGCAGGACTGCCGTCAGCACTCTGATATGTGGCCTTAATTGGTGCCGCGCCCGAATAAGCCTTCAGCGTGACATACCCGGAGTCATCCACCGTCGCTACGGCAGGATCGTCCGAAGTGTAGCTCACTCCACCACCTTCAGGACGATAATACTTTCCGCCATCCTCTATGAATACAATAGGCAGCCTCACACCTCCAGCTGACCAATTGACGGTTGTGTCGGATACTGTTACAAGCTCCTGACGTTCATTGTATACTCCGAACACCAGAGTCTGCGCCCAAGCCCCCGTTGGCATCAGCAGTGCTGATGCCAAGAGGAGAAGGGTTAAAAATAAATTAGGTTGATTAATTAGTTTTTTCATTTTTGATAATGTTCAGGGTGATGCCGTCATCCTTGCAACTTATCAAACTTCTGCAGCAGGGCATTCAGGCGCTCCACGCTGGCGGGGTCCTGGTCGGCCTTCACAATCAGCTCCAGGTTGTGGCGGATGTCAGCCATCTTGTCGAACAGGAGCAGTGCCTGCTCGTAACCCTTGCCGATGTTCTCGAAGTTCTTTGAGAGAGAGTTGTAGTCCTCGAGCAGACGCGTCTGCTCGTCCACGCGGCGCTGATAGTCGGCCAGCAGCTGCTGACCCTCCTCTGCCTGCTGCCGCGCCTGCTTCATCTGCAGGTAGAGGGCGATTGCCAGTATCACCACTGCAATCACCAGAACGATTACTGCGATAGTCATAGGGCGTCAGGCTTTTTTCTGTTCTACCTTCATAAACTTGGTGAATCCCGTCATGGCGAGCACCTTGTAGATCTCGGGGCTGACGTTGGTCATCTTGAACTGTCCGCGCAGCTGCATCACCGTGCGCATGGTCTTCTGGATGATGCGCAGGCCCGAGGAGGCCATGTAGGTGAGCTCGGAGCAGTCCATCTCCAAGTCCACGCCACCGTCCTTCAGGGCCGGCTGGATGTCCTGTTCAAACTGGTTTGCATTCATCGTGTCGATACGACTGCCTGTCTTAATGATGGTCTTGCCACCTTCCTTCAAAATCTGTGTCATAATTCTGTAATTGTTATAATGTTGATGATTTGATTGATTTCAGTTCTCTATCTCCTTCGTCATCGTCAGCAGGTTCCTGCCCTCCAGACGCTGATAGGTCACCTGGTTCATGATGTTCTTGACGATGAAGATGCCCATGCCGCCAATCTCGCGCTCGGCGGGATTCACGTCGGGGTCGGCATCCTCCTTCGCCGTGGGGTCAAACTCCTTGCCCTGGTCGCTGATCACGAAGGTGAGACGCTTGCCGTCGCACTTGGCCAGCAGCTCTATCTCCGAGTCCTCGTCCTTGGGATACGCATAGAAGATCACGTTGGATACCATCTCCTCCATGACTAAGTTCAGGTTCATCTGCAACTCCATGTCGAGCTGCAGCTCCTCTCCGATTTGCTCGATAAACTGGGCCACGCGCTCCAGTTCCGAGATCTTGTTCTTGATGCGAAGTTCCTTTCTCATATCATTTAGTTTTCAGTTATTGTCCTTTTCACCTCTACGCAGAGCATCGTCAGGTCGTCGTTGGGCTCCGCCCCGTCGCGATGCTTCTCCACCTCGGCCTTCAGCAGCTCCACCGTCTGCCGGGCACTCTCGAAGGGCGTTGTCTCCAGGATCTGCAGCAGGCGCTCGTCGGTGAACTGCTCCTGCTGGCGGTTCTCGGCCTCGTTCAGGCCGTCGGTATATACGAAGAGCGGGCGCCCCGTGATGTCGGCTATCTCCTCGCCCTCATACTCCAGCCCCGGCCACAGGCCGATGGGCGCATTGGGTATCATCTCCACGAACTCCGTCGTGCCGCTGCCTATCAGCACGGGCGGGTTATGGCCGGCGTTGCAGAAGCCGAGCCGCCCCGTCGTGAGGTCGGCCACGCCGATGAACATCGTGACGAACATACTCGACTCGTTGTCCTCCGAGAGCGTATTGTTCAGCCGGGTGGCTATCTCCGCCGGCTGCAGGTCCTGCTGCGCCAGCACGTGGAACATATTGCGCGCCATGGCCATGAACAGCGATGCGGGCACGCCCTTGCCGCTGACGTCGCCCAGGCAGAAGAACAGCTTGTCGCCCATGATGAGGTAGTCGTACAGGTCGCCGCCCACCTCCTTGGCGGGTGTCATCGAGGCATACAGGTCCACGTCCTCGCGGTCGGGGAAGGTGTGGGGCACCATCCCCATCTGGATATTGCGCGCGATGCGCAGGTCGCTCTCGATGCGCTCCTTGGCGGTGGTGGTCGCCTCTAACTGGTCGTAGGCAGTGAGCAGCTGGCTGTGGGTATCCTCCAGCTGGGCATGGGCTTTCTCCAGACGCTTGGCGGCCTTGTGGCGGAAGTAGATGAACGCCACGAGTGCCAGCACGATGATCGAGGCGATGATGACGATGCTGCGAATCTGCTGCTCTGCCTGCTCCATCCTAAGCCGAGCCTGCTCCATCTTCATGCGAGCCTGCTCCTCGGCCTGTTTCATCTTCAGCTCGTCGACCTTGAAGATGGTGTTCATCTCGGCCAGCTTGCGCTTCGAGTCGTGGCGGTTCACGGAGTCGTTGAGCTCATACATCTCACGGTATAGCCGGGCGGCCTCGCCAGTCTTCCCCAACCTCATCATGATCTCTGCCCGCTGCTGCTTCACGCGCAACTGCTCCGCCATGTCGTCGACGGATGGCAGCAGGGCCGTCAGGCGGTTGTTATAGGTCAGGGCTTCCTTTGGATGCCCCGCCGCCTGCGACAGCTTGGCATGATAGAAGAGCCAGGAGCGGTAGGTGTCCTCCTCCTCCGTAGTCGTCTTCTTACGCGCCTCGGCCAGCATCGCCTCGGCCTCGTCGAGCTTGCCAAGCCCGATAGCGGCCTGGGCACAGCCGATGTAGTAGTAGGCCCAGGACTCATTGATGCCGGTATAGTCGGCGGGTATCTTCCAGTCGGCAATTAGCTGCGTCAGATAGTTCTTCCATTGCACGGTGAGCCGCTCCAGTTGCCGGTAGTCGTGAACCGTCTCCAGCACGTCGCACTGCGAGGAGAAGAGGCTCGAGAGGTCTGTCGACAGCGGATGTATCTGTATCAGCATGTCGATACCCTTCTGATAGGCCTCCGAGGCATGCTCCATATCGTTCATGCAGAAGTAGGCATTGCCCATCACGCTGTAGGCCAGTCCCTGCCCGGCATCATCGCCACGCTCCTTGGCATCGGCATACATCTTCTCGGCCTCCTGTAGACCGATGGTGACGGAACCGTCGTAGACGTAGGTGTTCACCAGATAGCTCCACACACGGTAGTAGTTGGCCATTTCCTTCGTCTGCAGCATATAGTCAAGGTCGCCATGCGCATGGCGCAGCACAGAGTCGTTCTGAAGGTTGTTGTAGAATAGTATAATCCGTGCTCCTCGGGCCTCTGCCTCACATGTGCTGTTGCCCTGGCGATGAGCCTCTGCCAAATACTCGTTCAGGCAAGACAGCTGCGCTTCAAAGTCACCGTCAGCCTGGATGTAGTCATAGAGCCTGCCTAAGGCATCGAGACGATCCTTGCCTTTGAGCGAGGGCAACTGCCGCCTGATCTCTTCGGCCTCGGAGCCGTAGAGTGCCACAGTCATTATCATCAGCAGAAGCCCTGCTATAAGGCGGTTTACGATCATACGCGGCAAGTGATTAATCAGTCGATGCGGCAAATTTACGAACTTTTTCCGACATATCCAACATTTTTCACAAAAAAAAGCAAGTGAGCCGCAGATAAGTAACAACTCTGTATGCAGATAAGTCCCTTCACCCGCCAGAAGAATCCAGCAGTGAATCATTCTGGTTCTTCACTGTGGCCAAGCCACGCGTGCTTCCGGCAGGTCCACCGCCTGGACCAGCCGATGGGGTTTGAGCGTTCAGACGGTCCAGCCCCTGGACTGGTCAAAGGTGACGGCAGCGATGCTGATGCAGCAGCCGTCTGAAAAATGTTTGCACGGTTTTTCTTGCCACTGTTGCCACTACACGCGTTACACTCTGACTATCAATCAGTTACGTAGTGGCAACACACCCATTTCTCTTGCCACTCTTGCCACTGCGTTGCAAGCATCTAAACACCTGACACTCAGTTGTTTATGTCGTAGTGGCAACAGTGGCATCAAAATTATAAAGAAGAAGAGGGCTTATGGAAACTAATTGCCACCAATTACCACAAATTTTGCCCACAAAAAGAATTAAGCCTGATATTAGTTATAATTTGTGGATGAAATTTGTGTCAATTTGTAGCAATTTGTTTCAAAAGAGGAAAGCCTCATAACATAAGCTGTCACAGACCCCTCGCAGGCCAGTGACAGCTCTAATCTTTTATAAACCAAGTTCTTTGTGAGCCGTCCTACCCGCCGCGGGCCGGCAGCTCCATATAGCGCGGATAATATTTTTTTCGCCTAACTATTTGGTCGTTT